>JBEQBV010000098.1:0-12371 GCA_041639635.1 Novosphingobium sp.
CGCTGTGCGGGTAGGGTGGCCAAAGGCCTTGACGATCATGTAGGCGGCCAATGACTTTCCGAGCATGATGATTAGCACCGTGCCCAGCAGCGGCAGGGGCTGTTCAATCACGACCGCCGGATCGAACAGCATGCCTACCGAAACGAAGAAGAGCACGGCAAAGGCATCGCGCAGGGGCAGCGTTTCTTCGGCTGCACGCTTGCTCAGCGGCGTTTCGCCAAGGATCATTCCGGCAAAGAACGCGCCCAGTGCAAACGATACGTCAAAGATGAATGCGGCACCGAAAGCGACACCCAGCGCGATGGCCAGCACGGCCAACCGGAACAGTTCGCGCGACCCGGAATGCGCCGCCCAGTGCAGCACCACCGGGATGAACCGCTTTCCACCCACCAGCATGACAAGCACGAAGCCGACGACTTTCAGCCCCGCTTCACCAAGCGTATAGGCAATCGCTGCTCCGCTAACGTCGCCGCCTTGCCCGATCTCAGCCAGCACGGGCAAAAGCACAATGGCAATGACCATGACCAGATCCTCGACGATCAGCCAGCCCACAGCGATCCGGCCCTGCTCCGTTTCCAACAGCTTCTGTCCCTGCAACGCCCGCAGCAGCACCACCGTGCTGGCAACCGAAAGCGACAGGCCGAAAACCAGCCCTGTAGCGGTGGACCAGCCCATGGCCCATGCAAGCACTACCCCCAGCAACGTTGCCGCAGCGATCTGGACCACAGCGCCGGGCACAGCGATGTTCTTCACCGCCATCAGGTCTCGCAGCGAAAAGTGGAGGCCAACGCCGAACATCAGCAGGATCACGCCGAGTTCGGCAAGTTCGTTGGCAAGATTTGAGTCCGCTACGAAGCCGGGCGTGAAAGGTCCGATCAGCACACCGGCGAGGAGGTACCCGACCAGAGGTGAAATCCTGATCCGATGGGCAAGCGCGCCCATGATGAAGGCGAAGACGAGACCGGCGACGACAGTGCCGATCAATGGCGTGTGGTGTGGCATGAAAGTTTTTCCAGCTAAACAGACGACGTCGGCAAAGCGTAGTGGTCCGATTCTGACATTCGGCACTGTATGATTTTAAGCTTTGTTCGAATGTCAGAATATTTTCGGACCAATATCCGATTTTGATTTTAGTGGATTTTACGATTTTTACATTTGCAGACCCATCCCAACCCCCAAGTGATGCAAATGTCAAAATCAATCAACTACAGGCCGCCGATTACGAACCCTGCGGCGACGGCGGCGGCCAACATTCCCAGAGACGCGGTCCAGAACAGCCTGACGCCTTTGAGACGATCGATGTGATCCGACTTGAGGCGGCGATATGCCCGCTTCAGCTCAGGATCGCGCCCAATGTGCATCATGTCGGCCACGGTTGCCTCCTTTTCGAACCAGTCGATCAGTTCTGACACTGCTTCGCGTTCGATCTGCGGATAATGGGCCAGCGTCGTGTAGATATACGTCGAGTGCTCTCGTGCCTTTTCGGCGCGATTTTTCGTAGTCATGGCAGTATCCTGAATGATGTTCATCTGCCCGATAAATTCGGGGTTTGCGATCAATTCAGGATTAGTGGTGGATCGCGCGGCGATACCGGTTGGCCCCTTCGTAGCGTTCGATGCGGCGGACCGGTCGCAACGAGGCGCTTGGTGCTCGGAGCCAGAAATGTTCCGGTCAGTATGATGATCGCGGCAATGCAAGCTGCGACGACGGGGTAAGAGACTATCGACGTGGGCAGGGCCAGCCTGTTTGCCGAATTCTCCTTACGTGCTGAGACAATCGCAACGTCCGCAGTAGCGGCGCTGAAAGCCGACCCTGCCTTGGGCTGGATCTGCCTGATCGGCTCGTTCGCCTGAACGCCGATCGTCACCAACAACACCATTGTCAGCAGGCGAACCAGCAAAAGGCGCGAGCGTTGCAGCAATACGAGGATCCCGATAAAGGTTATGGCCCAAAAGCAATCACACTCTAAACGCTTAAGGGCCAAGTTGCTTCCATTATCACTAAATTTCCGTAGGCGCTACTGGCCCCATTCGTCAGTCACTGAACGGCTTTGGTATTTGCCTCCCTTGCCGCTGCAACCTGCGCGTCCCATTCTTCCCACGCAATCGCCCGCCCCGGATAGGCCACGCGCGCAAAGGGCCATTCCTTGGCCACCCATGCCTGCACCCAGGCATAAAGCTGTGCATCGAAACCCGCATCGTAATCCGCTTTGGTCACCCACATCCTGACCATCGCATCATAGCCGGGCACGTGGCTGGGCGAGACATAGACGCTGCCGCGTTCGCGTTTGCCATCAGGCGTCAGCACGCCATAGGCAAACGATTTGCGCGCGGCAAACCGGGCCGCCTCGCCTTCCATGTCCTTCATCGCATCGGCATCGGAAATGCCGGGATGGGGCCAACTGGTGCTGCGTGAGAAGGTTTTCTGCAAATGTTCTATTGACGACATATAGGCGTCGAAATCGACCTTCACCAAATCCGGCCCGAGCGGAACCAGCTTGAACCCCGGTCCTTCCACCAGCGTCGGCACCTTGAAATCAGCCGGCACCAGCAGCGGCGCAGGCTGTGCCGCAGTCGGCGTCCCGGCAAGTGGCGGAGCTGTTTGCGCCGATGCCGGACTGCCTGCCAGCATCAGCGCCGCCAAGGCCAGACCCAAGCCGTTGATCCTCAATTCCATGTTGCTTGCTCCATCGCTAATGGTGGCCAGCAAGCAAGCGAGTTGGCCTTGGTGGCAATACGCCATTCCACGCGGACGAGGGCCGAGGCGCTATTCTTCACCCGCCCATTGCTGCCGCGCGTGGAGCAAACGCAGGATGCGCACGCTGTCTTCGGTCACATCGTAAAGCAGGATGTAATTGCTGTGCACGACGAACTCGCGCGTGCCAGACAGGCGGCCCGGGCGACCTATGAAGGGATGGCGGACAAGGCGTTCCGCCTTTTGAGTAATGCCATTGTCCAATTCGATCGCGTCGGGAAGATTTTCCAAAGCGACACGCGCACGGGTATCGCGACGATCCTGTCCCGCGCGTTCCGACCAACGCAGCTTCACGCCCGGTCAGCAAGCTTGCGGCGGGCTTCCTCCCGCCAACGCGTCGCCTCGGCTTCCACCTCCTCTGCCGGAATCAGCAACCCTGCATTGGCATGATCCAGCCCGATCTGTGCCTCGCGCCGGAACCATGCGTCATATTGCGCCGCGTCATGCTGCTCTTTCACAAACTCCCGCATGAAATCGCGCAAAAGCTGCGCGCCGGTGCGGTCCTGCGCTTTGGCGGCTTCGGCGAAGGCTTCCTTCAGGCAATCGTCAACGCGGAAAGTGAAGGTTGCCGCACCCATCTTGCAGCTCCAGTGTTACAAACTACATACGGTGTAACACTGGCCTCATGTCCGTTAAAGTGGCCAGAACCACAGGATTAACGGCGTGCCGATCAGCACCACCAGCAACGAAAGCGGCGCGCCCAGCCTCGCATAATCACTAAAGCGATAGCCGCCCGGCCCCAGCACCAGTGTGTTGCACTGGTGGCCAATGGGGGTGAGGAAATCGCAGCCTGCGCCAATGGCGGTTGCGATCAGGAAAGCTTCGGGGCGATAGTGCAATTGCTCGGCAAAGACCGCCGCGATTGGTGCCATCACCAGCACCGTGGCCGCGTTGTTCAGGAACGGTGTCACCGCCATGGCCGCCACCAGAATCAGCGCCACCGCGCCCCATGCAGGCAACTGCATCGCCAGATCGGCCAGCAACCGTGCGATCACGTCCGATGCTCCGGTGGTCTGCAACGATTCACTAACCGGTATCAGCGCGGCCAGCATGATCAGGATTGGCCATTCAATGGCCTTGTAGGCTTCATCCGCGGGCAAGGCACCGGTAATCACCGTCATCCCGGCAGCAGCAAAGAACGCCATCGCGGCAGGCACCACTCCACTACCGGCGGCCACCATCGCCGCAGCAAGGATAATCAATGGCAGCCAGCGGGATTTGCGTGAACCCAGCCCAATCTTGCGTTGTGCCAAGGGCAGCGCACCCATTTCGGCAAGGCGGGCGGGCATTGTTTCCAGCGGACCTTGCAGAACGATCACATCGCCTGCCTGCAGTACGGTATTGCCGGGCTTGCTGGCAATCGTTGCACCCTCGCGCGAGATGGCAATGAGATTGATGCCCAGCCGATCGCGCATCTGCAACCGGCGTGCCGTGCGGCCGATCAGGGCAGAATCGGAATGGATCACGGCCTCGATCACGCCCAGACTGTCAGCCTTGCCCTGATCGTCCTCGTCACCGCCTGCCAGCACCAGACGATCAGCGCCCACCACCCGTTCAAGCGTGTTCGGCTCGCCGCTGATGATAAGCACATCGCCTTCTTCGATGTGTATGCCCGGATCGACCGCCCCACGCATATCCCCGCGCACCAGTCCGGTGACCTCGATTTCGCTGTCATGCCGCTCCCGAAAGTCCGCCACGGTCAATCCGGCCACGGGCGATCCCGTCGTCACTTTCGCCTCGATCACATAGGACGATATGTTGATCGCCTCGGCCATGCCCTGCGCGGCATGACGGTCCGTCGGGAGCAGCCGCCAGCCGACGCTAAGGAAAAGCAGTCCCACCACAAGCAGCGCAGCTCCGGTGGGCAGATAGTCGAACATTCTGAACGGCTCACCCGTCATCTCCTCACGCACCCGCGAAACGATGATGTTGGGCGATGTGCCGATCAGCGTCATCAACCCGCCGAGCAGCGAGGCAAAGGCCATTGGCATCAGATAGAGCGAAGGCGATGCGCCGTTCTTGCGCGCCATGTGGACAGCGCCCGGCATCAACATGGCCAGCGCGCCCACATTCTTGATAAAGCCCGATGCCACGCCCACGGCGGCTGACATTACCAGCATCTGCGCCTGAGGCCGCTTGATTCGCTGCGCCAGTGATTGCAGCAGCCCTTCGATCATACCCGAACGCTGCACCGCCGCTGAAAGCACCAGCGCGGATCCGACGATGATGACAATATCATCGGAAAAGCCGGTAAAGGCATTCTTCGGTGATACGACACCAATCGCGACCGCGCCCAGCAGCGCCATCACGGCTGTCACATCGTATCTGAACCGCCCCCACAGGAACAGGGCCATCATTGCGCCGAGGGTGGCCAGCGAAAGCCATTGTGCTGTTGTCATTGGGATATTCGGCTCATCGGCATCTGAATGCCAAACTTGGGCCGAAGTTCCAAGCGCGGAACGATCAGACGAAGCGCAACTCGCCCTGAACCGGCGATTTGCGTGCTGGCGCGGGCGTGGCCATGTGGTGCGAGAGCAGGCAACGGGCCAGACCTTGCAAAACATAGACCGCGTGGCGTTGCCCGCCACGGTTTTCGTGATCCACGGCAAAGCCCTTGTAATAGCGCCGCAAAAGCCCGGCCGCGACCAGTTCCGACACGGCGCGGCTGAGGTTCGTCTTGCCCGATGCGCGCACCCGCTCACGCACTTCCTCTTCCACCAGCGCGGCGGCGGCGGCAGGATCGGTGGGCATCCGCTCTTCAAGGATCAAATCGGACTTCACCCGCTCAGCCAGTGCGATACGGCGCGGATCGCGCCCGCCCATCGGGGCCAAGCTGTCACACAGGAAATCACGCAAGGTCATCTCCCGCCCGCCCCGTCGCACGAACGGACCTGCTTCCCCCTGCGCATCAGACACTTCGGCAATCAGGCTGAGCACCATGAAGGCATAGCGCGGGCGGGTGCTGGCCTGAGCAAGACAATCGAGAAGCGAGGATACCGGACTGGGGGAGCCAGTGCCGGGAGCAGAGGGAGCGGATGAACCGGGGAGGATCGCTGCTTGGAACATTTCGTGATTCAACAAAGCACATAACAGGATTCCTGTGAATCCCTTCCGTGCCACCAAACCATCGAAATCCAACATTTGTCCCGTGTGACACTTTGCCCGAGGGTAAAGTGTCACGCAGGGTCCTTTATACAAGCGTCAACGACGCTTAGGTGCGCTTAGGTGCATCTAGGTGCTGTTCGGAAATCCGCCTGACCGGCAGCGATCAAACCTTTGCCAGAGACAGTCTGGGCGTCAGCAAATGCACCACGCCCAGCGCCGCGAAATAGGCACCAGCACAGATCCCGAAGAGGATTTCGTAGCTGCCGGTGGTGTCCAGAATATAGCCTGTGAACAACGCCATTCCCATGCCGCCCAGCGCCCCAAGCGTGCCGCCGATACCGACAACCGATCCCACCGCGCCACGCGGGAACATGTCCGATGGCAGGGTATAGAGGTTCGCTGAAAAAGCCTGATGCGCCGCCGTTGCCAGCCCGATGATCAGCACTGCGCCCCACACGCTGTCGATGCTTTGCGCAAACCAGATGGGCAGCACCGCAAAGGCGCAGAGCAGCATCGTGATCTTGCGGGCAAAGTTGGGGGTGCGCCCCGCCTTGATCAGGCGCGAGGACATCCAGCCACCGAAGATCGAGCCGCCATCGGAAATCAGGTAGATCGCAGCCAGCGGCAGGCCAAACGTCTTGAGATCCATGTCATAGCGTTCGAAAAGATAGCCCGGCAGCCAGAACAGGAAGAACCACCACACCGGATCGATCAGGAACTTGCCGAGTGCGTAGGCCCAAGTTTCCTTGACCGTTAGCAGACGGCCCCAGCCGATCTTTTCAACCGGGTCTGCCGGGTCCTGCTGAATCCATGCAAGTTCGGCGGGCGACACCTTCGGGTGTTCCGAAGGATGGCGATAGATCAGCCACCACGCTGCCAGCCAGATCACGCCGAAGATGCCAGTGACGAAGAAGGCCGCGCGCCATCCGAACCACAGCACCAGCACGGGAACCAGCAGGGGCGTAATGATCGCGCCCACGTTGGCCCCGGCATTGAACAGGCCGATCGCATAAGCGCGTTCGCGCTGCGGGAACCAATCGGTTACCGCGCGGATGCCGGCAGGGAAATTCCCGCTTTCGCCCAGCCCCAGACCAAAGCGTGCGGCGGCAAAGCTCATCAACCCGCTGGCAAAGCCGTGCGCCATGTGTCCGGCGGTCCACACCACGATGGCGATGGTATAGCCAAGGCGAGCGCCAACAACGTCAACGATCCGGCCAAATCCGATGTAGCCGATGGCATAAGCGGCCTGAAACCAGAACACGATGTAGGCAAAGTCCGTCTCGCTCCAGCCGAATTCAGCCACCAGCGTGGGCTTCAGCACGCCGATCATCTGCCGGTCGATGTAATTGACCGCCGTTGCCGCAAACAGCAGCGCGACAATCACCCAGCGATAGCGGCCCGCCTTTGCGGCGGCAGCATCAACGGCGGGTGCGGAACCTTGGACCATCAGAACTCTCCCGAACGGACACCCGGCTTTGGCCGATCTGCCCTTTTGCCCTTAACGTGGAGCAGCGGCGATCACGCTGCAGCGCAGTTCGCCGCAACCTTCGAAAATGGCACGGAAGGATTGCCCCACCGCAATTTCATGCACGCCGGTAATCGCACCGGAAGAGACCCACAGGCCATCCGAAACATCGAATCCGCGCGCAATCAGATTGGCCAGCAGGAACCGCACTGCGCCATAGGGACCGTCGAGCATAGTGGCAGCGGTAGCCGCACCCACTTCAACGCCATCGATCTCGCTGCGCACAATGATGCCGCACAAGTCCAGCGTCTGCCACCCTTCAAGCCGCGCACCGCGCACCAGCCCGGCGTTGTTGCCGAAATCGGAAACCGTCACAAGCGGGCCATCGGCATTGATGCCGGGATAGGGTGAGCTGGCGATTTCGATGCCAAGCCGCACGTCGTCCAGAATGGCAATGGTCCCGGCGTCGTCGGTCGGCACGGCACCGCTGAAACCGGGCGCAACGTGGAGGAGCAGCTCCGCTTCGGCCGCCGCAAAACCGCCAGCAAATACGGGCATGTTCGGGGCCTGATCCGGCGCTGCATCAACAATGCTGTCGGCAAAGATTGGCCCTGCCAGACGGTTTGCGCCATACTGGCTATCAAGCGGAGCGTTGATCCGGCCTACTTTCCATCCGGCAACCGCGCGACCATCGATGGCGATAGCGCGATCTTGCACGGTATAGGCAGCAGCCAGATTGTGCGGGGCCACGCCGGGATAGACCGGCAGCGCGCGCGCGGCGTGGCGGGCGCCGACAAAGGCCTTCGCGACATGATCCGCGTTATCGTTCAATTCGATCCCCATCCCTTGGTCCTTCAATCGTCCGGCTGCGTAAAGGAAACCGGTGTCATTCGCAAGTGTCTGCATATCGGCAGGCGGTTTGATTAGAGCGTTACGCCCTTTTTCCAGATGGCAATTGCGCGCTGGCCAGAGCGTTCGGCGGCGGTTTTCTGGCCGCTGGCAATAGCCAGCAGCGTGGCAAGAAAGGCTGCATCCGTTGCGCCTGCGCCCTCATCCAGCACGCGCGAGGCATCGAAATCGATCCAGTGCGGCTTGGCCTGTGCCAGCGCCCGATTCGAAGCGACTTTGACCGTCGGTGCCGGAAAGCCGAGCGGCGTGCCGCGCCCGGTGGTGAACAGCACCAGCGTGGCCCCGGCAGCGGTCAGCGCGGTGGAAGAGACGGCATCGTTGCCGGGCGCTTCGAGCAGGGCAAGGCCGGGCACGCGCGCCTGATCGCCATAGGCCACAACGCTGCACAGCGGAGCGCCGCCAGCCTTTTGCACCGCACCCGCCGATTTCTCCTCAAGCGTCGTAATGCCGCCCGCGATGTTGCCGGGTGAGGGATTTTCCGAAACCGGCAAGCCTTGATCGAGATAATATCGCTTGAACCCGTTCACCAGCGCGGCGGAAGCAGCGAACGTGGCGGGATCGACCGCACGTTCGAGTAGGGCCTGTTCTGCGCCGAAAATCTCGGGAATTTCGGTAAGGATAGGCGTTCCGCCTGCACCGGCCAGCACATCGGCAAAGCGGCCCAGCAGAGGATTGGCGGTGAGACCGGAAAAGCCATCCGATCCGCCGCATTTGAGGCCCACAGCCAGCGCGGAAAGCGGCAGGGGCTGACGCTCCACCTGCGCGGCCTGCGCCACCAGTTCGTCCACCAGCGCCGCAGCCTCTGTCAGTTCGTCGCCCGCGCTCTGGGAAGACAGCGTGCGGACTTTGGCGTGCAGTTCAGCGGGAATTGCGGCCAGCAGATCGGCCAGCTGGTTCGATTCGCACCCCAACCCCAACAGCAGGACGCCCGCCGCATTGGGATTGGCGGCAAGCCCGGCCAGCAAGGCACGTGTGCCGCCAAGGTCATCCCCCAGTTGCGAACAGCCATGCGGGTGCGAGAAAGCGAGGATGCCATCGATCCGGCCCGCGGCAATCAGCGCAGCATGGCGCAGTTCAGCGGCGCGGGCGACTTGTTCGGATGTGAGGCCGACGCAGCCGACCGTGGGCAAAATCCATATCTCGTTGCGGGTGGCAGCGCGGCCATCGGCGCGAAGATAGCCCTGCCACATCGGCGCGGCGTTCTTGTCGCGCTGGATCTTTGCCCTAGCGGTGGCGGCAGGCGGCGCATAGGCCAATTCACCTGCCAGCGCCGTGGCCAGATTGTGCACGTGGACATGATCGCCCGCCCCAATCGCCTGAGTCGCGCGGCCAATCTGCAGGCCGTACTTCATCACCGGAGCGCCCGCTGCGTGTGGGCGAAGGGCAAACTTGTGGCCCCGACCGACCGCCTGATTCAACACGACATCCGCGCCATTCACCCGCACAACCGCGTCCGCCGCAAGATCGCGCAGGGCCACGGCGACGCCATCGGCGGCGTGAATATGCAGAGCATCTGGCATGATGTCCGGTTTCGGGGCGTCCAGCATGGACAAGCGACTCTCCCACTATTGTGGCGCCCATGGATAGCGCTTAGGTAACCGGTGTCAATCGTGGGTAAGCGTGCTGCCATTGCAAAGATCGCGGCGATGCGGCTAGGACTGGCGGGTTGATGACACCGGTGGGCGATACCGCCAGCACAAAAACCGGCAGCACAACGGGATCGATCGGGGACGGGCGTGAAAAAGGCAAAGGACGGCAAACCGACGATCAACGATGTGGCGCGCATCGCGGGCGTATCGAAAAAGACGGTCAGCCGCGTGATCAACCGTTCGCCATTGTTGAACGAAGCCACGCGCGAAAAGGTTGAGGCGGTCATTGCCGAGCTGGGCTATGTGCCCAATCCGCAAGCGCGCGCGCTGGCGCTGCGTCGCAATTTCCTGATCGGACTGATTCATGACAACCCCAACGCGCAGATGGTGCTGGGCGTGCAGGAAGGCATCCTTTCGGCCATCAGCAACACCGAATTTGCGCTGGTGGTGCGCCCGGTAAACCGTCGGTCGCCCGATATGCTGGACGATGTGCGCAGCTTCCTTGAACAGCAGCGTCTTTATGGCGTGCTGTTGCTGCCGCCGATTTCCGAAAACGATGCGCTGGCCGACCTGTGCGACGAACTGGGCGTGGCCTGGGTGCGGATGGGATCGGCCCGGCTGGACGAGGACCAGCACATGGTCGCCTCGAACGACCGCGAGGCTGTGGCCAAGGCAGTGGCCTATCTGATCGGGCGCGGGCACCGGCGAATCGGATTTGTGGCGGGGCCAGAAGGTTTCCGCTCTGCCGCCGAACGCGCGCTGGGCTATCGCGATGCGCTCGAAACGGCAGGGCTTGCCATGGACGCGGCGATTATGGCCGAGGGCAGCTATACCTTCGAAACCGGCATTGCGGCGGGGGAAAAGCTGCTGGCGGCATCGCCCCGCCCTACCGCCATTTTTGCCAGCAACGATGAAATGGCGGCGGGCGTTTTGCACGCGGTGCGCAAACAGGGGCTTTCGGTGCCCGAGGACCTTTCCATCGTCGGGTTCGACGATACCGCCATCGCCGCCCATATTTGGCCCCCGCTCACCACCGTGCGCTGGCCGATTCAGGCGATGGCCAAGGCCGCCGCGATCAAGCTGATCGATCCGACCGAAGCCCGGCGGCAGCCATCGCACTTCCTTTCTGACCTGATCGAACGCGCCTCGGTCGCCTCGGCCTGAGGTGCATTTGCACGAACGCCCAAAAACTGGCTTGCGCCATTTTATGACACCG
Organism: Novosphingobium sp.; assembly: GCA_041639635.1. Lineage (GTDB taxonomy): Bacteria > Pseudomonadota > Alphaproteobacteria > Sphingomonadales > Sphingomonadaceae > Novosphingobium. The sequence goes on from JBEQBV010000098.1 coordinate 11,039, forward strand.
GTTACCTAGCGGACAGCTTTCAGACAAACAGCCCACCGGCACCAGATGCCGGAGCGAGAGGACATTCCCCATGAAGATCGCGCTCATCATCGAAAACAGCCAAGCCGCCAAGAGCAGTATCGTCCACGATGCGCTGACCGCCGTGGCCGTGCCGCTGGGCCATGAAGTGCACCATTACGGCATGTATGCGGCAGAGGACAAAGCCTCGCTGACATATGTGATGAATGGCTTGCTCACCGGCATCCTGCTCAATTCCGGCGCGGCGGACTTTGTGGTGACCGGCTGCGGCACCGGCATGGGATCGATGCTGGCGGCCAATTCGATGCCCGGCGTGTTCTGCGGGCTGGTGATCGATCCGACCGACGCTTTTCTGTTTGGCCAGATCAACGATGGCAACGCCATTTCCATGCCCTATGCCAAGGGCTTCGGCTGGGCGGCAGAACTGAACCTGCAGGATTGCTATGCCAAGCTGTTCGCTGGCGATCGCGGCCTTGGCTATCCGCGTGAACGCGCCGCGATCATGGCCACCAATCGCGGTATCCTGAAAGACCTGAAGGCAGCGGCGTGCCACGATATGCTGACCGTGATCAAGACCGTGGATCAGGATCTGCTGAAGGCCGCTGTTGCTGGCGAGAAGTTTGCCGAACTGTTCTACCCCAACTGCAAGGACGCAGCGATTGCCGACTATCTGCGCGGCCTGACCGCCTGAATAGCGGGCAGCTGGGAGAGGCATAGCCATGAGCATCTTTGATCTATCGGGCCGGGTCGCGGTCGTCACCGGCGCGAATACCGGCATCGGGCAAGGCATTGCCGTGGCGCTGGCGGAAGCGGGCGCGGATATCGCCGCCGTGGGCCGCACGCCGGCCGAAGAGACGGCGGCGATGGTGCGCGGCTTGGGCCGGAAGTGTGAACTGGTGGGGGCAGACCTTTCCACTATCGCCCCGGTGCAGACCGTGGTCGATTACGTGAAGGAAACGCTGGGCGGGCTGGACATTCTGGTCAACAATGCCGGGATCATCCGCCGTGCCGATGCGGTGGACTTTACCGAGGAAGACTGGGACGCAGTGGTGGACACCAACCTGAAGTCGGTATTCTTCCTCTGCCAAGCCGCTGGGCGGCACATGATCGCCCACCGCGAAGCCACCGGACAGCGCGGCAAGATCATCAATATCGCCTCGATGCTCAGCTTTCAGGGCGGCATCCGCGTGCCGAGCTATACCGCCAGCAAAAGCGGCGTGGCAGGTCTGACCAAGCTGCTGGCCTGCGAATGGGCGGCCAAGGGCGTGAACGTAAACGCCATCGCGCCGGGCTACATCGCCACGAACAACACCGC
>JBEQBV010000099.1:0-12371 GCA_041639635.1 Novosphingobium sp.
GCTTGGCCTTGCGTGGGAGGCTGATCTTGGCACTCTGCGCGGGCAGGAGGCGACGCCGGTGGTGATGGATGGCGTGCTCTACACATCGGGCACCACGGGCCGCGCCTATGCTTTCGATGCGGCGACCGGCAAGGAGCTGTGGCGGTTCGAACCCGAAGTGGACATGCAGGTCAACCGTACGGTCTGCTGCGATATGGTGAACCGCGGGGTGGCCGTGGCGCGTGGCAAGGTCTTCGTCGCGGCGCTCGATGGCTGGATGTACGCGCTGGATGCCAAGACCGGCGCAGTGGTGTGGAAGACCGATTTCATCGAGGACCGCAAACGTGGCGACAATTCCACCGGCGCGCCCGAAATTGCGGGCGATGTAGTGGTCGTCGGCATGAGCGGCGCGGAATACGATGTGCGCGGCTATGTGACAGCGCTCGATCTGGAAACCGGAAAGCTGCGCTGGCGCTGGCATGTCGTGCCGCACGATCCCAAGCTGGGACCGCAGGAAACGCCCGAACTCGAAGCCGCGCTGAAAACGTGGGATGTGAACAGCCGCTGGGATATTGGCGGCGGCGGCAGCCCGTGGGATGCGATTGCTTTCGATCCCGAAACCGGGCTGGTAATCGTCGGCACTGGCAACGGCGGGCCTTATGCCACGTCGAAGCGGTCACCCGCAGGCGGTGATAATCTCTATCTCGCCAGCCTTGTCGCGCTCGATCCCAAGACCGGGCGGATGAAATGGCACTATCAGGAAACACCCGGCGACAATTGGGATTTCACCGCCACGCAGCCGATGATCTTCACGCGGATGAAGCTGGATGGCGAAGATCGCCCGGTGGTGCTGCACGCGCCCAAGAACGGGTTCCTGTACATTCTCGACCGGCGCGATGGGAAGCTGCTGCGCGCCAACCCTATCGTGCGGACCAATTGGACCAAGGGCATCGATCCCAAGACCGGCCGCCCGATCCTCGATCCCGAGGTGGCCGATTACACCACTGGCCCCAAGATCGTTTTCCCGGCCACCACTGGTGCGCGCAACTGGCATCCCGCCAGCTATGATCCGGCCACCGGGCTGTATATCGGCGCGGTGCTGGACATGGGGAACCTGATCTTCATGACCGAGGGGCAGAAGCCCTACAAGGCGCGAGCGCTGAACAACGATGCCGCGCTGATCTTCACGCCCGATGTTGAAGCCGCGCTGGCAGGCTTTCCGCCCGCGTTCGGTGAAGCGGTGCGCAAGACGCCTGCCTATGCCGAGGCGCTGAAGAACCCGGCCAGTGCACAGATTCGCGCCATCGATCCGCTGAGCGGCAAGACCGTGTGGGCCGCCGATACCGCAGGCTGGCAGGACCGGGGCGGGGTGCTGACCACCGCCAGTGGTCTGACGATCTATGGCGGGGTGACCGGCAAGCTATTCGTTCGCGAAACGAAGACCGGCAAGCTGCTCAAGGAAATCGACACCGGCACCGCGATCATGGCCGCGCCGATGACCTATGAGGTGGGCGGCGTGCAGTACATCGCGGTAATGGCCGGGTGGGGCGGAGGCGGCTATCCGTTCGTGCCGCGCTATTCGGCGGCGTATAATCGCTATAACACTAATCGCTTGCTGGTGTTCAGGCTGGGTGGCGGCCCAGTGCCAAAGCCTGATATGCGGCCTGCGCTGGAAGTAGCACCGGCACCGCCTGCACAAGCGCCGGGCGTGACGGCGGCGACCATCGCGCGTGGGCAGGGGCTGTTCTTCGGCAATTGCGCGATCTGCCATGCCAACCAGCCCCGCTCGATCACGCCAGACCTGCGCCGGATGCAGCCTGCCACGCATGAGGTGTTCCGCGAGATCGTGATGGAGGGGCTGCTGGTGCCCAATGGCATGCCGCGCTGGGATGACCTGCTCAAGCCGGACGAGGCCGATGCCATCCACGCCTATCTGATCGACTTGCAGGGCCAGACCCGCAAGGACGAGTTGGAAAAGCAGAAGGCCGGAAAGCCGCTCGACGGGCCGAGTCTGACCATTCTTTCGAACTATTGACCAGCAATTCCCACGCCCCAACCCCCGTTCGTGTCGAGCGAAGTCGAGACACCAGTCGCTGCGTAACGTGTCTCGACTTCGCTCGACACGAACGGCGTGGAGTGGGGCAATTTACGAAGGACGCTTATGGACTTCTCCACCCTCGACAATCCTCGCCTCGAATTCGCCTTCGCCTGCCGCCTGCGCTTCACCCGCGTGCAGATGCTGCCCGACCTGCCATCGGGCGGAATGCGCAGCGCGGTCTATGTGGATGAGGGCGAGTTTGAAGGCCCGCGCCTGAAAGGCAAGGCTGTGCCCAATTCGGGCGGTGACTATGCCTTTTTCCGCCCCGATGACACTGCGGTTTTCGACGCTCGCTATGTGCTGGAAGTCGATGACGGCACGCTGATCTACATGCAGAACAAGGGCTTCCTGTGGGGGCGCGAACCCGGCACGATGGACCGGCTGCGTGCCTGGGCCTTTGCCGGGGGTGAGCCGGTGCCCCATGCCGAATACTACCTGCGCGCGCAGCCCACGTTCGAAACCAGCACGGGCAAGCACGACTGGCTCACCCGCCACGTCTTCATCGGCGTGGGCGAGCGCAAGCCCGATGGCAATTACGTGAAGTATTATGCGCTGACGTGACGGCTTGACCAAGCGGGCGCAAATCCGCATAACGATAACAATTGTTATAAAAACACATGGGAGAATCCAGCCGGTGAAGCTTCACCTTCCCCCCCGCGTCAGCCCGAAACAGTTCCAATCCGCGATGACCGCCTTTGCCGGGGTTGTCGGTAAGGACTGGGTGATGGACAGTGACGCCGACCGCGATGCTTATGCCGATACCTATGCCCCCGGCAGCACCGAGGAATGGCCCGCGTCGGCCGCCATCGCCCCTGCCAGCGTGGACGAAGTGCGCGCCATCGTGCGGCTGGCGAACGAGCACAAGGTGCCGCTCTGGCCGGTCGCACGCGGCAAGAATCTGGGATACGGCACCGCCGCGCCGCGCATGGAAGGCACCGTGGTGATGGACCTTGGGCGCATGAACAAGGTGCTCGAACTCGATTCCACGCTGGCCTATTGCGTGGTTGAACCGGGCGTCGGGTTCTATGACCTGTACGACAAGATCCAGCGTGAAAAGGCGCCGCTGTGGCTTTCGGTGCCGGGCAATGCCTGGGGATCAGTGCTTGGCAATGCACTGGAACACGGCATCGGCTACACCTCCTACGGCCTCCACGCGCGCAACTTGTGCGGGATCGAGGCCGTGCTGCCCGATGGCGATCTGGTGCGCACCGGCATGGGCGCTATGAACAACAACCCTGCGTTTCACCTGTTCCCGATGAGCTATGGCCCGACGTGGGATCTGGCGTTTTCGCAATCGAACCTTGGCATCGTGACCAAGGCGGGCGTGTGGCTGCAGCCTGCGCCTGAAACCTCGCTCGAAATCGTGTGGGACATCCCCAAGGCCGAAGACATCGGCTGGGTGATCGACACGATCACGCCGCTCAAGATTTCCGGCCTGATCGACCAGAACGTGTTCATCCCATCGTGGCTGGGCAAGATGGTCCTGAAAGGCCAGCGCAAGGATTTCTGGGACAAGCCCTCGGCCATTCCCGATTGGCGCGTGGAGGAACTGCTGAAGGAGCACAAGCTGGGCTACTGGCAGGTCGCGCTGCGGCTCTATGGTGAAGAGCCGGTGGTCAAGGCGCGGGCCGAAGTGGTCAAGGCGGCGATGAAGCGCAATCTGGCTGCTGCCCCGCAGGAAAACTGGTGGCGGCAGGGCGATCCCATCGGGCAATATGACACCACGATGGGCGTGCCCTCTGCGGTTCCGCTGCAGATGTCAGACTGGATCGGCGGGCGCGGGGCGCACATGGGCTTTTCGCCGGTGGTCCCCGCCACGGGCAAGCACGTGCTCGATCAAATGGCGCGCAGCCGCAAGATCATCGCCGATTTCGATGTCGATTTCTATGCCAGCTTCACCATCGGCGGGCGCTTTGCCAACAACGTCAACATGCTGATGTATGACCGCGATAATGCCGAAGAAGTCACCAAGATGCGCAAGCTGTTTGATGCGCTGATCATCGAGACGGCCAAGGCGGGCTATGCCGAATACCGCACCCATCTGGGCTGGATGGATCCAGTGATGGAAACCTTCGATTTCAACAACCACGCCCTGCGCCGGTTCGACGAAAAGGTGAAATCCGCATTGGACCCCAACGGGATCATCGCGCCGGGCAAGCAGGGCGTGTGGCCCGCCGCCTATGCCGACAAGCGCGGCTCGGCATACAAGGGAGGGCAGTGAGATGAAGCGGATCGTGATTGTTGCCGCCCTCGTGGCGATGGGTGCTGCGGCCTATGCTGCGCCGCCTGCCGGAGGCCCGCCGCCGATGCCGCCCTACATGCTGCGGCCTTTGGCGCCCGAGGGTGACCGGTTGAAGCCGGGCCGCGACGGCAAGACCGTGTTTGAGGCGCAGTGCGGATACTGCCACCTCGTGGGCGGCATGGGCACCAATCTGCTCACCAAGCAGCAGATGATGGCGGGCAATCCGCCGGAGAAGGGCCTGCTTTCCAACCGTGATGATCTGACGCGAGATTACGTGAAGGCCGTCGTCCGCATGGGCAAGGGCGCGATGCCGCAGCAGACCAAGGTGGACCTGACCGACGCGGAGCTTGATGCCGTTGCCGCCTATCTCGGAAAGGCGGGCTGATGCGTCTGTCCCGTCGTTCGATGCTCAAAGGCAGCGCCTTGGCAGGCTCTGCCATGGCCGCGCCCGCCTTCGCCGCGATTGCATCCGAAACACCGCTGGTGGTGTTCGACAGCCGCATTCCTGAATCCTCTGCCTTTGCTGCTACCCATGCCAGCGCCGCGCGGCTTGATCTCGCGCAAGGCGTTGAAAATGCATGGCGCGCGCTGAATTTTCCGCGCGCGGTGACGGGCCTCACACGGTGGAGCGACTGGACCGCGTTACGTGGGGCTCTCGAGGAGCAGGGCTTGCGACTCGGGGAAGAAATGCGTGTTGCATCGCCGCTCTCAGGCCGCACGCATCTCTTCCGTTGGACAATGACGGCGCGCTGATCCCTCGCGTCAAAGGTCCGAATACGAAAGGGGCGCGTTCCTTGCGGGGCGTGCCCTTTTTGCCGCCCGGCACGTTGCACTGGGTGAAATGCTCCAAATCCACAAGATGCGCGACCGAGCCTAACGGGCATAGCCGGAACGTGAAATTTGAAGGCATGCGGGGTTGACCCGCGCTCCCGCTGATTTAGTATGTGTTGCTAACAATATTCCGACGCGAGCGGAATCGGGAGAGAGGCAAGGCGAGGCGATGGACGAGGTCACCCTCTATCACTGGGAACCGAATGCCAATTCGGGCAAGCCCATGCTTGCGCTGATGGAAAAAGGCGTGCCTTTTTCCAGCCATTACATCGATATGCTGCAGTTCGATCAGCACAAGCCAGAATACCTTGCCATCAATCCGCAAGGCACGATCCCAGCGATGGTTCATAACGCCAATGGCCAAAGGCGCGTGCTCACCGAAAGCACCGCGATCATGGAATACGTGAACGACCGCTTCGCCGGGCCAGACCTTATGCCCGCTGATGCGCAGGATAGCTGGCGCGTGCGCTGGTGGATGAAGTTCATGGACCAGTGGCTTGGCCCCAGCTTTTCGATGATCGGATGGAGTGTGTTCGTCGGCCCGATGGTGCGCCAGCGCGATCCGGCGGAACTAGATGCCGCCATTGAACGCATCCCCTTGCCCGAACGCCGCGTGGCGTGGCGCAAGGCGATCAGCGGTGACTTTTCGGACAGCGAAATGGCCGAAAGCCGCCGCCGTGTGGGGCTGGGCATTGCCAAGCTGGAAGAGGAACTGGGCAAGCGGCCCTATGTCGGATCGAACCAGTACACGCTGGCCGATATCAACATCTTCAACAGCACCTATTCGCTGCCGCTGTCGCAGCCCGATCTTGCGGGCAAGGACAAGACGCCGAACATCATGCGCTGGCTCAAGCGCATCTACACCCGCGATGCGGTGAAAAAGACCTGTGCGATGGGCAAGACCGATCTGGCGCACCGCTATGGCCTGATCATGGCGGAGATTGAGGGATGAGCGTCATTCTCTATCATGGCGAGCCAAACGGGGCTTCGCTGACGGTGCTGGCGGCACTGGCCGAAGCTGGGCTGGACATCGAATGCCGTCCCATCGATCTACTGTCTGGGGCGCGTCACACCTTGACTGGTATCACCGATCCGGTCGCGCTCGATCTGTGCATCGAAGGTGAAGGGCCGGTGCTGGTCATTGATGGCGAAGCGATGACCGAGTCCGTGTTCCTCGCGCAGTACTTCGATGAAGCTGCGGGCGGGGCCGGATTGCAGCCCGCCGATGCCTATGCGCGCTGGGAAATGATGATGTGGTGCCGCCAGATGACCGAGCGGCTATCTCCCGCGGCGGCGCTGCTGGGCAATATGGCGAACGCGGGCGATGCCATTGCGGCAATCCCGGCTGACGCCTTTGATGCGCTGACGACCAGCATCGTCTCGGACGACTTGCGTGAACGCTGGCAGGCCTTGCACGATGGCGCCATCGATGCGGCACAAGTTGCGGACAGCGAGGCAAAGATCGTTGCCGCCGTCCAACGCTGCGAAAAGCAGCTCGGCGATGGCCGCGATTGGCTGATGGGCACCTTTTCCATCGCCGATCTCGTCACATATTCGTGGCTGGCAGGCATGCAGCCACTGCAGCCAGCGGCCTTTGCCGAAGCACCACTTGCGCAGGCTTGGCTGGCTCGCACCGCTGCCCGTCCGTCCGTTCAGGCCGCTTTGGCCAAAGCTACTGTTCAAGACCCGCTCCGCGCATGGGCGCCGGGGCCAGAAATCAACCGTTGGGGATAATCCGTGCGCGCTATCGACTATTTTGACCGAGGCCATGACCGCAATCCGCAGCGTCTTGCGATTGTCGATACCGACACCGGCCTGAAACTGACCTTTGCCGAAACCAAGGCGCTGTCATTGCGCATTGCTGCTGCGCTGCAGAAGGGCGGCTTCAAGAATCAGGACCTGCTCGGCCTTTATGGCCCGAACGATGGCATGCTGCTGGTGGCGCTGCTTGCCATGTGGCGCGCCAATGGGAAGTGGATTCCGGTCAACACGCGCAATGCGATTGATGCCAATGCCGCCTATATCAATTACGTGCGCCTCGAATGGATGGTCTACCATTCATCAAAGGCGGATGAGGTCGAACAGCTCAAGGCGCTGTGCCCCACGCTTCAGCACTTCGTGTGCCTCGATAAGCGGCTGGGCGATGATCCCAGCCTCGATGAATTCATCGCAGGCGTTTCCGAAGCCGATTTCGTCGAACCGGAAATCGACGCTTTTGGCAACCTGATGGACTTTGTCGGCATCTTCCCCACCGGCGGCACCACTGGCCCGTCAAAGGGCGCGAACGTGACCAACCTTGGCTGGGGCACGATGATCGAAACCGCCGCCGATGGCATGGGCGGACGCACCGATGATCCGGTTGCGCTGGTCTCTGCACCGATCACGCACGCGGCTGGCCCGATTTCGCTTTCGACGATGAGCCTTGGCGCAACGCAAGTGATCCTGCCCGGTTTCGATGCCGAAGCCGTGCTGAAGACCATCGAAGACTACAAGGTCACGCACATGTATCTGCCGCCCACGGCGATGTACCAGCTGCTGGCCTCGCCCGAGATTGGCAATCACGATTATTCGTCGCTGAAGATCTTCATCCTTGTCGGATCGCCGTGCAGCCCGGAAAAGCTGCGGCAGGCGGTCTCGATCTTCGGCCCGGCCATGTGCCAGGCCTATGGCCAGGTCGAATGCCCGATGATCGTGGCTTGGTTCCCGCCCGAGGATGTGGCGAAATACGCCGCTTCTGCGCCCGAAAAGCTGGCCTCGTGCGGCAAACCCACCCGCTCGATCAAGGTGGCGCTGCTGGATGATGATGGGCATGCGGTGCAGCTGGGTGAGGCGGGGGAAATCTGCGTGCGTGGTGCGCTGGTCACGCATTCTTACTTTGAAAAGCCCGAGGAAACCGCCGAAATTCGCAAATTCGGCTGGCACCACACAGGCGATGTCGGCAAGTTCGATGAGGACGGTTACCTCTATATCGTCGACCGCAAGAAGGACATGGTCGTCTCTGGCGGGTTCAACGTATTCACCGCCGAAGTGGAAGCGGCGGTGACCGAAATTGCGGCCGTAAGGGAAGCTTGCGTGTTCGGCATCCCGCACGAAAAATGGGGTGAACAGGTCCATGCCGTGGTCGTGGCTGATGGCGTGACGGAGGCCGAAATCATCGCCTATGCCAAGGAGCGCCTTGGCGGGGTGAAAGCGCCAAAATCTGTCACGTTTATTGACTCGATTCCCCGCACCGCTGCGGGCAAGATGGACAAGAAAGCGCTGCGGGCCCCGTACTGGGGCAACAGTGATCGCATGGTAAACTGATCCGCAAAGACGGACAGTCGGGAGAGATCGAGAAATGCGTTTGAATCGCAAATTGCACGTGATGCTTGCCGGTACGCTGGCGCTGGCCTTGCCACTGGCCGCCTGCACGATGGCCGCCAATGCAGAACCCGGCATCGGCTCGCAACAGATCATCGCAGCCGATGGCGCAAACTGGCTGTCCTATGGCCGCACCTATGATGAGCAGCGCCACAGCCCGCTGGCCCAGATCACGCCTGAAAACGTGGGCCAGCTTGGCCTTGCGTGGTCTGCCGATATGGACACCGCACGCGGGCAGGAAGCCACGCCGCTGGTGATCGACGGCAAGATCTACCTGACCACCGCATGGTCCAAGGCCAAGGCCTATGATGCGGTTTCGGGCAAGCTCTTGTGGGAATTCGATCCGAAGGTGCCGGGCGAAACTGCGGTAAAGGCCTGCTGCGATGTGGTCAATCGCGGCATGGCGGCGTGGGGTGATAAGCTCTATTTCGGCACTCTGGACGGACGCCTAATCGCGCTGGATCGCAACACCGGCAAGCAGGTGTGGTCCACTGTCACGGTAGATCAGTCCAAGCCGTATTCCATCACCGGCGCACCGCGCGCGATGAACGGGCTGATCGTGATCGGCAACGGCGGCGCGGAAATGGGCGTGCGCGGCTATGTCACCGCTTATGACGCGCAGACCGGAAAGCAGGTCTGGCGGTTCTACACCGTGCCCGACATGCCGGGGAAAAACGACGAGGAATACCTGAAGAAGGCCGAAGCCACCTGGAAGGGTGAATGGTGGAAGCTGGGCGGCGGCGGCACCGTGTGGGATGCCATGGCCTATGACCCTGAGCTTGACCTGCTCTACATCGGCGTTGGCAACGGCAGTCCGTGGAATCAGGCCTATCGCTCACCGGGCGGCGGCGATAACCTTTACTTGTCGTCCATCGTGGCGATCAAGGCCAAGACCGGCGAATACGCCTGGCACTTCCAGCAGACGCCGGGCGAAACGTGGGATTTCACCGCCACCCAGCACATTATCCTCGCTGACATGGAAATCGCTGGAAAGCCGCGCAAGGTGCTGATGCAGGCCCCCAAGAACGGCTTCTTCTATGTGATTGACCGGACCAACGGAAAGTTCATCTCGGGCAACGCCTATGCCCCGGTTAACTGGGCCAAGGGGCTGGACGCCAATGGCCGCCCAATCGAAAACCCCGAAGCGCGCTATGACCTTACCGGAAAGCCCTTCATCGGCACGCCGGGGGCCGCAGGCGCGCATTCGTGGCATCCGATGGCCTATGATCCGGCACAGCGTTTGGTCTATATCCCGGCGCAGTTTGCAGCTTATCCCTACTTCCCGGAAAAGGATTGGAAGCCGCAGGCCGTGGGCTTCAACACCGGGGTGGACAGCGCCGCCAGCGCGATGCCCGCGATCAAGGAAGCGCGTGATGCGGCAAAGGCTGCCACGACCGGTGCCGTCGTTGCGTGGGATCCCGTCGCGCAAAAGGAACGCTGGCGCATTCCGTTCAAGGGACCATGGAACGGTGGTATGCTGGCAACCGCTGGCGGCTTGCTGTTTCAGGGTAATGCTACCGGCACGTTTGCCGCCTATTCATCGAAGGATGGCAAGCAGTTGTGGTCGTTCCCGGCCCAAACCGGCGTGGTCGCTGCGCCCATCACCTTCACGGCAGGTGGAGAACAATACGTCGCGGTATTGGCGGGCTGGGGAGGCGTGTGGCCGCTGGCTACCGGTGTTCTTGCCGACAAGTCCGGCCCGGTCCGCAACATCAGCCGCCTTCTGGTGTTCAAGCTGGGTGGTAAGGCCAAACTCCCCGATGCACCGCCGTTTGAAGAGCGCCCGCTGAACCCGCCACCGCTGGTCGGCACGCCTGCAACCATTGCGCAGGGTGGCAACCTTTATGGCAAATACTGCACGGTCTGCCATGGCGATGCGGCCATTGGCGGGCTACTGCCCGATCTGCGCCACAGCGCAATGAACACCGATCCTGCAGCTTGGCAGACGGTTGTCCATGACGGGGCGCTGGTGGACAACGGCATGATCGGCTGGGCCAAGTACATGACCAAGGAGCAGATCGAATCGATCCGCCACTATGTAATAAAACGTGCCCACGAGGACAAAGCACTGGAAGCCCGATGATAAGATTGCTATGTTACATAGCAACTATAACCCTACGGAGAGACTCATGACGCAGCTTTATCCGAATCTGATAAATGGCGAGCTGGTGACGACCGAAGCCTCGCTCGAGGTGGTGAACCCCGCCAACGAACAGGTCATTGGCCGCGTTCCTGCATGTGGATCAGACGAGCTTGACCGCGCCGTTGCCGCTGCCCGCGCTGCGTTCAAGACATGGTCGAAGACCCCGGTCGATGATCGCCGCGCCGTGATCCGTGCCATGGCCAGCGCCATTGAAGCAAACTTCGATGAACTCTACCGCCTGCTGACCGCCGAGCAGGGCAAGCCGCATCATCAGGCGCAGCATGAAATTGGTGCTTGCGCAGGCGTGATGAACGCACAGTCTACGCTCACGCTCGAAGAGACGATCAACGAGGACAGTGCCGAACGCCTCAGCCGCACGCGCCGCGTTCCGGTGGGCGTGGTGGCAGGCATCGTGCCTTGGAACTTCCCGCTGCTGATGGCGGTGCAGAAGATCGCCCCTGCCATCCTGTCGGGCTGCACGATCGTGCTCAAGCCATCGCCATTCACACCACTGACCACGCTGAAGTTTGCCGAACTGATCAAGGACATTGTCCCTGCAGGCGTCGTCAACATCATCACCGGCGAAGATGCGCTCGGCCCGATGATGACCTCGCATCCCGATATCGACAAGATCACCTTCACCGGCTCAACCGCCACCGGCAAGCGCATCATGGAAGGCGCATCAAAGGATCTGAAGCGCATCACGCTGGAACTGGGCGGCAACGATGCCTCGATCGTCCTGCCCGATGCCGATGTCGAAAAGGTGGCCGAACAGCTGTTCTGGTCAAGCTTCACCAATGCAGGCCAGATCTGTGTCGCGGCCAAGCGCGTCTACATCCACGAAGACATCTACGACCAGATGAGCGCGGCAATCGCCGAATATGCCAAGACCGTGAAGGTTGGTGACGGTTCCGAACAGGGCACCGGCGTCGGTCCGATCCAGAACAAGAAGCAGTTTGAGCGTGTGTGCGAACTGATCGAAGATGCCAAGGCCAATGGCTACAAGTTCCTCGTCGGCGGCGATGTCGATCCTTCGGGCACCGGTTACTATGTGCCGATCACCATCCTCGACAATCCGCCCGAAGACGCGCGCATCGTGGCTGAGGAACAGTTTGGCCCGGTCATGCCGCTGATGAAGTTCTCGTCCGACGATGAAGTCATCGCGCGTGCCAACAACTCGGACTATGGCCTTGCCGGCGCGGTATGGACCAAGGACACCGACCGCGGCGTGGCCATTGCCGAACAGCTGGAAACCGGCACGGTGTGGATCAACGAATTCCTCCACCTCTCGCCCTTCGCCCCATTCGGCGGCCACAAGCAGTCGGGTTTTGGCGCTGAATACGGCATCGAAGGCCTAAAGGAATTCACCTACAGCCAGGTCATCACCGTCAAGAAAGACGCGCTGGTTTGATCCATGCGTGAGTAATCGGTAGTCCCGGCGATCTTCTGGTCGTCGGGGCTTCTTTTAAGGAATTGCCCAGTGCCCATCGACCTTTCGAAGATCAAGGCTATCGACGTCCACGTTCACGCCGAAGTCTCGTGCCACGATCCCGAAGATCCCGTGATGGGCAAGTTCTTCGACGCCGCCAGCGCCTATTTCAAGGCCCCGCGCGAACGGCCCAAGATGCCTGAAATCGTGGAGATCTACCGGCAGGAACAGATCGCGTTCTGCATGTTCACGGTCGATGCTGAATGCGGCATGGGCGCAAAGCGCGTGT
>JBEQBV010000100.1:0-12284 GCA_041639635.1 Novosphingobium sp.
GCAGCGATCATCGCCGCCGCCCAGGATCTGATGGCAGCTCTAACCGCTTCTCCAGACCCGCTCCTCGCCCTTGCGCAGCTTCATCGCGCTGCAGGCACCCATGTGCTGTTCGCACCGTCCGAGCGAGCTGTAGAACCGATAGCGGTCCAGTCTGCCATGGTCGGAGGAATGCGGCTGACAGTGGAGCGCCCAGCCCCGCCCTCCCCGCGCTGGGCGCTCGAAATGCTGTGGGGAGAATGCTGGTACAAGTCAGGCTTGCTCCCACACGCTCTCCCCTTCCCCGCGCTCATCCGTCTTGATGCCCTGAAGGCTCATGCCAGTGTCGACAGCCCATGGGGCAATGACGATCCTGAAAATGCGCCCGCCCCCATCGCCACTGCGCTCTGCGACGTTGCCGGCAGCTTGTGTAACTGGCTTGCCGAAACCGACGAATTGGCTCGGAAGTTTGCAGACAGCCGTGTTGGTAAACGCCGTTCTTCGCGGGCACCGGCTTTGGTGGAAGTTCTGGCAGGGTTCGGACCAATGCGTTCCGTCCAGCTGGAAACCATGCTTGGTGTCACGCGGCTTGGGCTTCGCTCAATGCTCGCCACGCTGAATGAAGCCGGTTTGCTCACGCGCACCACGCTTTCAGGAGTGCACCTCTATGCGATCGCAGCGGGAGGGCATCGTCCGGAGCAGAGTTCAGGCGTGGTGAGCGACACTACCTTCTCGGAAGGCGCGCTCGGCGAGTATGATGCGGCAATGGCGCAGATCGAAGCTTTGCTCGCAAAAAGCGGCACGACGGTAGAGGACACCGATTGGGACGATGAGGCCTGACACGGCGCAAGTGGCTTGCACTTCGTGTTCATCCCTTTTTCCATTCAGCAATGAGCTTCTGACTGCTGTTAGAATGCTTTTAGATAGGGTTAGACAAGTTAGACAGCGGATCAGCATGCCCGACTCGCGATGCCATAACGAGTCGGCGAAGTGGCCCGTTCCCGGAATGTCGAAGTTGCGTTCCTGAAAGGCCGATGGTCCGTTCCTGATAGGTCGGTTGCGTGTTCCCGATAGGTCGATGTTCACCGTCTGCGTGTTCCTGATGTATCGATGCCCCGGAATTGATTGCTCTCCATCAACCGACATTGAATCACTTTCACATTGATCCGCGGGATAGAGGTTCAAATTCTGTGGATGAATGCGGCCGAGCCCAATGGCACCATGAAGCATCGTGACGATGCCCGACACTTCAGGAACGCCACGAGTCGTGAATCCCGACATTTTGAGAACCTGGTGGTGCGCGTTGGCAATCGGCACACAGAAAATCAGCGGCGCAACGTATGCCCGTGCTTTTCGTGATGGCGCTTCACAAAGCCGATGAAGGCCTTTTGCCAGTTCGCCGGAAGCCGCGCCGCATCGGCATTTACCCAGCGTTCGAACTCTGCGTGCAGCGCGTGCAAATCCCAACCCGGGCACGTCTCACGCAAGTGCTGGATCGTTTCATCGGCCATGAACCCGCGTGTAGCTGTGTCGCTGAGACCAGCAACGGCCCGGCGGATCAACGCGCTGGCGTCGATGGTGTCGGCGGGCTTGGGTTCGCGCAGGGTGGCTTGGGGCACGTGCGCTTTCCGGTGTTTCCCCGGGGAAACACGCACCGCCCTGTTTTTGATGGCGGCGTTTTCGGCGGGGCCTTCGACAAGCTCAGGCTGAGGGGTTTCCGTAGTCAGGCGTGTGTTCTCAATCCGCTCATCCTGAGCCTGTCGAAGGATGCCCCCCAGCCCCGGCTCCGCGCCATCCTTGCCATCCACCCGCCGCATCCGCAGCAGCGGTTCACCACCCTTGGCGACCTCCACCGACAGCCCATAGCCTGGCAGCGCGTCCTTTTCGGCAAGCTTCAGGATCTCGAACTTGAACCGCCGATATTCACCCTCCGCGCCGGACTTTTCAAACAGCACAGGCATGGAGATGGCAAAGCCCCCCTCCCCCGCTCCGCCCGCATGCTTGCGCGCCACGCGATAGAGCCAGCGTTCGCGCCCGCCAGTAATGTCGAAATAGGCGCGGTCGATGGAGAGCACCCCGCCCTGCATCATCACGCCTTCCCAGAACCAGTTCGATAACTCAATGGTCATCCCGCGTGATCGTTCGGTGCGTTCATCCACCAACTGGGTCCAGCCATCAAGCCACGAGAATGTCGCCTCGCGTCTGTTTTCGGCGCGGATATTGGTCTTGATCGTGGTCGCCACCAGCCTGTCCAGTGCCTGCCCCAGCAGTTCATAAGCGCGGCCCGTGGTTGGCCGTCCAATGGCGCGCAGCAGATCATAAGGCATCAGGTGGAGCTTGCGCGGCACATCGTTCACGCCCCGTCGCGCCATGTCGGCCAGCACGCTGGCGCAATAGATCAGGATATCGGCGTCCCAGATGGTCGCCATGCCATATTCCGGGCTGGCCGATACGTGCACCCACAACTTGCCGTCGGGCGAGGTGTAGTCAATCGGCTTGACCCGCTTCGACTTGGCCAGACTGAAGAATGGCCGCTCCATCATCTCGCGCTGATCGCGCAGTGGCATGTCCGCCACATAGGGCAGGAACAGGTCGAACTGGCCGCTGTCAGTTGGGGCAGGGCGGGCGCGTGTCACCTGCGTGTTTCCCCGGGGAAACGAAGCGAAGCGAAGTTCAGCACCGCGGCGACAGCAGCGTGTTTCCCCGGGGAAACACTTTGCGGGAACACGCCGAGGGGCGCGAAACATCCTTCGACAGGCTCAAGATGAGCGGAGGGTGAGCGGGTGCGTTTGTGTTGGTGCAGGGGGTGCCGCTGGCCAGCTACAAGCATGAAACGCCGCTTAGCCTGAGCCTGTAGAAGGCCCATCGGAAAATGTTTCCCCGGGGAAACACCGCCACGCATCGTCGAAAGCCTGCCCGCGCCCATCAGCGGTGCAGGCCCCGGCCTTCGATTTCCAGATCGACCAGCACGCAGCGCGCCAACTCCAGTTGTTCCTCAATGCTCATGCCCGAACCGGAATGCAGCCGCAGAGTGACGCCCTGCCGGTTGACCGACTGGAGCGTGACAGCGGGGCGATCAAAATCGCTGTTGTAGGTGATCGGGCCGCCGGTGCGCTCAGTGTTGCGTTCGGGCGCGGCGAGCAGGCGGGCGATCACTTCATTGGCGGGGATTGCGTGGTCGCCTTGGCGGCGCTGTTCATCCTGTTCGCGCGCAATGGCCTTGGCCTCGCGCAGAATGGCCGGGGCCGCCTTGCGATCATCCAGCGCCTGCGACAGCGCATAGGCGGGCTTCAATTGCACGTCTGCGGGGCTGGCAAAGGCGGCGATGACCTGGTCGGGCAGGCTGGCCACCTTGATCATCTTGGAAAGCCAGCCTTTTGACAGCTTCAGCCGGTCGGCCATGCGGGTCAGGTGGCTGCCATAGTGATCGTGCAGGGCCTGCGCATAGTTGCGGGCCCGTTCCAGATCGGACACATCCTTGCGCGCGCGGTTTTCCAGATCGGCAAGGCGGAATGCGGCCTCATCGTCCAGCTGCGCAACTTGCGCCACGAACTGCATCTGCGGATAGGAATTGGCCCGCAGCCACGAGATTGACCAGTGCCGTCGCGTGCCCGCAATCACTTCGTAATCGTGATCCGGGTCGCCTTCGATCCGGCGCACCACTGCGGGCACTTTCTGTCCGCCTTCGGCAATGATCGAATCGATCAATTCGGCGCAGGATTCCTCGGACAGGTGCTCATAGGAACGGGCATTGCCCTTCCACACCCGCACCCGCGCCGGATCGAGCAGCAGCTGCGTAACCTGCCGCACTTCACCGCTCGCCACGCGGGCCAGCGCCGATTCGCGGCCCAGCAAGGTCGTGCCGCGCAGCCTTTCGCTGCGGGGCGGGGCAGGGGAGGGGGATTCGATATCCTGCGGCCATTCGGTTATTGCTTCGCCGGCACTTTCTGTTTTTGTTTCAGCCATTTCCTCGTCAGCCAGCAGGGCCGCGAGGTAATCGGATTGCTTACGCGCCATGGGTCAGCTCCCTTGATTCAGCGCGGAACATAAAGCGAACATTGACGTGTAGGAAAGGGCCATTATCACGCATGGATCACGTCCTCCTCGCGCGCCGGAGCAACGCGTCCCCAACCGGCGCGGACCAGCTGTTCGATCTGGCCCATCGCCTCGTCCAGATTGGCGCGGCAGCGTTTGTGCGTGCGCGGGGTGCCGATCGGCTTTTCGAGTTCGTAGACGGTCATCATGCGCAGCGCGGCGTGGCTTATTTCGGCGCTTTCAAGGATCGGCACGGGCAGCAGGGCGGGGCCGAAGGTTTGTTCCATGATCGTGCGGACCATTTCGTGGCTGGGATCGCCGCCATCGAACTTGGAACAGATCAGGCGCACGAAGCTGTAGTCAACCTCGATCCCTGCCTCGATCAACTGCGCGATCACCTGATCCATCATGGAAAGGAACTGCACGGTAGAGCAGAAATCGGGCGTGGTGGCCGCGAGCGGCACCAGCAGCGCATTGGCGGCCTGCATGACCGCGAGCGAGATCGTGCCGAGAGCCGGTGGCGGATCGAGGATCACGATGTCATAATCCCGCGCCATGTCCATCAGCCCGGCCTTCAGCTTCCGAAACCGCGCGGCGAGGACGGACTGGCCATCCGCGCCCGATGCCGCCAGTTCATATTCCACATCGAACAGTTCGAGGTTCGACGGGATCAGATCGACATTTGGCCAGGGCGTGCGCTTGACCGCATAGAGCAGGTCGGTCTGCGTCGGATCAATCGACAGATAGGGGTAAAGCGTTTCATCGCGCGTAATGTTGAAATGCGGGTTGAAGCCGAACAGTGTGGTCGTCGTCGCCTGACTGTCGCAATCGACCACCAGCACGCGATACCCTTGCACGCCGAAATAGTGCGCGAGGTGCGTGGTAACGGTGCTTTTGCCCACGCCGCCCTTGAAATTCTGAACCGCGATGATCGCGGGCACATCCATCGGCGCGCGGGCAGGGGAGGCGCCCAGCACTTCGCGCATGTGCATCAGCTCTTCCATTGAATAGCCAAGCCGCCGCCCGTTTTCACCCGATGGGGGAGGGGGCAGTCGGCCATCGTCTTCGGCCATGCGGATGCGGTTGGTGGAACATCCGAGCAGCTGCGCAGCCTCGGCAATGCCGATGCGCACATTGAGTCCCTTGCGGCTGTCTGGCAGAAAGGCCTTGCGCCGCAGACGCTCGATCATCTTCTCACCCGCTGAGGCAAGATCGCCGATCTGGCTGACAATTGAATTCGGATCAGTCATCACGCGCCTTTTTGAAGGTATTCCGTGATGTGGATAACGGATTTCCTTCAATTGCGCAATCGGCGCCGTGAAAGTGCGCCAGTCACCACATCTTGGTGCTGGGGTCAGCTTTGCAACATGATTTGGTAGTCGTTCACCGGGGTGTGGGTGTTTCCCCGGGGAAACACCTTTCTTCAGCGACAATCCGAATCGGGGGCTGTCATGGGTGGTAGGAAGTACGGTGACGGCTTGCCAAATGGCCAAATTTGAGGTTCCTACAACGCCGGAATGGCGACAGTAAGTTACCAGCGGATCGACGAAAGAAGATATAGATAGGTATATTTGTAAACTGTCATTGTAGTTCCCGTGTCACCGAAGTTCCTAGCATTTGCATGCTAGCCGACGGGCGACCGGCGGTGTGCGTCGCCTTGACGGCTAGTTGAAGTAGGTTGCAGCAGCAGACTCACCGATGTCACAGCTATCGGCGGCAGCGAGTTGTTTCTCCGAGAGCGCACGCTCCCTTATTGTCCCGACCTGAGTCGCGACATCTACGCAATTGGAGCCGCCATTGGTCCACCAATACGATATCGCGCAGACGGTAATGCCACACGCTGCTTGATCGTCTGGCTTTTCCTTTGTGCAGGACCGCATGGCTGACATGAGACGACCCTGCTCACGATAAAGTGCATCAAAGTCAGCGTCTATCGCCCGCGCATTTTCTTGATGACGATTGCATTTGGCCAAACGTTCCTGAGCGGCGGCAGCCTCGGCGATTTGTTTTTGCTGCAGTTCGCGTTGCCGGTTGAACTCCGCTTGGTCTCGCTCTCGCTGTTGCTCAAATGCGATGCGCTGCTCCTCAGATTTTTGTCGCTGTTCATTCAGATTATGATTCAAAACAACAACTGCCGTGATCAGTGCAACCACGCCAGTGATAAGCCCGATGATTGCCCCCCAATGCGTCACCTTCTTTTCGTCCGCCATGCTCGCCCCCTTTGCGCCGCATGATTGTGCTAGGGTCCAAACTCTATCAGCCTCTTGAAAATCATCGCATGCATTGATTCAGATGGTCTCCGCTGAAGCAGGAGACTTTTGGAGATGTCGCGTTCGTTGTTCTGGTTGTCGGATGAGGCATGGGCTGCGATCGAACCGCACTTGCCCAGGAACCAACCGGGAGCGCGACGGGTCGATGATCGTAGGGTAATCTCCGGCATCATTCACATGCTCAAGTGCGGCGGTCGCTGGGCGGATTGTCCTTCGGAATACGGACCTTCGACGACGGTCTATAATCGATGGAACCGTTGGAGCCGCCGGGGCATCTGGACGCGCATTCTGGCGGCGCTGACAGAGGAAGGTTGGATCGCGGAAACCGGTCAGATCGACAGCAGCTATATCAAGGCCCACCGCTCTGCCGGTGGCGCAAAAGGGGGGCGCGGGCCAATGCAATTGGCATCTCGCGTGGCGGTCGGACGACGAAAATCCACGCCCTTGTCGATGTCCTTGGGCGACCACTGCGCCTCATCCTGACACCCGGCAATACATCGGACGTGAAAGGCGCGGACCTGCTAATCGCAGAGACTATCGGCATGAAGCGGGTGATCGCCGACCGTGGCTACGATGCCAACCGCATCAGGGCCACCTTGCGAGAGCAGGGCACAATCCCGGTGATCCCCGGACGGCGCAACCGTAAGCGCCCGATCCAGTATGACGAAAGGCGCTATAAGGATCGCTGGCGGGTCGAGGCTATGTTCTGCCGCCTCAAAGACTTCCGCCGCATCGCAACACGCTACGACAAGCTCGCCAGGAACTTCCTATCCGCCATCAGCCTCGCTGCCGCCGTGGCGTTCTGGCTCTGATCGAGTCATCGTGTAATTGCGGCTGCTTCCCTCGGACCTTGGTTGAGGCGCACACTTCTGGTTGTCGAATCCTGAAGGAAGGAAACAGCCATGAAGCACTATGCCGGATTGGACCTGTCGATGGAAAGCACGCAGGTCTGCATCGTTGACGAAAATGGTCGGAAGCTCGTGTCGGAGAAAGTGGAAAGCTCTCCGGAGGCGATCGCCATGATGCTGGAGCGATACGGCCCACTCGAGCGGGCGGTGATCGAAACGGGCCGCATGTCGCCGGCGATCTGCCTTGGTCTGCGTGAACTGGGTGTCCCGGTAGTGTGCATCGATGCCCGCCAGGCGCACCAGAGCCTCAAGGCAATGAAGGCGAACAAGACCGACCCTCACGATGCCGCCGGCCTCGCACAGTTGGCACGCACCGGCTTCTACAAGGAGGTGCATGTCAAATCTCCGGCCGCGCATGGCGTTCGCAGCGTTATCACCGCACGCAGCCATCTGGTGGAAGCGCGTGTCCGGCTCGACAACACGATCCGTGGTCTCTGCGCGACGTTCGGCTATCGGCCCGGCGCAGGTCAAGGGAGGGCCTTCCTCGAACGGATCATGCAGGCCGCCCACATCCCGGGCCTTGGCGACGCCATCGCATCCTTGCTGTCCGTGCGCGCGGAACTGGTCGAGCAAATTAAGGAAATGGACCGCCGCCTGCGTGTCATCGCGAGCCAGTCACAAGCCTGCGAAATCTTGATGACCATCCCAGGTGTCGGCGTTCAGACCTCAGCCGCCTTCGCCGCTGCAGTGGATGAAGCGGGGCGTTTCCGACAATCGCGCAATGCCGGGGCCTACTTCGGCCTTGTGCCCCGACGTCATCAGTCGGGCGAAGTAGACTGGACAGGCAGGATCACCAAACAGGGAGATGGGACCGTGCGCAAGCTGCTGTACGAAGCTGCCAACTCGATCCTCACCCGAAGCCGGAAAACCTTCGCGCTCAAGACATGGGCCATGAAGATCGCCAAGCGTCGCGGCCTAAAGAAGGCTCGCGTTGCCCTTGCCCGCCGCCTCGCTGTCATAATGCATGCCATGCTGCGCGACGGCACTTTGTTCCAAGTGTAAGGTAGAGTAGAACCTGTTTGCCAGCGGTGAAGCGTCGAAGCTGATCCGAGGGCGGTGTCCCGCGAGGGAACGCAGGGACGAACGATCTGCGAAGGTAGTCAGATGGGCTGCAAAGCCCGCTTCGAGTCAATGCAACGTTCGCCTCTGTGAGACCCGATACAGCACGACCAGGCTCCGATCCGGCCAGTGCGGACAGATCCATGAAACCCTCAAGGGATCAACACCGTCTAGCTCTGCAATTACAGATCTGGACCCTAAAAAAAATGATTCAGGGCAATGCAAATTGCCGCAGTGCGGCAAAGAGCATATACTCTGTTGAGAACGCTCAAGTGGCATAAGTCACTGGGTGCATTAAGGTGACACTTTACTAAATAACTAAATTACTGTGGTTCTTACAACGTCTGAATGGTGTCCGTATGTTACCGGCGGGTCGAGGGAGCAAGGGATAGGTAGGCGTAGGTAGACACTGTCACCGTAATTCCCTACACGGCGCCGCCGGGAACGAGCACGATCTTGCCGGTCACTGCGCGGTTTTCCAGCATGATTTGGGCCTCTGCCGCGCGTTCCAGCGCAAGGCGTGCGCCGACGATGGGGTTCAGGGCGCCGGTTTCAACAAGGGCATAAACATTCGCCATATCAGCGCGATAGGTATCAACCCGGTGGCGAACCATTGAATCTGCCAGATAGGTGACAACGCCTTTGCTGGCAGCAACCAGATCCAGCGGTGAGTAACGCCCCCCTGTCAACAAGGAGATCAGCGCTGCGGGCCGGAAGCGGCCACCACGACTGACCTCGTAAGCCCCGTAAAGCACGCCGACCCCGCCATCGCGCAGAACTGCCATGCTGCGCTTTCGGAAGTGCCGTCCGCCAATATGATCATAGGCGGCCACGACCCCGCCTCCGCTGATTTCGAGAACTTTTTCGACAAAGGCGTTTGCCGCATAATCAATAGCCACACAGCTGTGGGACCGAACAAATTCCAGATTTCCGGCAGAACTTGTGCCAATTGCCTGAATGCCATCCAATGCAGCCAGATCAACCAACAAGGTGCCAACGCCGCCACTGGCACCGTGAACCAGTATCCATTCACCCTTCTCCGGCGTTGTGGTGCGTTTCAGCATTTGCCATGCGGTCAGGCCATTCAAAGTTGCTGCAACGAGCTTCGCCGCATCGCAGCCTTCGGGGGCTTTGACCAAGAGCTTCGCATCAACATTGCGCAGCGATGCGTAGCAGCCTGTCACAGTGATCCCGCCAACCCGGTCACCTGCAGAAAACCCATCGACGCCATCACCAACATGGACAATGCGCCCGACAAAATCATAGCCGGGTACGAACGGCACTTTGACTCCGGGATATGTCCCCACCCGCATCGCTATGTCGGCATAGGCGACACCGGCGGCTTCAACCTCTACGGTAACCTGCCCAAAGCCCGGAGCGGCCAGCTGTACCGATCTGACTTCAAGAGCCTGCGCATCGCCCTTTCGCGGCACCCACACTTCACGTGCATCCATCATGCTTTACATCCAGTGCAATTGCCGGCTGGAGAACAAGCAGCGACGTGATGCAGAAACCGGCGGTTTTTTGACCGACAGATTCGTGGCCGAAATCCTG
Source organism: Novosphingobium sp. (assembly GCA_041639635.1). Lineage (GTDB taxonomy): Bacteria > Pseudomonadota > Alphaproteobacteria > Sphingomonadales > Sphingomonadaceae > Novosphingobium. The sequence continues at coordinate 9,803 of JBEQBV010000100.1, forward strand.
CGGCCTTGCAAGCAACGAAGGTTTGCCGCTGGGGTCACCGGAATCTCCCGGAATCTCTATGGTGCGGCTTGATCCATATCAGGAAGAGGGCAGGGGTGACACCTTGGCAGATTGAGACTATATTCGGTCCGAATTTCAATGGAGCGTTTATGGGCCTTGAAAGCCGCATCAAGCCGATCAGCTACGTCAAGGCGAACAGCGCTGAAGTGCTGCGTGAACTGAACGAGGGCGCACCGCCGCTGATCATCACCCAGAACGGCGAGGCCAAGGCGGTGCTCCAGGATGCAGCAGACTATTACCAGACGCAGGAAACGCTGGCGCTGCTTAAGATTCTGGCGTTGGCCAAAGAGGACATCGCCGCGGGCCGGGTCAAGCCGATCGAAGGGTTGGGGGACAGGATGAGGGCAAGGGTACGTGCAGAGGCGTCAACCAAACCGGGCGTTTGACGGGTGGTTCGAGTCACGATCTCGGACGAGGCCGAAAATGATCTGTTCGCGATCTACGAGCAGCGCCTTGCACAGCGTGGCCCCGATGGTGAGGGCGGCGCCGAGGCCCTGCTCGAAAGGCTGCTTGGGGCGATGGACCGTATTGTCGACTATCCGCAAAGTGGGCCGATTGTCCCGGAACTGCGGGAACTGGCAGAAACCGGATGGCGTCAAATTTCCCTGCATCCTTACCGCATCGTCTATCTTCTCGCAGATAATCACGCGACGGTTGTGATGGTCGCCGACAGCCGCCGCGATTATGCCAGTCTGCTTCGGCGACGCCTGTTCGGCAGATACTGAAGTCTCAGGATAAAGCCTTCAACGCCGCCCCCTTGCGCGCCTCATACCGTGCGGCCACGCCGCGCTTGTATTCCGGCGTGAATACGGTGGAGACGGTGACGAAATCGGCCACAGCGGCATCAGGCGTGATCGTCACCATCGTGTAGCCCTTCATGTCCTGATCGCAGAAGGCGACTTCGGGGCTTTGGGCGGCGATGATTTTGCCGAGGCCGGGGAGGAGCGAGCCGTAGGAGGGGCTGGTGATGGCGGTTGCGCCGAATTCTGCGCCAATGCGGGTGCCGTTATCATCGTAGAGGTCGTTCGCCCAGGCGGCGTGGCTGTCTCCGGCGAAGGCGAGGGGGTTTGCGCCGATTTTGCGCATGCTGGCATAGAGGCGTTCGCGGGCAGGGGGGTAGCCGTCCCATGCGTCCATGTTGAAGGGCAGTCCGGCCTTGTAGCCATCCTGCGAGCGGGCGATCCGATCACGATAGGCTTCGGGCATTCTGGCGATCAGGGCGGCGAACTTTTCCTCGCCCAGCGCCTGCTTCAGGTCTGGCCCCGGAACGCGCGCCATGATCACCTGATTGCCGAGCAATTGCCAGGGCTTGCCCGCCTTGACCGAGGCGGCAAAGGTGGTTTCCAGCCATTGCATTTGCGCCGCGCCCAGCAATTCACGCGAAGGATCGTTGCGGGCGGCGAGCATCGCTTGCACTTGCGCCATATCCGGCACCTCGCCCTTGCTGGCGATCTGTTCTGAGCGGGCAAGCAGGCGGGTTTCGACCATGGCGAGGGTGGCAAGATCACCGAATTCAAAGCTGCGATAGATCTCGGCAGGATCGTTGCCCTGCTTGGGAGCGCGGATCGGCATCCATTCGAAATAGGCTTGCAGCGCGGCAGCCTTGCGCGCGCGCCAATCGCCTTCTGTGGCTGGATCATGGTTTTCTGCGCCGCCGATCCAGGAATCGTTGGCGGTTTCGTGATCGTCCCACACGCAGATGAAGGCGGCGCGGGCGTGGGCGGCCTGCATCTGCGGATCGGCCTTCACCTGCGCGTGGCGGCGGCGGTAGTTTGACAGGGTGACGATTTCGTGCGTGGGATCGGGCAGGCGGTTCAGCCGCTTGCCGATGTCTGCGCCATAGCCTTCTGCGCCATATTCATAGATGTAATCGCCCAGATGCAGCACGGCATCGACGCGTTCCTGCGTGGCGAGATCGGCATAGGCGTTGAAATAGCCGCCGGGGTAGAGCGCGCAGGAAGCGAGCGCGATGACCAGCTTGTCGACCTTGCCCACCGGCAGCGTGCGGAAGCGGCCCTTGCGGCTGGCGGTGCCATCGGCGGTGCGGAACCAGTACCAGTACTCGGTGGCGGGCTTGAGGCCGGAGACTTCGACCTTAGTGGTGTGGTCCGCAGCGGCGGTGGCGGTGATATTGCCTGATTTCAGCGGCTTGGCCGTTTCGCTGCTGGCCACGTGCCAGGTGAGCGGCACGTCGCCATTTGCATCTTCTGCCACCGTGGCGCGGGTCCAGATGACTGCGCCATCTGCCGCCGGATCGCCGCTGGCCACGCCGTGGCGAAACGCGGCGGTCTTAAGTGAAGGTGCGGCGATGGCGGCAGGGGCCAGACCGATGCCGGTGCCCGCACCCATGGCGGCGAGCAGGTTGCGGCGGTTGATGGTGATCGTCATCGGTCTGGCTTCCTTGGTTGTCGTGTCAGGCTAT
>JBEQBV010000101.1:0-12211 GCA_041639635.1 Novosphingobium sp.
CTGCCGGTGCGCTTTGCGATTGACCGCGCCGGGCTGGTCGGGGCCGATGGGGCAACCCACGCTGGTTCGTTTGACGTGACCTATCTGGCCACACTGCCCAACATGGTGGTGATGGCCGCCGCTGATGAAGCCGAACTGGTCCACATGACATATACTGCCGCCTGCCACGATAGCGGGCCGATTGCCTTCCGCTATCCGCGCGGCAATGGCACTGGCGTGGCCCTGCCTGATGTGCCGGAGCGGCTGGAGATCGGCAAGGGCCGCATCGTGCGGTCTGGCAGCAAGGTGGCGTTGCTATCGCTCGGCACGCGATTGGCTGAAGCGCTGAAGGCGGCAGAGCAACTGGAAGCCAAGGGGCTATCGACGACGGTGGCGGACTTGCGCTTTGCCAAGCCGCTCGACACCGAGATGATCCGGCATCTGATGGCCACGCACGAAGTGGTGGTGACGATCGAGGAAGGATCGATCGGCGGCCTTGGCGCGCATGTGCTGACCATGGCGAGCGACGAAGGGCTGACCGATGCGGGCTTGAAGATCCGCACGATGCGTTTGCCCGACCTGTTTCAGGATCACGATGCGCCGGACAAGCAGTATGATGCGGCAGGCCTCAACGCGCCGCACATTGTGGACATGGTGCTGAAGGCGCTGCGCCACAACTCTGCGGGTGTGAGCGAAGCCCGGGCGTGATGACGTGAGTGGTGCAGCGTAGCTCGTTGCGAGTTGCGCTGCTGCTATCGGCATTGGCTGGTTCTGGATCGCTGCCAGGCGCGAGTTTGAGCGTGTGGCAGCCTTACTGCTGTCGCGACGTCCCAATCCATCGCGCGAAGAGTTTATCGCGATGTTGGCGGGGGACGTTTCGGCGGAAACAGCAGAGTGATTCTGGCGGACGCTGCAAGCCTATTACCAGCCTTTGCTGACACCGCACGCTGCCTAGAGCGGAAGTTGCTGATAGACCCTGATGAGCCGGAAGACTGGGTGCGCGACTTCTGCCACCTGCACAGCATGAGTGAGCGCGACCTTGAGCCTTGGAGCGAGGGAGTAGACGTTACGCCGCGCAATCATTTGCGCTGGCTGGAAGGCGAGCGCAGCAGGCTGAGGCGGTGCGTCTGAGCCTTATCATCCCACCCACAACCACAGCCCGGCAGGAATGCCGAAGAAGTGGGCGTGTACCCATGTGATCAGGAACCACACGAGGAAGGCGATGATCCAGACTACGCCGATGGCGCCGAATTCGGAATACTTTGGCCAGAAGGTGGTGCGGCGCTGCCAAGGTTGAAATTCGCGCTTGTTTCCGGCGAGTTTGCGTTTGTCCTGCAGGTGCGATCCGACAAGGGCAAGCACGATCATGCCGGTCATCAGAATGAACGAGCGGGCGGTGGGGGCAGCGATAATGTGCCCAAGCGCCCACAGGGCAATGCCCCACATCATGGGATGGCGCGTGATTTTGAACACGCCGCTGGGGATGACAGTGCCAAGACCAGCCGCGTTCTTTCCGGGCAGGGCCGGATTGCGCGAGAAGGAGGGCAGCAAAAAGGCCATGGCGGCGATGGTCAGCACGCTGGCGATTGCCCAGGGCAGGGGGTGCATGCCATCCCAAAGACCGGGGCCGGATGGGGTCCGATCAAACACCACGATGGCCCACGCCAGTGTGCCAAGCGATACAAACGAATAGACCAGAAGAAAAACCTGTTCGCCCAGACGCGTCATAAGCAAGCTGCGCAGTGCGCCAGACATGACGAAATGCGAAACGACAAAGCTGAAGGTTGCCACCAGAAGGTGGGACAACGATGCATCCATCTCCGACCCTAACGTTAGTATGGTTCGATGCGACCCGAACCTTCGTTACTTTTATGGCAGTATTAGCCTGCTGTTTGCATCACAAGCCGAACGTCCTGAAGATAAATCCAATGCGGATTAAGTGTTTGGCAGACATCTGGTAGATCAAGGCTTTACGCTTGATCAGGTCACTCCATGCATAAGCCGCTTCAGCGGGATCGCTATGACGAGCAGCACAGCGCCGATGCCAACCGAGACCCAGCCAATGGTGGTGAACACACCGATATAGGTATCAAGGCTGACCTTCAGATTGGTGACCTGCCCGCCTACGGTTTCGACGCTGGCGATCTGGGCAACCATGCCCGCGACATATTGCGCCACGGCAATGGACAGGAACCATACGCCCATCATCATGCCGACAATGCGGGCCATCGACAGCTTGGTGATCATCGAAAGGCCGACCGGAGAGATGCATAGTTCGGCCATCGAGTGGATCAGATAGAGCCCTGCGAGCCAGACCAGCCCGACCTTGAACTGCGCATCGGCAAATTGTGCGCCCCACACCAGCAGCAGGAATCCGCCACCCACGCCCATAAGGGCAATGGCGAATTTGACCGGGATGGGAGGTTCGACACCGCGCCGTGCCATCGCGTTCCACATCATGCTGAACAGCGGGGCAAGCGTGACGATAAACAGGGCGTTGAAGATCTGTGTCTGGCCTGCGGGCATGACATAGACCGGATCATTGCCGAAGCCCTTGCTGCGGGCATAGACCATGCCGCCAAATCCAGCGAGCATGACCAGCCCGAAAGCGAGCGACATCTTGCGCTTCGTAGCGGGTGGTTCGCCGTGGCCGAAGAACCACGACAGCGCCCAGCCAAGACCGCCCAGCAGAAGGGCGAAGAAGATGTAGTAGCTGGCAGGCGTTGACCGGAACATGGCAAAGAGCGGACGCGTCCAGCCCACTTCGAGCACGGTGTTGCGTTCAGCAAACAGGGTGAGCGAGGAGCCGGCCTGTTCGAACAGGGTCCAGAACACGGTGTTGAAAACGATCAGCACCATGGCCGCGAGCATCATCTGGAATTCCTGCCTGCTACCTGCCGAAAGCGCCCAGATCAGGATGGCAGGAACGGCAACAATGAAAGTGCCGAACATCATCTTGCCCATGATTGGCAGGCCAAGCACGTAGCCGATCAGGCCTTCGCCTGCTTCAGGCGGAACATAAGCCATCAGATTGGTGAACAGGAAGAAGAACAACGGCACGCAAACCAGCGCAGCGCCATAGATCAGCCAGTCCTTGCGCGGATCGGCACCGGCCGGGCGTTCGCCATAGCCATCAAGGCGGCCGCCATCGAACTGGAACAGGAGCCACGAGAAGGTCATGCCCAATGCAGCAAGGCCAAAGCCTGCCCACCAGCCCACGCTCTCGGCCAGAATCGGGCAGAAGAATTGCGAGATCAGCGAGCCGAGATTGATGCCCATGTAGAAGATGGTGAAGCCCGAATCGCGGCGCCGGTCTCCATCGGCGTAGAGCGTGCCGACGATGGTGGAGATATTGGGTTTGAAGAACCCGTTGCCAACGGTGACGAGCGAAAGGCCAATCAGCAGGATCGCGATGTGGAAAGGTGAGCGTTCACCATCTGACTGGAAACCGCCGGGCGCAACGCGCTTTGCCTCGGTGCCGTCAGCGGCCTTGAGCGAGACCGATTTATCATCGTTGCCAATGATTTCGAGGCGCTGTCCTGCCATTTCGAGCGAGCGGACTTCTGCCCCGGCGACCTCGGTTATGGTCACATCATAGCGCTGGCCTTCGATCACGGCATAAGGTTTGGCCGCATCGCCGCCGAAGCAGAGCATGAAATAGCCGATGGCCATCATGATCGCGCCAAACTTTACCGAGCGCTTCGAGCCAAGATAGCGGTCGGCCAGCAGACCGCCGATCAGCGGGGTGAGATAGACCAGCGCCGTAAAGCCGCCATAGATGCCGGTGCTGGTGCTGTCATTGAACAGGAAGTGTTTGGCGAGATAGAGCGTGAGGATCGCCCGCATCCCGTAATAGCCGAAACGCTCCCACATTTCGGTGGTGAACAGGCGTTTGAGCTGGCCCGGATGGCCGAACCATTCGCCAGTTCCAGCGGTTGGGCCAGAAGCGGGGCCAGAGGCGGTATTCACGGTGTCCTGAGCCATGCGGGCGCGTGTTCTCGCTATTGTTGCATCAGTATTGGCGATGCTGCGCCAATCGCACGCAGCAAAGCGACGCCCTCTAGTGCCACGAACCTGTATGGCAAGAAACTATTTTCATTCGCAACCATTATGCCCACTTGTCCTGTGGTGCAGGTCAAGCGATCCTGCAGGGCGTGGGGCTTTCGCAGCGTTGTGCGTTTCGCTGTATTATGGCAGTGCAACACCATGAATGCCAATCGTCCGGTCTATCTGCGTCTGCGAGACGAAATCTGTGCAGCCATTCTTGACGGGGCCTATCCCGAAGGTGCGATGCTGCCATCGGTGCGCGCCTATGCTGCAAGCCAGGGGGCCAATCCGTTAACTGTCGCAAAGGCCTATCAGCAGTTTCAGGAAGAAGGACTGGTGATCGTGCAGCGCGGCATCGGGATGTTTGTGGCGCCGGGTGCACAAGCGGCTTTGCGCGCACGTGAACGCGATGCTTTCCTGCGCAAAGAATGGCCGGATGTTGCGCTGCGAATGCGTCGCCTTGGCCTGACGCTGGCCGATCTGCCGGAAAAGGCCTGAACTGGTCCATTTTTGGCCACGATCGATACTATCAACCGATTGTAATGCGCCTTGCAGCGTGGCAGGAATATTCGACGCGCTTGTGACGGGGGTCTTGGGCGCGGGGATCGTTATAATTTTTGGGGGGCATTCCACGAGAATGCCAGGCGGAGGGATAAGCATGATCAGATCAGAGCTGCTTCAGGCACTCGCGAAAGAGAGCCCGGGGATGCGCAGCGAGGAAATCGAGCGGGTAGTGGACGTCTTTTTCGATGAAATCGGAAAGCGTCTGGCCGAAGGCGGCCGCGTTGAACTGCGCGGCTTTGGCGCGTTTTCCACGCGTGAACGCGATCCGCGCAAGGGCCGCAATCCGCGCACCGGGGAAACCGTGGAAGTGCCGGGCAAGCGTGTGCCCTATTTCAAGGCTGGCAAGGAAATGCGCCAGCGTTTGAACGCGGACTGAGCTTTCATCAGAAAAAAACCTGAAGGGCGTGGTGACGGAAGTTGCCGCGCCCTTTGCGCTGTGGCAGGCGCGTATGGCGCAAGCGCTTGGGGACAGGCGCTTTCAGGCACGCGCAAGCAAGCATGCGGACGTGGCGGAATGGTAGACGCCGGGGACTTAAAATCCCCTGATCCTTGATCGTGCGGGTTCGAGTCCCGCCGTCCGCACCAGATTGGCCAAACATCGGTTCAATTGGCAGAAAAAGCCCGACATGCATGATGCGTGCCGGGCCTTTTTATATGGATGGGCCGATCAGAAGTTGGCGCGTACGCCGCCCTTGAAGGTCCGCTGATAGGTTTCAAACTGCAGCAGACGGCGCTGGGTGGGGCCGTTGCGATAGGCGGTGAAATCGGCGTTGTTGAGGTTCACCACTTCGAAGAACAGCTGGAACGCCTTGTTGATGCGATACTTGGCCGAAAGATCGATCTGGAACAGCGGGCGGACATAACGGTCAGCTTCGGCATCTTCGCCCAGTTCATCAAGGAACTGATCGCGATAGCTTGCGGCGGCGCGCAACGAGATCGGTCCCTTTTCATAACCGAGCACGAAGTTTGCCGTGTGCTTTGACGCCGAGGGCAGCGGGATACGCCGACCGAGAATATCGGCGCGCGTATTGGTGTAGGTGTAGTTCACGTTGGTGACCAAGCCATCGAACGGCGCAGGCAGCATCGTGAAAGCCTGACTGTAGCTGAATTCAGCGCCATAGACCTGCGCTTCATCGCCGTTCAGCGGGATATCGGCTTCGGTAAAGTCGATCCCGGCAAAGGTGCCATCAAGCTGGCGGGTGGTGACGATGAAATCGGTGATCTTCTTGTAGAATACGCCGCCCTGGATGACCGACTGGTTGGAGAAGTAGTATTCCAGCGTGGCATCGAGGTTCCACGCCTTGTACGGGCGCAGATCGGGGTTGCCGAAGGTGCCTTCGCGTTCACCGTCTTCGTTTTCCGACAGAGTGAATCGCGGGGCAAGCTGGCCGAAGCTGGGGCGCGAAAGCGAGCGGAATGCGCCGAAGCGGGCCACAACCTTCGGCGAAAGATTGGCGCGCAAATTGATGCTGGGCAAAACATTGGTGTAGCTGCGCTGGAAATTGACGGGGGTGATGAAGAGGGTGTCTTCATCCAGCACCACGCCATCGCGGGTGCCGCCTTCTTCAACGATATCTGTGCGGCTGCCGGTAAGGTTCTGCTTAGTGTGTTCAATGCGAACACCGGCAATTGCGCGGATCATGCCGGTATCGAGCCGGCCCTGCACATAGCCTGCGTAGATATCTTCCTTGGCGCGGAAGCTTTCCGAAGCGGCCACGAAATCGCTTTCCAGATCATTGCGTTCGAACAGCGCATCTGCCGTGGCGGCGGCAAAGGCACGAACCTTGGCTAGATCGGCAACCGGGCCCATATCAGCCAGCGTATAGGACTGGGTGCCAAGAACGTCTGCCAGTGTCAGCCCACCATCGACATCTTCGAACAGGTCAATGATGAAGTTCTGGCGCTTGTCGCGCAGGCGCACCTTGCCGCCTGCCTTGATTTCAAGATCACCACCATCAAGCGCGATTTCGCGGGCGATATCGGTACGGAAGCTCCATTCCTTGTCCTTGGCATCTTCGCGCGTGGTGCGTTCGAGCAAGGTGAATCCATATCCGGCGGGATCGATGAAGCCTGCATTGCCGAAGTTGATTTTGTAGGCCGGGCGCTGCAAATCATCGTAATCAACCGTTACGCCCAGCGCGCCCGGTGTCTGGAAGCGGCGCTGGAAGCGGATCGGATCGATCGAGCCGTTTTCCTGCTGATCAGCGTAAGAGCGCGCGACATCATAGGTGATGGTCCAAGGCCCGGTTTCGGTCTTGCCGCCTGCCGAGACAGTGGCGATCGACTGAACTTCGCGGCGATCCTTGAGATCGCGGCGGACCTGAATACGGCCATCAGCCGAATCGAAGGTCACCGCATTGCCACTTGACGAAGCCGGTTCGGCATCGAAGCCAAAGATCAGGCGGCGGCGCAGTTCGGTATCATCAAACTTTGAATAGAGACCGCGCAGATAAAGCGTGGTGGTGGATGACGGGCGCCAATCGAGGCTGAGGTTGCCACCCCAGCGATCACGCTGCACGTCGTAATCGCGGTATTCGAGGTCTTCGGCATAATCGACGCCGTTATCGCCGGTTACCCAGCCATCGGCCTCAATGTTGTCTGTCGAAAAGCGGCGGCGGTTCCAGCTAGCACCACCGGCAATGCCGAAGTTTTCGGTGATCGGCTGCGAGAAGTTGCCCGAGAACTTGGGCGACCACTGATCGGCAAGCTGGTTATAGCCGCCTTCAGCAACGAGGCCGATGAAGCCCTTCTTGCGGTCAAAGGCCGACGTCGTCTGGATGTCGATGGAGCCGCCGATGGTATCGCCGTCCATATCCGGGGTGAGCGACTTCTTGATCTCGATCGATTCGATCAATTCGTTGGGCACCACGTCGAGCGCCACATCGCGGTTATCACCACCGGTAGACAGCACGCGGTTGCCGTTGATCGACGAGGAGTTGAGGCCGGGCGCCAGACCGCGCACTGAAACAAAGCGACCTTCGCCCTGATCGTTCAGCACGTTGATGCCAGGCGCACGGCGCAGCGATTCGGCCACGTTCTGATCGGGAAACTGGCCAATCGAGTCACGCGTCAGCACGGTCATGACGGTATCGGCGCTGCGCTGGCGTGCAATCGAGGAAAGCAGCGTGGCCTGCTGACCCATCACGAGGATCATCGAACTGGCGCCTTCGGGCGCCATCTTGAACGCAATAGCCTGTTCGCCGCCATCGACGACAGTGACCGACTGCGTTGCAGGTTCAGCCCCAGCGAAGCGCACGGTCACGTCATAGGTGCCGGCAGGTACGCCGGTGACGCGGAAGCGGCCCTCGCCATCGACCTGGGCGACGCGATCAACGCCACTGATGCGCACTTCTGCACCCGCCAGCGGGCGTGTGCCGGTATCATCCACGACCGTGCCGGTGATTGTGTTGGCAAAAGCCGGTAGGGCAGATGTTGCCATCAGCACCGCAAGCACCCGGCTGGCGGCGCGAACTTTGCGCATGTTCATCGTTGGAAACTCCCTGTTTACCGGGAGGCCTATGACTGCAAAGCATGACAGCCATGATGCAGTTCAATGACTATTCAGCGACTTTTTCATGATTGCATTATGACAACCTGCCGCAATTCTTTGGAATTTTGGTCTTTGGGCACCATTGGCGAGTATTCTGAATGCACAAAAGGGTTTCCGATGCGTCACTTCCTTGTTCTTGCCACCGCCACAGCGCTAGCCGGATGTGCAACCACGCCTCAGCCGCCGCGGCCATATTACCCGGCCAGCGACGTTCAGGCCACGGGCGAGACCGCGCCGGTCGGCACTGGCAACAAGGCCGATGCTGCTGATGACCCCGCGATATGGCGCAATGCGGCCAATCCGGCAGCCAGCCTGATACTGGGGACGGACAAGAAGGCCGGGCTCTATGTCTATGGGCTGGACGGCAAGGTGCGCGATTTTGTGGCGGCGGGGCTGCTTAACAATGTGGACCTGCGCGAAGTTGCGCCGGGGCGCATTGTGGTGGGCGCGAGCGACCGAACCGATGGTGCAGTGCCCAAGATTGCACTGTTCATGCTGGATGGGGCTACGGCCAAGCTCACGGCTCTTGGTGCGCAGGCGTTCCTGCCAGCGGGGCGGGCACCGGTGGAAGCCTATGGATTTTGCATGGGCAAGGCATTGGGTGCAGGCGAACTGGCGCGCGCCTATGTGGTGCTGAAGGATGGGGAAGTGGCCGAAAGCCGCCTGATCGAGGCAGGCGGGGCGATCCGGGCGGAGTATCTGCGTTCGGTCAAGTTTGCGACGCAATCGGAAGGCTGCGTGGTGGATGACCGCACCGGCATGCTTTATGTGGCCGAAGAAGATGTGGGGATCTGGAAAGTGGACCTGAAGGCTGCCGCACTGACGGCGCAGGCCTTTGCCATGGTCGGGCCGGATGCGGGGCTGGTGGACGATGTTGAGGGGCTGGCGCTGGCCCCGCAGGGGACAGATGGCGGCTATCTTGTGGCATCGAGCCAGGGCGACAATGCCTATGTCCTGTTCGATCTGGCGACCGCCCGGCCGCAGGGTCGGTTCAGGATCGCCGCAGGCAGGTTTGGCGCAACCAGCGATACTGACGGGATCGAACTGGCAACAGGCGATTTTGGCCCGGCATTTCCCGGAGGCCTGTTCGTGGCGCAGGACGGTGACAACGCTCCTGCCGCGCAGAACTTCAAGCTGCTTGGGTGGAATCAAGTTATCCAAGAAATTCAGTGATAAACAGCCTTAAAAAAATCCAGAATGTGCGCTGAGTAACTTCACGGTAGGACTTTGTGCGGTAGTTTGCCTGTATCCGGGGTTTGCGCGATTCCCGGATATGGGGACTCATGCGCAAGGGGACAGGGCTTGGCCCAGCCGGACGACGATATGCCTGATGCCCTGAGAAGCGGGGAAAACGCTGGCCGCAACATAGGGCAGGGCGAGCGCCAGGGCGTGGATCAGCGCGCTGCGCCCCGGTTCATGCTGATGATCCGCGCGGCCAAGCTTATCGTCGATGATACCCGCGAATTTCTCTGCGTGATCCGTGATGCTTCGACTTCGGGGTTGAAGATCCGTCTGTTCAACCCGTTGCCGCCGCATCGCAGCCTTGCCGTGGAACTGAGCAATGGTGATCGCTATCCGCTGGAGCACGTGTGGACCGACGGTGAATTTGGCGGTTTCCGCTTTGGCAACGAAGTGGACATCGAACGCCTGCTGGACGAAACGCACGGGGCCTTTCCGAAGCGGCAGGTGCGGCTGCGCATACACCTTGATGCTGTTCTGCATTCCAGCGGGGAAGCGGTGCGTATCGCATTTCAGGACATTTCGCAGCAGGGTGCCTGCGTGGAATGTGACAAGTGGCTGTTGATGAACGAACTGGTGCGGCTGGAGACCGATGTCCTGCCGCCGATCTATGCCAAAGTGCGCTGGCGCAGCCATCCGCGCTATGGCCTGTTGTTTGAACAAACGTTCAAGCTGGACGAACTGGCGCGAATTGCAGCGCCGTTGCAAACAGGTGATTCTGCGCAAGGTAGCGGAAACCAAGCGGACCGCTTTCGCCGCCCCTGATCTGGTTGAAACATGCCTGCATTCTGCGGGCATGTTTTCGTGAAACCCGTAAGTATCGTTAACCATCCCTTATCCATTTTCCTTCACCTCTGAAGCCTGCGGAATACGCTTCAGACGGGGGTTTTGATGGTTAACGGCGGGATTCGGGCAGGCAGTGAAACTGCTGCAACGCACAGCCGCAAGGTGGATGTTGCGATCATTGGCGCGGGCCCGGCCGGACTTACTGCCGGCTATCTGCTGACGAAGCGTGGTTTCACGGTTGCCATCATCGAAAAAGACCAGACTTACGTTGGCGGAATCAGTCGCACGGTAGAGCATGAAGGCTACCGCTTCGACATTGGCGGGCACCGCTTCTTTTCCAAATCGCAGCAGGTGGTGGATCTGTGGAACGAGATCCTGCCCGACGATTTCATCCAGCGCCCCCGCATGAGCCGCATCTATTACGAGGGCAAGTTCTACTCGTACCCGCTGCGCGCGTTTGAAGCGTTGTGGAATCTGGGCATTGTGCGCTCGACCCTGTGCATGGCCAGCTTTGCCAAGGCCAAGGCCTTTCCGAACCGCGATGTGAAAAGCTTCGAAGACTGGACCATCAACCAGTTTGGAGCCAAGCTCTATTCGATCTTCTTCAAGACCTACACCGAGAAGGTGTGGGGTATGCCGTGTGACGAGATGAGCGCAGATTGGGCAGCGCAGCGCATCAAGGGGCTATCGCTGTGGGGAGCGGTGACTGACGGGTTTAAGCGCAGTCTGGGGCTGAACAAGCGCCCGAATGACGGGATGCAGACCAAGACCCTGCTCGAAACCTTCCGCTACCCGCGCCTTGGGCCGGGCATGATGTGGGATGCCGCGCGCGACAAGATCGTGGCGACCGGCAAGGGCGAGGTGATCATGGGCCACGGGCTTCGCCAGCTGGCTGCTGACGGACAGGGCGGCTGGCGTCTTTCTGCCACGGGACCGGAGGGTGACGTGGTGATTGAAGCGGCCCATGCGATCAGTTCCGCACCGATGCGCGAACTGGCCGCGCGCCTGCATCCGCTGCCGCAAACGACGCTGGCCGCAAGCCGCCTGCGCTATCGCGATTTCCTGACCGTGGCGTTGAAGATCCGGTCGGAGGAGCTGTTCCCCGACAACTGGATCTATATCCACGACAGCAAGGTGAAAGTGGGCCGCATCCAGAACTTCCGTTCGTGGTCGCCCGAAATGGTGCCCGATGAAAGCGTAGCCTGCGTCGGCCTCGAATACTTCTGCTTTGAAGGCGATGATCTGTGGGATTCATCGGACGATGATCTGATCGCGCTGGCGACGAAGGAAATGGCGATTCTGGGGCTGGTCAGCCCGGACAAGGTGATCGGCGGCGTGGTGGTGCGGCAGGAGAAGGCCTATCCGGTTTACGACGACGAATATGCCGCGAACGTGGCTGCGATGCGCACCGAACTGGAAGCTGCACACCCCACGCTGCACCTGGTGGGGCGCAACGGCATGCACCGCTATAACAATCAGGACCACGCGATGATGACCGCGATGTTGACGGTGGAGAACATTGCGGCAGGCGCGCGCATCTATGACACGTGGTGCGTGAACGAGGACGCCGAGTATCACGAAGCGGGCGACGAGGGCGCAGAACAGGCGATTCCTGCGCGCGTGGCCCTTACCGAGGATCAGGCTGCGGCGCTGGCTTCGGTCCGTGCCGTGCCCGAACGGATTGCAGGCGAGCGGAAGGCGGCCTGACATCGCTGCCAATCAGATATTGCCCATGACGGAATTGGTCCTGCCGATGATCGAACGCCTGCGCCATGCGACGATCCTGCGTTATCTGCTGGCCAGCATTGGCGCGCTGGCGGTGGATATGGGCGCGTTTCTGGCCTTGCTGGCGCTGGGCCTGTGGCCGGTGCTGGCCTCTACGATCGGTTACGTTCTGGGCATCGTGGCGCACTGGATCCTCTCCAGCCGCACGGTCTTTACCCAAAGCGTTGCCGACGAACGCGGTGCGCGCAATCGGCAAAAGGCGCTGTTTGTCGGCTCGGCGCTGGTGGGGCTGGCGTTGACCGCGATGATCGTCGGAACGGG
>JBEQBV010000102.1:0-12160 GCA_041639635.1 Novosphingobium sp.
TCTCCAGCCGCACGGTCTTTACCCAAAGCGTTGCCGACGAACGCGGTGCGCGCAATCGGCAAAAGGCGCTGTTTGTCGGCTCGGCGCTGGTGGGGCTGGCGTTGACCGCGATGATCGTCGGAACGGGATCGGCGCTGGGGCTGGATTCCCGCCTGGCCAAGATCGTGGCGGTGGGGGCAAGCTTCGTGGCCACATGGCTGCTGCGCAAGCAGGTCGTGTTCCGGTGAAAGCGGAAGACATGCCCTGGCGGCCCGTACTGGCGCTGTGGGCGGTTGCATCGCTGGGCATGATTGCCCTGCTGTGGGGCAAGCTTGATGTGGCCGCTTTCGTCGATGCTGACGATGCCTTGCGGTTGCAGCAGGTGCGGGACTGGATCGCCGGACAAAGCTGGTTCGACGTTACGCAATATCGCGCGGCTCCGCCTGCCGGGGTGCCGATGCACTGGACGCGGCTGGTCGATGTGCCGATTGCCGCGCTGATCGTGGTGCTGAAGCCCTTGCTGGGTGTCGCCGGGGCCGAGCTTGCCGCCTGCATTGCCGTTCCGCTGCTGACCTTGCTGGCTGCGATGGTGATCGTGGCGCGACTGGCCATGCGGTTTTTCGGCCGTGATGCCGCCATTGCCGCATCGGTGCTGGTGGTGCTGGCAGCGCCTGCCTCAATGCGGATGATGCCGCTGCGCATCGATCATCATGGGTGGCAATTCGTTCTGGCACTGGTTGCGCTGCATGGCATGGCCGATGCCCACGCGCGCCGTGGCGGGGCGCTTGCCGGAGCGGCGCTGGCGGCTTCGCTGGCGATTTCGATAGAGGCGCTGCCGCTGGCGGTGGTCTTTGCGCTGGTTTGCGCGCTGCGCCTGTGGCGCGGCGATGGGCGCTGGATTGCAGCCTATATGGCGTCGCTGGGCCTCACCGCGACGATCCTGTTTGCGGCCACGCGCGGCCTGACCGATCTGGCGGACCATTGCGATGCGATCTCGCCGGTTCATCTGCTGGTGCTGCTGTGGGCGGCGGCAGGCTGTGCGCTGGTCTTGCCACGGCTGCGCCATCGGCCGGTGACGTTAAGCCTGATGACGCTGGGGGCGTTTGGCGCAGGCGCTGTGGCAATCATGCTTTTGCGGGCACCGCAGTGCCTTGGCAGCGATGCTTTTGCCGCGCTTGATCCGCTGGTGCGGGTGGTGTGGCTCGATTCGATGAAGGAAGGCCTGCCCATCTGGCGGCAGAACTTTGGCGTGGCCGGGGCCGTGGCGATTGTGCCGCTGCTGGGGCTGGTGGCGTGCTGGCGGCTGTGGCGGCAAGAAGCCGATCAGGCGCGGCGGACCTGGTGGGCAGATCTGGCGTTGCTACTAGGCGGGGCCATGCTGATCGGTCTACTGGTGATCCGCGCTTCTGCGGTCGCCTGCCTGTTTGCGGCGATTCCCGCAGGATGGCAATTGCAGGAACAGGTAGCGCGTTGGGCGCGCGAAAGCGCCATGCAGCGCCGGATGATGCGGGTTCCGCTGATCGTGGCGTTGCTGGTGCCCTGGGCGCTGACTGCCGCGCTGGAGCCGCTGGTTGCGGCTGCCCCTGCTTCTGCACCTGCCCCTTCGGCTCCTTCTCGTCCTGCGCAAGCCCGGCTGGCGTGCGATTTCGAACCCTTGGGCCCCCAGCTATCTGGCATGCCGGCAGAGACGATCTTGGCCGGGGTCAATCTTGGCCCTTCGATACTCGTGACCTCTGGGCACAAGGTCGTTGCAACCGGCCATCACCGCGCGAATGCGGCGATGCGCGATCTGATCCTTGCGTTCCTTGGTCCGGACTGGGCCGCCCGGCCGATCATGGCGCGGTACGGCGCGACGCTGGTGATGATCTGCCCATCGGGGCGCGAGGCGGAGCGATACAGCGAGCTGGCACCAGACGGCTTTATGGCGCATCTGGTGTCTGGGCGTGCGCCGGAGTGGCTTGAGCCGGTGCCGGTGGCACCCGAAAGCGGGATCAAGCTTTGGCGAGTGAAGTAAGGCGCGCTGCAGTTGCAGACGCAATTCCGGTTTACCCCAAACAAGCAGGCAGAAACAAAAAAGGGCGGTCTTGCGACCGCCCTTTTCAGTTCGTTTCCGGTCAGGCTCAGAAGTTCAGCCGCGCGCTCATGAAGAATGAACGGCCCAGAACGTCGTAGAACGTCGGGAAGGTGTTGGTCTGTTCACCGTTACCACCGCTCTGCGTCGAAGCTGCCAGAGGCGGCTTCTTGTCGAACAGGTTGGTTGCACCACCGGTGAAGGTAAGGTTGTCGATCACCTTGAACGAGAACGTTGCGTCGAAGTAGTTCATCGCGCCGAAACGTTCCGAGGCATAGGTCGAAGCCGGATCATCGTCCACGGCCGAACCGAGGTGACGCCAGAACAGCGACAAAGTGGTTGGACCATTCTGCAGCGTGGTGCGCAGCGTGTGGCGCCACTTCGGCGTGGGAACGCCGCAGTTGACACCGAAAGCACCAGCGCAGCGGTAGCGCAGGTCAAGACCCACGACGGGGGTGAAGTCGTTGGTGATCAGGCGGGTGGCGTCGAAGTTGATCGAAACCCGCGATTCCTCGCCAGCGATCATGCCCACAGAAGTGGTGTAGTTCGCTGAGAAGTCGATACCCGACATCTTCTGGCCACCGCTATTGGAGTAGCCGTCAACGAAGCTGTCGATTTCACCGATCACGTTGCGCGTGATGGTATCGCAATAAGCCTGGTTGTTCTGTTCGAAGCACAGCGTGCCGATGGCATCCGGTCCGATCCCTGCGGTGATGTAGCCGTCGATCTTGATGTTGTAGTAATCGACAGTGGCCGAGAAACCAGGGGCGAAGGACGGCTGGAAGACAGCACCGATGGTATAAGTCTTGGCCGTTTCTTCGCGCAGGTTGGCGTTACCACCGACGAACGACAGCGGGTTGACGTTGGTCGGGTCCTGGATCGCCGCACTGCCGATGTTCGAGAGCGGAGCGCCTGCAGCATTAAACTGCGCAACGCAGATGGCGTTGAGCGTTCCGGTCAGCGCCGCAGCGGTGCCGCAACGGTCGCCATTGCCGTTGAAGCTGACAGTGTTGCCCAGGAACAGTTCGTTGACGCTGGGGCCGCGAACTGCCTTCTGGTAGTTGCCGCGCAGGGTGATGTCGGGCACTGGTGCAAATTCAATTCCAGCCGACCAGCTGAACACGTCACCCGGAGCGTTCGAATACTTCGAGTAACGGGCAGCACCCGTCAGATCGAGGCGGTGAACGAAGCTTTCGCTGAGTAGCGGCACGCGGATTTCGCCGAAACCTTCAGTGACACTGTAGCCACCCGAGGTTGGCAGACCGGGGTTGAAACCGGCGACGTTGCCACTGGCCAGGAAGGTATCGGGTGCGACCGAACCTTGTTCCTTGCGGTATTCGGCACCGAAGGCCACGCCCACGCCACCGGCGCCAAGATCGAATAGGCTCGGGTTGACGATCGAGACCGACGCGACTTCGGTCGTGTAGGTTTCAACGTTGGTGGCGGTGATGCCGAGGTAGTCAATTGCATCCTGGCTCAGGTTGTTGAAGCCATAGATGTTGGCTGGCACACAGCCCGATGCACGCGCCGAGGCATCGGCGCAGACGAGCTCACCATTGACGAAGGCATTGTTGGTTGCATTCAGGAAGCGGTCGATGGCGATGTTGCCACCCTGGCGCTGCGTGTTCTTGGTGTGCGCATACATGTAGTAGGCGTCATAGCTGAAGCCTGCTGCGATATCGCCACGCATACCGGCAACGATGCGGAAGGCATTGCGATCGTCATTGTTCTGACGGCCACCAAGCTGCACCGTGCGGAAGTTGAAGTTCGACCGGACATAGCCATCGCCATCGGTATCAAGCGATGCCAGCGCAGCCTGGAAGGCCGGTGTGAAGAAGGGCGACTGCGTGAAGACGTTGATCCCGCCGATCGTGCCATCGCGGAAGGGCGTGCCATTGCTGATCGGGGTTGCCGCAAGCACGGCAGCCACGCGGTTGTTGGCAAACTGGCCTTCGATGTAGGGTTCGAAGTGCTCGTTGATTTCGTAGTGCGCCATGCCCGAGATGATGAAGCGTTCCTGCGGAACCTGCAGGTAGTTCACCGGGGAGAAGTTGTACGAATCCGTGGCTCCATCATAGCAGGAGTTCACGTTGCCCGCGAAGTCCTGAATGTCGCAGCCAAGGCCGGTTGCAGCACCCAGACCGGTGAGGTTCAGGCGTCCCTGCGGAACCGACGGAGAACCGCCGCCGACCAGAAATGTGCCGCCAAGATCGGACAGGCCGTTAGCCGAAAAGCCGCGCGCTCCGGCGAAAACTGCCTTGCGCTTGGTGTAACCGGCAAAGACCGTGGCGTTGCCGCGGCCATCTTCGAAGTTGCCGCCGATGGTGGCGTTCACGTCGAAGATCGAACCGTCACCACGACCGGTCAGGTTCTGGGTGGCGTTCAGCTCGACGCCCGAGAAATTGCGCTTGAGCACGAAGTTCACAGCGCCTGCGATAGCGTCGGAACCGTAGACCGCCGACTGGCCGCCGGTCACAACGTCGATACGTTCAATTAGCGCCGAAGGAATGGTGTTGAGGTCGACTGTCTGCGTGACGTCGAACGACATGTAGCGACGACCATCGACGAGCACCAGCGTGCGCTGCGAGCCAAGGTTGCGCAGGTTGACCGTGGCAACGCCGCCACCGGGGTTGTTCGAGGCGCTGTTGGTGGTTGCAGTGACCTGCGGCAGGTCATTCAGCACGTTTTCGATGTTTGCCGAACCTGCACGGAGCGCGATGTCGCTCGAACTTACGACATTGAGCGGGCTGGTGCTTTCAAGGTCAGGACGCGAAATGCGCGAACCGGTAACGACGATTGTGTCTGCCGGAGCTTCGTTTTCAGCCTGCGCTTCCTGAGCGAAGGAAGGCGTTGCGAGCAGCGCCATGCCCAGAGCAAACGGAGCTATCCCTGCGCGCAGGGCATGGCCGTTGATTTTCTTCATGAGTACAGTCCCTCTTATCCTGCTTGCCTGCGCCCCCTGAAATGGCTGGCCGCAAGCCCTTTCTCATCACGCATTGTCCAAGGCCGTAAGGTTTTCCCAACTGGCCAAGTGATTACAAACGAGAAAAGATACGGCTATGTGGCGGAAACCTACCTTTCGTTCAAAACAGGAATGTAAGTTGCCGATTAAATCCTTCCGACGTGTAACACTTTTGACACACCTGCTTTGGTGCATGGGGCCGGAATCAACGATTCCGCACACTTGTGAGTAGTGCAGGAAAATTACACCCTGAGCGCTTCGGGTTTACAATAATTTCAATTGCTACTGGTTTTCAGGAAACAAGCGGGATCGTACACAGGCTTTGATAAGGGCTGTGCCGCTGGAGATTGCCGCGTGATCCGCAGGGTGTAAACCTGCGGAGAGACAAATTCGTGAGGTTCAGAGACGCTCGATCAGCAGTAGCGGATCGATCCGGCTGTCGCGCCATTTGACCGACCAGTGCAAGTGCGGACCGGTGGCGCGGCCTGTTGCGCCGATGCGACCGATAGGATCGCCCTGCCGCACGGTGTCGCCCTCTTTCACCAGCAAGGCCGAACTGTGCAGGAACGCGCTGTTGAGGCCCATGCCGTGATCGAGCATCAGCAAGTGGCCTTCAAGGCTGAACGGTTTGTCGGCTGCGGCCAGAATTACCACGCCATCGGCAGGAGCGAAATAGGTGGTGCCTGCGCCACCTGCGATATCGAGGCCCGAATGGTAGGCGGCGGGCTCACCCTTGTAGATGCGCTGTGATCCGAAGCGGCCCGAAAGGCGGCCCGGGGCAGGGCGGGTGAAGTCTTGCTGCCAGCCTGATGCGCCGGTTTCCTGCGCGCGCGCGGTGCCGATGCGGGCCAGTTCAGCGCGGCGCAGGCGCAGATAGTCTGCGTCTGTTACGCCGCCGGGTTTGCGCGCAACGTTGATGTGTTCGATCTGCCAGGCGCGCGGGGCGATGACGAGATCGCGGGCAACGGTGCGGCCATCGGCCAGCGTGGCAACAAAGCTCGCGCTGGCTCCTGCGTCACGGTCAAAGGCTGCGATGAAGCGGCCGTCGCTGGCGAAGGGTAGGGGCTTTCCGGTCAGCGCCAGTGACTTAACACCAGGCAGTACCTTGCCGCGAAGCCATCCGCCTTGCGTCAACCGGCTGACCGGTTCGATGGCAACAGGGCTGGCAGGGGTAACTGCAAAAGCATCTTTGCCCAGAGCAAAGCCCGCCAGCATTGCTGCCGAACCGCCAAGGAAGGCCCGGCGCTCCATCACACTATCCTTCAAGATGGCGCTTGGTGGAGATTTCTGCCGTAGCATAGGCTTCCTGCCGCTTGGCACACCAGTAGCGCAGAGCATCGAGCGGGATCTGCACGCCCGATACGGCGCAGAGCACATGGTCTCCGCCGGAAAGCTGGCGGAAGGAGCCGGGAAGGTAATGAAGGCGCGCAAGGCGACCGGATTGTGACATCAACATGGGAGCAATGTAGCGCGCATGGCGCTTCAGAACAATTCCTGCTGTCCTGCAGGGCGCGCGGTTGGTCTTGGCTTGGTTGCCGGACGTGGTGCGGGATGAGGGGGTGGCACATCGCCGGTGGTAACATCAAGGCTGCCATCGGCGAATTTGAGCGTCAGAGTGGGGCGGTGGGCGGCAGTGGCGCGATCCTTGATCAGGTGGCCATCGGTGTCGGTTACCAGCACGTAGCCACGCTTCAGCGGTGCTTCGGGATCGAGCGAAAGGCGCAACCGGTCCAGCGCAGCAACCTTGCCGCGCGCGTGGTCGATGCGCTGGAGCAGCACTTCGGGGCGCAGGCGGCGCGCGGCGAGGCGTTCTGCCTCACGCTCAAGCCGCGCGGTGAGCAGGGCGGGGCGCAAGGCTCCGGCATGGCGGGCGAGCAGGGACCCTGCAATTTCGGTGCGGTGAAGCAGCGCGCGGCGCAGGCGCTCGGCCAGATCATCGACGCGCTGGGCCTGGCCTTGCAGCAGGGTTTGCGGCTGGGGCAGGCGCTGGCTGCGGGCTTCGAGGCGTTCCTTGGCCTGCGCGAGCTGGCGGGCAAGCGCGCGGCGTTGGCGGGCGTTGAGATCGGCGACGAAGGCAGCGAGTTCGGCTTGCACCGGCACGGCAAGTTCGGCAGCAGCGGTGGGGGTGGGGGCACGAAGGTCTGCCGCGAAATCACACAGGGTGGTGTCAGTTTCGTGGCCCACTGCGCTGATGATCGGGATGGTGCAATCCGCCACGGCGCGGACGACGTCCTCTTCGTTGAAGCACCACAAGTCTTCGATCGAACCGCCGCCGCGCGCGACGATGACGAGATCGGGGCGCGGGATCGGGCCATGTTCGGGCAGGGCGGAAAAGCCGCGCACGGCATTGGCGATCTGCGCGCCCGCGCCCTGGCCCTGCACCAGCACTGGCCAGACGATCACGCGCGTGGGGAAACGGTCGGACAGGCGGTGCAGGATGTCTCGGATCACCGCGCCAGTGGGCGAGGTGACCACGCCGATCACGCGGGGCAAGAAGGGCAGGGCTTTCTTGCGGGCGGGATCGAACAGGCCTTCGCCTTCTAGCCGGGCTTTCAGCTTGGCCAGTAGGGCCAGCAGCGCGCCTTCGCCAGCGATCTCCATCCGGTCGATCACGATCTGATAGTTCGAGCGGCCGGGATAGGTGGTGAGCTTGCCGGTGGCGATGACTTCGACGCCGTCCTCGGGGCGGAAGTTCAGGCGCTGCACATTGCCGCGCCACATCACGCCATCAAGCCGCGCGTTCTCGTCCTTCAGGCTGGCGTAGAGGTGCCCAGAGGCGGCGCGTTTGACGCCCGAAAGCTCGCCCCGCACGCGCACGAAGCCAAAGCGGTCCTCCACCGTACGCTTGAGCAGGGCAGAAATCTCGGAGATGGACAGGGCCGGAGCGTTGTCGCCCGCCGATTCCCTCGCTAGGAGCCGCCCCGAGCCGTTGTTATCGTCGTCGTCAAAAGGCGCGGAAGGGGAAGCCATGAATATCCTGCTGTTGGGATCGGGTGGGCGCGAACATGCCCTCAGCTGGAAACTGGCGCAATCGCCGCTGGCGGGCAAGCTCTATGCGGCACCCGGCAACCCCGGCATCGCCGACCATGCGCAAATCGTGGCGCTGGACCTGACCGATCATGCGGCGGTGGTGATATTCTGCGAAAGCCATCGCATCGGGCTGATCGTGGTCGGCCCGGAAGCGCCGCTGGTGGATGGGTTGACGGATTCGCTGCGGGCGGCGGGCTTTTCGGTGTTCGGGCCGAGCCGCGCGGCGGCGCAGCTTGAAGGATCGAAGGGCTTTACCAAGGACCTGTGCGCGCGGGCTGATATCCCGACAGCGGGCTATGTGCGGGCCAAGTCTCTGGATCAGGCGCGCGCGGCCTTGCAGGAGTTTGGTGCACCTGTCGTGATCAAGGCTGACGGGCTAGCCGCGGGCAAGGGCGTGGTTGTGGCCATGACGATGGCCGAAGCCGAAGCGGCAGTGGACGACATGTTCGACGGCGCGTTCGGCTCTGCCGGGGCCGAGGTGGTGATCGAAGAATTCCTGACCGGCGAGGAAGCCAGCTTCTTTGCCCTGACCGACGGCGCAACGATTGTGGCTTTCGGATCGGCGCAGGATCACAAGCGCGTGGGCGATGGCGATACCGGGCCGAACACGGGCGGCATGGGGGCCTATAGTCCCGCGCGCGTGCTGACGCCCGAACTGGAGGCGCTGGCGATTGCGCAGATCGTTGCCCCCACGGTCAAAGCGATGGCGGACGAAGGGATGCCCTATTCGGGCGTGCTCTATGCCGGGCTGATGCTGACTGAACAGGGGCCGAAGCTGATCGAATACAACGCGCGCTTTGGCGATCCCGAATGCCAGGTGCTGATGATGCGGCTGGAAAGCGATCTGGTCGAACTGCTGCTGGCCTGTGCCGACAACAAGCTGGCAAGCATCCAGCCTCCGCGCTTTTCGCCTGATGTGGCGATGACTGTGGTTATGGCGGCTGAGGGCTATCCGGGGACGCCGAAGAAGGGCGGTCGGATTGATGCTATTCCAGCGGCTGAAGCGCATGGGGCCAAGGTGTTTCATGCAGGCACCGCGCTTTCGCACGATGGCGTGTTGAGCGCCAACGGCGGGCGGGTGCTGAATGTCACGGCGCGCGGGGCCAGTGTAAAAGCCGCGCGTGATGCCGCCTATGCTGCGGTGGATGTGATCAAGTTCCCGGAAGGCTTTTGTCGCCGGGATATTGGTTGGCGCGAGATCGAGCGGGAAGAAGCTGAGGGCTGAGTCTTTTTTCGTAATTCCCGCCTGCGCGGGAATTACGAATGTGGACAGTGGTTGGAGCTTCTTTGTGCGTTTTCAGATGACCCCTTGCGCGGCCATCTCTGCCAGTTCCGTCTCGCCCAGTCCCAGCAATTCGCCATAAATCTCGGCATTGTGCTGGCCGACTTTGGACGGCGCAGGGCGGCGGACCGAGCCGGGGGTGGCGGAAAAGCGGGGGAAGCTGGACTGCATTTTCAGCGGGCCGAAGCGTTCGGTTTCAACCTCGATGATCGCCTCGCGCGCCTTGAAGTGCGGGTCTTCGAGCATGTCTGGCGCGCGGTAGACGCGGCCTGCGGGGATCGAGTGTTCGATCATGAGCGCATCGACCTGTTCCATGGTCAGCGTGCGGGTCCAGTCGTTGATCAGTGCGTCAAGTTCGTCCTGATTTTCGCCGCGCGCAAGGTGTGTGGCATAGCGCGGATCATCGCCGAGTTCGGGACGGCCCATGGCTACCGCAAGGCGCTTCCATAGCGAATCCTTGTTCGCACCGATCATGAATTCGCCGTCCTTGCACCTGTAGACGTTGGATGGCGCGATTCCCTTCAGCACCGAGCCGGAACGTTCACGGATATAGCCGGTACGGTCATATTCGGGGACAAGGCCTTCCATCACTTGCAGCACCGATTCATAGAGCGCCGCGTCAATCACCTGCCCGCGCCCGGTCTGCGCGCGTTCGTGCAGTGCGGCGAGCACGCCCATGCAGCCGTATGTGGCAGTCAGGGTATCGCCGATGGAAATGCCCATGCGGCTGGGCGCGCGATCAGGCTCGCCCACGATATAGCGCCAGCCGCCCATCGCCTCACCAATGCCGCCAAAACCGGCGCGGTTGGAATAGGGGCCGGTCTGGCCATAGCCTGACATGCGCGCGATGATCAGATCGGGTTTTTCCGCCAGCAGAACGTCCGGGCCGAGGCCCCACTTTTCCATCGTGCCGGGCTTGAAGTTTTCGATCAGCACATCGGCATGGGCGATCAGCCGCTTTACCAGTGCTTGCCCGGCGGGAATGCGCAAGTTCGCGCTGACCGAGCGTTTGTTGCGCGCGATCACTTCCCATTGCACCTTTTCAGAACCCTGCCCCCAATCGCGCATGGGGTCGCCGGTAACGGGCGGTTCGACCTTGATCACGTCGGCGCCCATATCGCCCAGCAGCTGGCCGCAGAATGGCCCTGCCAGAAGTTGACCGAGTTCGACGACGCGAATATCGCGCAAGGCTCCGGGGTTGTTGGCTGTCATGGTCATTCTGCCGCCTCCAGTAGCGGCCATTCGGGTTGGACGGGGGCAGGCAGGCCGGTTTCCGCTTCGCAATTGGCGCGAAGCACCTCGATGCCCGGGCCGTAGTTGAACAGCGGAAGGTCGCCCCGCTCTTCGCGCAGGCGCGCGCGCAAGGCTTCAGTTTCGGCGAGATTGACCGCACCACGATCATCAGCAACCACACCATAGGCGCGCGCGCCCTCAGCCGTGACGAGCCCCTGCACGATCTCCTTGCCGACCAGTGCCGGATCGCGAACCAGCGGATCGCCCCAGCCGCCGCCGCCCCAGGTGATGAAGTGGAGCATGTCACCCGCTTCCACTTCGACGTCTTCGACCTTGTTGCCGACAATGATCTGCGTGCCATCGGCTTTTTCGAGGATCTTGCGCGCCCGCGCACCCGGCTCACCGCCGTTGACGCCCCATGGCGGCACGAACCAGCGGTCGTCGTGGATGGCGATGGTGCCCTTGGACAGGAAGCGGTAGGTCATGCGAATGCCGTTGCCGCCGCGATGCAGGCCTGCGCCGCCGGAATCGGGTTCGCATTCGTAGCGTTCGATCACCATCGGGAAATAGCGTTCGAGGAATTCGTTGGGCACGTTGGTGAAGCCCGGCCAGAGCGAGTGGCCGTCCGGCCCATCGCCCATCGGACGGCCTGGAACGCCGCCGAAGCCGATCTGGAAAAGCTGGAACCATTCGGCATTCTTGCCGGGGCGTTCATCATTGCCCGAATAGAACAGGTGCGGGCTGGACGAAAACCCGGCCGCATTGAGGAATTCCGGGGTCTTTTGCCCCAGCAGTCCGCCCAGAATATCGAAAATGCGGCCCAGCGCATGGGTGCGACCCGAGAGTGCGGCTGGGAATACGGGCTTGAGCAGCGATCCTTCGGGTATGCGCACGTCGATCAGATCGTAGAACCCGTCGTTGAACAGGATCTGCGGATCGAAGACCATGATCATGTAGATGCCGAAGAACATCTTGAACATGTTTTCATTCAGCAGGAAGTTGATCGAGGCGACCGATTGCGGGTCGGTGCCCGCAAAATCGAGCACCACGCGGCCATCTTCGCGCCACATCGTGCATTTGATCTTGTAGGGGCCAAAGCCCATGCCATCGTCGCAGATATAGTCTTCAAAGCTGACCGGCTCTTCGGCAATGGCCATGCCGATCAGCGATTTCATCGCGCGGTGATTACGTGCGAGCAGTTCCTGCGTTGCTGAAACATAAACATCATCGCCGAACCGCTCGGCCATTTCGATCACGCGGCGCGCGGCCACGCGGCAGGCGGCGATCAGCGCGTTGAGATCAGCCGCGCACCAGTCTGGCTTGCGCGTCTGGTGCATGACGAGGCGGATCAGGTCTTCGTTGTATTCGCCCTTTTTCCAGATCTTCACCGGCGGGATGCGCACGCCCTCTTCGAAGATCGAGCGCGCGTTGATCGGCATCGAGCCGACGACTTTTCCGCCAATGTCGGACTGGTGGCCGAACATCGAGGTATAGGCGATCAGGCGTCCGTCCTTGAACACCGGCAGCAGCACCAGCCAATCGTTGGAATGGCTGACCGCGCCGCCGACCGAGTAGGGGTCGGACAGGAAGATCATGTCGCCGT
>JBEQBV010000103.1:0-12103 GCA_041639635.1 Novosphingobium sp.
CCGAAGAGGCCGACGCCAGCCCGCGCAAGGCCTTCGCCGTCACCGATGCTGGCCGCGCCGAACTGGCCGGAAAGGACGCCGAACTCGAAGCCATCCTTACTCGCCTCAAAGCCTTGGGCGATCAGCGTGACCGCGCCGAAAGCCCGCCGGTCCGCCGCGCGATGGGCAATCTCCACGCCGTCTTGCGCAACCGAGCGATGGCGCAGGGCTTCGATGCCGAAACCGCGCTTGCCATCGCCGACATCCTCGATGATGCCGCGCGCCGGATCGAACGCCTCTGATGCTCATCGAATCCGCGTTGTCGCGGCGCTTTGATCACGCACTTGGCCATGATATCCTCTCCGCCGACAACAGGTGGAGGGGAACCATGCTGGATCAGGAAACCACGCGCGCTCGCACGCCAGCGCACCTTTGGGCCGTGGGCGTCGTCAGCCTCATGTGGAACAGCTTTGGCTGCGTCGATTACACGATGAGCAAGCTCGATCCGGTAGCCTACATGCAGTCGGTCGGCATGGGTGAGGCTGAGATCGCCTACACGCAAGCGCTTCCTGTGTGGTTGAGCGCGTTCTGGGCGCTTGGCGTCTGGGGGTCGTTGGTCGGGTCGATCCTGCTGTTGCTCCGCTCGCGCCACGCCGTCACCGCGTTTGCCGTGTCGCTGTTGGGGCTTGCCGTCACTCAGGTCTACAATCTCTTCGACAGCACTGTGCCCCCCTCGATGAACCTCGGCGCGATGATGGTGATGAATCTTGTCATCTGGGCCTCGCTCCTGTTCTTCCTCTGGTACGCACGGCGCATGAAAACGCGCGGCGTGTTGCGCTAGGGCCTGCGCTGGCGCGCCCTTTGCCGCACCAACCGCAAGTAGGTGTCGGCTACCGCCTGGTTGATCCGGTCCCACGAAAACTCAAGGCTGCGCTCCTCGCCCGCCGCGCCGTGCTGTGCGCGCAGGGCGGGGTCTTCGGCATAGAGGCGCAGCGCTTCGGCAAACTGGCGTACAGCGCCCGGCGTGATCAACCGCCCGGACACGCCATCGTCTACCAAACTTTGGCTGCCTGTCGCCGCTGCGGCCACCACCGGCACCGCACAGGCCATCGCCTCGAGCGTGACGTTGCCGAATGTCTCGGTGACCGAAGGGTTGAACAGCACGTCCATGCTCGCCACCGCGCGGCCGAGATCGGCGCCGCCCTGAAAACCGGCGAACACCGCATCGGGCAGGCGCGCGGCGAACCAATCGTGCGCCGGGCCTTCGCCCACCACCAGCACGCGGTGCTTCACACCCTTGCGCGCCAGCTGGTCGATCGAATCCGAGAACACGTCGAGCCCTTTTTCCATCACTAGACGGCCAAGGAACCCCACCACCACCTCGTCATCGCCAAGCCCGAGGCTGCGCCGCCATTCCAGACTGCGGGCACCGGGATGGAAGATCTCGCGGTCCACCCCGCGCGACCAGATGTCGATATCGTAGTTCATCCGCTGATCGCGCAGCACTTGTGCCATCGATTCCGACGGAGCGACGAGGGCATCGCAGCGCCGGTAGAACCGCCGCATCAGCGCTTCGACCACCGGTTCGGCCCACGCCATGTTGTAATAGCGGAAGTAGGTTTCGAACCGGGTGTGGACCGAGGCAAGGATGGGTAGCCGCCGATGCCGCGCCCACGACACGGCCCGATGTGCCACCACATCGGGCGAGGAGACGTGCACCACGTGCGGGGCAAATTCCGCCAGATCGCGCCGCACGCGGGGGCTGAGCGCGAGGGGGAAGCGATACTCGGCACGGCCCGGAATGGCGAACGAGGGGATGCCGATGTGCGTGCCGGTGGCCGGAAAAGCCGGATTTTCAACCTTCGGCGCATAGACCCGCACGTCTGCTCCTTGTCGCAGCAGATAGCCGACTAGCCGGTTCAATGCCTGGTTCGCGCCATCGCGGACGTAATTGTAGTTCCCGCTGAACAGCGCAACGCGCAGGCCCGGCAGGGCAGTCGGGAAGGCGGTGGGATCAGGCTTGGTCATCGCCAGCGCCATAGACCTGCCGAACATGAATGGCGAGTGACAGCGGCGCATTTCCTGCGCTTTTTCGGCATCCCGTACTGATCGCACTACCGCGGTTCCAACCCGCTTCACGCCATTTGGGTCCGATCCGGTCATTTTCGCGGAAACCTTTTCGCACCCCGCCAGTTTGGACACGTGTATGCCTGATGGCATTGAAACAAGAGGGAAATTCATGAAGATTCAGAACCGTTTCGCGTGGCCGCTGGCCGCGTCGGTGGCGCTCGTCTCGGCTTCGGCCGCTGCGCAAGACATGCCGCAAGACAACACAACTGCCGAAACGCGCGATGCGATGGACAGCACCAGCCGCACCACCGACGGTTTTGACCGCGACCGCCACTTCAGCGGCATCTATCTGCAAGGCTTCGGCGGCATCGGCCTGCTAGGCAACAACCGCGGCAACTTTGAGTTCGATACCAACCGTGACGGCAACTATTCCGAAAACGTGAACACCGCGCTTGGCGCCAATGCCTTCTCCCCCGGCTTTGCCAACTGCGGCGCGTTCGGTGCAACGCGCGATGCGGGCTGCGCCAAGAAGAAGGAAGGCGCAGAATACGGCGCCCGCATCGGTTTTGACGTGCGTTCGGGCAACGTGGTGTTTGGCGGCCTTGTTGAAGGATCGCGCAGCGAATCCGTCTATCGCTCCAGCGCGTTCAGCACGACGCCTGCCAACTACCGCATCGACCGCTCGCTCGACTATGCCGTCTCGGCCCGCGCGCGCCTTGGCTTCACGCCCGGTGGCGGCGCGCTGTTCTATACGACTGGCGGCGTAAGCTATGCCAAGATCGACCACGATTTCAGCACCACCAACACCGCCAACAGCTTTACCGAGCGCAACGATGGCAAGATGCTGTGGGGCTGGCAGGCCGGCGGCGGCACCGAAGTGATGCTGACGAACAACCTGTCGCTGGGGGTGGAATACCTCTACAGCCGCTACAAGGATGACAAGTATGCGGTGGAAGTGGGCCAGGGCACTGCGCCTGCCACCAACCCGTTCCTGCTGAACGGCGGCGGCACCAACATGCGCGTGCAGGACAATGTGTTCGATACGCACTCGGTCCGCGCCGTGGTTGGCCTGCGGTTCTGATCACACCGTAACGCGCTCCCCGCCGCGAGGCGCGGGAGCGGCGAACCGGCAAAAGCTGCGGCGCGGGAAGCGCCGCAGCTTTTTCGTGTGCGGCGCGGCCTTCAAAGGGATCGGCGTTATCCGCCCCTGTTTCGCCCCGAAAAGGGGAGGGGGGTTTACACAGTTTACACTGTCCTGAAGAATAATTGCGATCGATCAGTTGGGCGTGATTGATCGGTTCTTGCGATTGACCGGCTCGGCGGATTGCCGGGGTCTGGGCCGGGGTGAGGGCGCGGGCGTCTGCTGGGGCGGAGCGGGGGGCGTGGTGCGTCATGCCCCGGAGGCTATGTCAGGTGGGGGTTTGTAGGACAGGGGTTTTTTGTGGGTACGAGCTGGATACCAATAGAGCGACCCCACCCTCCGTTCGTGTCGAGCCCTTCGTCTAGCTCAGGATAAACTTCGACCTGCAAGGTCGAAGTCGAGACACTGCGCATCGTGTCTCGACTTCGCTCGACACGAACGGGACGGCCGCTCGTCCGCTGGGCCACAGTTCACTTGCTGGCAATCGTCTCATTGTGGCGAGCGAAGGCCACCCGCAGTTTTGGGTTGGGCGCTGGCGGACGGTCTAGCGCAGCAAAGAAGGCCTGATGATCGACCGGGGCGAGCATTTTATGCTCGTGCGCCGCAATCGTCTCTATCGCTGCCTTGTAGGCCGCGCTCATTAAGAAAACGGAGGCATCCACCCCTGCCAGCGCCGCCGCCCTCTGGATAGCATCCTTGATGCGCGGCTTGGTCCGAAACGACATGCGCTCGGTGCTGCGTTCATTGATTGCCGCGGTGGCGTCGGTTCGAGGCTGCATTAACTGTCCTTTGCGGGGATAGCTGCACGGCATAGCGGCATAGCGGCTTACCGCTCAGGCGGATAACATGTTTTGCGTTGTGCGGTCGAGTGCAGTAACGCTGCATAGCTTTGAGAGGTTTGAATTGTGGCTGGTCGGATAGTTGAGTTCTTCGGTTACAGGCCGCTCGATCCCGTTGGGAGATCGCTCGCAGACCAAAAGAAATGCCCATTCGTCAATGCAGCTTGTATAAAGCCACGTCACGGCGCTTGTTCCCTAGAGCAGTCAACCGGCCAGCCAGTTATAATTTGCCCTAATCGCTTGTATGACAAATCACACGAAGTTTTAGACGAAATAGCTAAGCATGCTTTCGGCAGGAACGTCGGAATTACGGAGGCCTCTGAAATTGCATTGCTTAAGGCCACCGGGGCTTTGACCGGCAATGAGGTCGCCGTCTTCGGTAAATATTGGGGTAGCGAACTTTCCATCCCCCAGCCAAACAATCCTGATGAGTTGGAAACGGGTGGCTTCTTCATTGATTACGTTCTTGCGCGCTTGTCTCCAGCGGGCGAAATGGAAGAATTTACAGCTGTTGAAATTCAAACGATTGACACAACCAATTCGTATCGTGAACAGTCAGAAGCATTTTTTGAAGGTAAGTCTTTTACAGACAAAAGGGGCAACAATCCCGGCTGGTCCAATGCTGGATTGAATTGGGCCAATGTTTCTAAGCGAATTTTGCCGCAGCTTATATACAAAGGCTACGTTCTCCGCCGTGAACGGCGATGTGGTAAAGGTCTATTCTTTGTTTGTCCTACTGCCGTTTTAAACAAGATTCGCGCACGTCTGGGAACTAAAATGTTGGAATACCCAATTGCTGCGGGAACGATTACATTTCAAGCATACGATCTGGGACCGGATAATGGTTCTGGTATTCGCCGTGAGCTAGTTAAAGGAGAAACATTTACTACAACGGTGGAGCAGGTTGCATATGCATTTGTCTCGCCGGTCAATCTTCCTCCTATGGGCGTTTATGAGTCTGCGATAAATGCTGCACTGCTTCGTTAGTCATTCTGCTGCAGCTGACATGAATTCGTAGGAAGCATTGGTGCGGGCACCTATGGAGTGAGCGATGGCCCGGCCGAGTAAAGGCGGCACGGCATTGCCAACTTGAGTATATTGGTCGGTCCGCGACCCCTTGAACTCAAACCAATCCGGGAAAGACTGTAGACGCGCGGCTTCTCGAACGGTCAGTGTCCGGTCTTGATCCGGGTGAAAGTAAGCTCCCCAATGAGGGTCGCACTTGGTGAGGATCGTTGATGCGAGGCCGTCCCAACGAAGTCGCCCATAGCGTTTGGTGTGGTCTGATCTTTTAGCGCGCTTCATGCCTTCAGGCAGTAAGTCTATAGGAATATCGCGCCAAGATCCGCCCTGTGGAATATGCTTGAGACGGTCTAGATTGACTTTTGAAAGCTTTGCAGCGGCATGATTGCTTACGCCATTTGAACCATTTCGCAATTCAATTTGGTAGCTGGAGCGTCCTTCTGATCCGTAGTTTACAAAACCAAGTTCTTCTCCGTTAATTAGTTGTGGAAGATCAGAGATAGCATCTTGGATTGTGACAAAAGGTAGCAAGCCAGGCCCATGGGTGGGTTTCGGAAATTCAATTGGTGCTCCAATACGATTGCCAATGAAAACCAGCCTTCGCCGCTCTTGGGGTACGCCGTATTCTTCTGCGCGAAGAATTTTTGCCACAACTTCGTATCCTAGGTCGCCCAAGCCGCGAATAATGGCACTGACAGCGGCACCCCCACCGGCAGACGTCATGCCCGTGACATTCTCCAGCACAATCCAGTTAGGCTTCAGACCTGCAACAACTCGCAGGTACTCAAGATAGAGTGATGATCGCTCATCATGTAAGCCGCGCTGATGGTTGTATACGGAAAAACCTTGGCAAGGGGGGCCACCAACCAGCACATCCAATTCGCCGGGATTGAGGCCTGCGGCATCAAGGAAGTCCTGTGGGCTGTACTTTTGAATTGCACCGGGGAGAAACTTGGCGTCACGATGTGTTGCTGCAAAGGTTTCTCCTGCAGCGTCAAAAAAGTCATTTCCAGCGAGCACACTGTAGCCCGCTTGGCGAAAGCCTTCACTAAGGCCACCCGCCCCGCAGAACAGATCAATAACGGTGCCATGCAGCATGGTTGCCGACTTCCTTTTTCGGTTTCACTTCCCGTAACGCACACTGCCACAGCTGTCTATGGAATGGAACAATACCTGAACGTCAAAGGGTGCAAATGGGCTGATAATGGACCAATCTTCCACGGGCTTTTTGACTTAAGGACTGGCGATGGACTATTGCCCTCTTCGGGGCAGCATGGTCTGAGTGCTCCGTCCCCTCCACCACCTTCGGTGGTCCCCCGCCATCCCCGCTTTGGCGGGGACAGGCTGGAGAGGCACTGCGCAACATTCCCACCCCCGGCCCCTCCCGCTTGCGGGAGGGGTGGTCAAAGAGAAAGGGCGGCCCTTTCTGACCGCCCTTTCCGTTGTTCCTTACGCCGCTTCCTTCTTCCGCGAGGCCTTCTTGCGCTCGTTCGGGTCGAGGATGGCCTTGCGGATGCGGATGGACTTGGGCGTCACTTCCACCATTTCATCGTCGTCGATGTAGGCGATGGCCTGTTCCAGGGTCATGACCTTGGGCGGGGTGAGGCGGATGGCGTCGTCCTTGCCGGTGGAACGGAAGTTCGTCAGCTGCTTGGACTTCATCGGGTTGACTTCCAAGTCTTCAGGCTTGGCGTTTTCGCCGATGATCATGCCTTCATAGAGCGGGGTGCCGACGCCGACGAAGAGGATGCCGCGCTCTTCCAGCGGGCCGAGGGCATAGGCGACCGCTTCGCCGGTGCCGTTGGAGATCAGCACGCCGTTCTTGCGGCCTTCGATCTTGCCTTTGTGCGGGCCGTACTTTTCGAACAGGCGGTTCATGATGCCGGTGCCGCGCGTGTCCGACAGGAATTCGCCGTGGTAGCCGATCAGCCCGCGCGAGGGGGCGCTGAAGGTGATGCGGGTCTTGCCGCCGCCCGAGGGGCGCATGTCGGTCATTTCCGCTTTGCGGATGGCCATCTTGTCAACCACGGTGCCCGAGTGTTCGTCGTCCACGTCGATCATCACGGTTTCGTAGGGTTCGAGCAGGTTGCCGTCTTGGTCCTTCTGGAACAGCACGCGGGGGCGGCTGATGCCGAGTTCGAAGCCTTCGCGGCGCATCGTTTCGATCAGCACGCCAAGCTGAAGTTCGCCGCGGCCGGCGACTTCGAAGCTGTCCTTGTCGGCAGATTCGGTGACGCGGATGGCGACGTTGGATTCTGCCTCACGCTCCAGCCGGTCACGGATCATGCGGCTGGTGACCTTGGTGCCTTCGCGGCCGGCCATGGGGCTGTCGTTCACCGAGAAGCGCATGGAGAGCGTGGGCGGATCGATCGGCTGGGCCTTGATCGGCACGGTCACTTCCGGGGCGGCGATGGTGTTTGATACGGTGGCAACGGCAAGGCCCGCCAGCGAGATGATGTCACCAGCCTTGGCTTCATCAACCGGCACGCGATCGAGGCCACGGAAGGTCATGATCTTGGACGCGCGGCCGGTTTCGATGACCTTGCCGTCCATGTCCAGCGCGCGGATCGGATCGTTGACGCGGATCACGCCCGACTGAACGCGACCAGTGAGGACGCGGCCCAGGAAGTTGTCACGATCCAGCAGCGTGGCGAGGAAGGTGAAGGGCGCTTCTTCATCAAGATTTGGCGGCGGCACGTGATCGACGATCAGCTGGAACATGGGTTCGAGCGTGCCTTCGCGGCGATCGGGATCGGTGCTGGCATAGCCATTGCGGCCCGAGGCGTAGAGGACCGGGAATTCAAGCTGTTCGTCATTCGCATCGAGCGTGACGAACAGGTCGAACACTTCGTCGAGCACTTCCTGGATGCGTTCATCCGGGCGGTCGACCTTGTTGACCACCACGATGGGCTTGAGGCCCAGCGCAAGCGCCTTGCCGGTGACGAACTTGGTCTGCGGCATCGCGCCTTCGGAGCTGTCGACCAGCAGGATCACGCCGTCGACCATGCTGAGGATACGCTCAACCTCGCCACCGAAGTCGGCGTGGCCGGGGGTGTCGACGATGTTGATGCGCACGCCGTTCCATTCGATCGAGGTGGGCTTGGCGAGAATGGTGATCCCGCGTTCCTTTTCCAGATCGTTGGAATCCATCGCCCGCTCTTCGACGCGCTGGTTATCGCGGAAGGTGCCGGATTGGCGGAAAAGCTGGTCAACGAGCGTGGTCTTGCCATGGTCGACGTGGGCGATGATCGCGATATTGCGCTGCTGGGCGGACATGAAACGGACTTTCGGTTTGGATTCGCGGATGTTCGGGACAAGCGTTGCCCGCTCCGACTTCGGCGCGCGCTTACTCTTTATTGTGCGTTGCGGCAAGCACGCTGAATCAGAAAGACGCGCGTTGCGGCAAGCACGCTGAATCAGAAAGGCGTGCGTTGCGGCTGGCGGGGGCATAAGGTTGCAAGTGTGACTGGATTGCAACAATCGGTGAAAGAGCAGGGCCAAAGCGGATCAATCCGGCGCGGGGTGATTGTGGCGGGCAGGGCATCGGCGTAATAGAGAAGAAGGGAATGATGGATGACCTGAAGCTGCTCAACGCGGCCAAGTTGGCGGCCTTGCGCGCCGATTAGTTTAAGGAAAAGAACTGCAATGACATTCGAGTTTGCCGGCAAGATTGCCGGACGTACTGGCCAGGCAGTGCTGCTTGCCGGGGCTTGCGGGTTTGCCCTTGCGATTTCGAGCGCAGTACAGGCGCAGGAAGCGGCAGAGCCCGGCGAAATGGCGCAGCCCGCCGCCGATGCGCCCGAACAGACGGCCATGGGCAACGAAATTATCGTCACGGCCACCAAGCGCGAACAGACGCTGCAGGATGTGCCGGTGGCAGTATCGGTCACCAGCGCCAAGACGCTGGAACAGGCGCAGATCCGTGATTTGAAGGATCTGGCAAGCGTGGTGCCTTCGCTGCGCGTGACGCAGCTGCAATCGAGCGCGAACACCAACTTCATCATCCGCGGCTTTGGCAATGGCGCCAACAACGCCGGGATCGAGCCTTCGGTCGGCGTGTTCATCGATGGCGTATATCGTTCGCGCTCTGCCGCGCAGATTGCGGATTTCCCCGATGTGCAGCGCATCGAAGTTCTGCGCGGGCCGCAGTCCACGCTGTTTGGCAAGAACGCCAGCGTGGGCGTGATCTCGATCGTGACGGATGCGCCCAAGTTCGAATTCGGCGGCAATGTCGAGGCGAGCTATGGCAATTATGACGCGCTGATCGTGAAGGGCGTGGTGACCGGCCCGGTGAGCGAGCAGCTTGCGGTTAGCCTGGCTGGCGGCGTCAACAAGCGCGACGGCTATAACGAGGACCTGGGCACCGGCAACCGCACCAATGAGCGCGACCGCTGGTTCGTTCGCGGACAGGCGCTGTGGGAGCCCACTGCGCAGATGCGGGTGCGGCTGATCGGCGATTATTCGAAGATTGATGAACTGTGCTGCGGCGTGGTGAACCTGCGGCCCTCAGCCGCAACACTGGCCGTGCGCGCGCTGGGCGGCCGGGTGAATGCGCCGAACGAGATCTATGCCGACAAGGTCTATTCCAATATCGATTCCACCAATGACATCACGAATTGGGGGCTTTCGGGGCAGATCGATTACGATCTGGGACCGCTGACCTTCACCTCGATCAGCGCCTATCGCCGCACCGAAGCGCTGACCAATCAGGACTCTGACTTTTCGAGCGCGGACCTGATCGGGTTCAATTCGCAGGATCAGAGCATCAAGACCTTCACGCAGGAAATGCGGGTTTCGACCAATCTTGATGGTCCGGTGAACTTCCTGCTGGGCGGGTTCTACTTCAACGAGAACATTCGCCAGGCGAACCAGATCGGCTGGGGCACGCAGGCGCGCGGCTACGCCGATTTCGTCATCCGCAACCTGACGCAGAACACGCAATCGCTGTCTGGCGTGGAAGCCACGATTAGCGCTCTGACCGGCACCAACTATGCGGGCCGTTTCTTCGGGCAGGGGCAGAAGCTGGATGAGCGCTATCGCCTGAAGAACGAGGCCTATTCGTTCTTTGGTCAGGCCGACTTCAAGGTGGGTGACCGGATCACGGTGACTGGCGGGCTGAACTATACCAAGGATGCCAAGAACTTTGCCGCATCAGCCACGTCGAGCGATGTCTTTGCCAATCTGGATCTGGTGCAGATCGGCGGCACGGCACTGAGCCGGGGCTTTGTGGCACAGGCGCTGGGCACGACCGATCCGGTTGCGATCGGGGCGTTTGCCGCTGCAAACCCGACACAGTTTGCGGCCTTGCAGACGCAGGCGGCAGGCTTTGCTACATTGAACGCCAACCTTTCCACCACGGCGGCCGCGGCAGATGCCAATCCGCTGACCGTTGGCAATCCGCTGCTGGCTTTGCAGGATCTGCAATACCTGCCGCCGTTCCTGGCCGTGCCAAACGCGGTGGAATCGGGCCGGACGCGCGACGACAAGTTCACCTATGTGGTGCGGGTGGCCTTTGATCTGACTGACGACATCAACGTCTATGCAAGTTACGCGACCGGGTTCAAGGCCAGCTCAATCAACCTTTCGCGCGACAGCCGCCCGGCGGAAGCCGATCGTGCCGCGCTGGTGGCGGGCGGGTTGACCGTGGTGAACCAGACATACGGCAGCCGCTTTGCAGGCCCTGAAAACTCGACGGTCTATGAAATCGGCCTGAAGGCGGACTGGGGTCTGGTGACCGCCAACCTTGCCGCCTTTGATCAGCGCATCAACGGGTTCCAATCGAACACGTTCACCGGATCGGGCTTTGTGCTGGCCAATGCTGGCAGGCAATCGGTGCGCGGGCTGGAGTTTGAAGGTACGGTGCGTCCTGCCAAGGGCCTGCAGTTCAATGTCGGCATGACCTATCTTGATCCCAAGTATGACAGCTTCATCCTGTCAGCCGTGGGTGATCTTTCGAAGACGCGCCCAGCCGGCATTCCGGCCATTTCATCGACATTCGCCGCCACTTATGACCATGAACTGACCAGCGGCCATCACATCATCCTGCGCGGCGATTTCCATTATGAATCGCCCGTCCAGATCATCGAGGGCCTGCCCGGTTTCCTTGATGGTGGCACCCGTGCGGCGATTTCTGCAGCACAGCCCTATCGCCGCGAAGTGAACGAGCTGAATGCGTCGATCAGCTGGGTCCTCCCGGCAGGACTGGAATTGACGGTATGGGGCCGCAATCTGACCGATGCGCGCTATCTGCTGTCGATTTTTGACACGCCTGCACAGCCGGAATCCATTTCCGGTTATACCAGCCAGCCGCGCACGTATGGTGTGGCGGCGCGTTACCGGTTCTGATTTGAAGCCAGACCAAACGGGAAAGGGGGCCGCATGGTCCCCTTTTTCGTATCAGCGACGTGCGTTGATAACTGGTCGTGCATGAAGCGGCGGGAAGGCGGCTTCCAGCGGTTTGGTATCGGGTAGGATATAGACATAGCCGCCCTTCTTGCCGAACATCGGCGTGATCTTGCCGTTGTAGATCGCCTTGGGCACGTTGATGCAGCCGTAGGTGACACGGTTGTCTTCGATGGTGGGTGACAGCATCCGCTTTGTGCGGTTTTCCTTGTTGGCGGGCGGGATGGTATGGATGCCGACCGAATTGGCATAATCGACCCACAGCATTTTCACGTTGCCAGCCGCGCGCCCGAACCGGGCGAGATAGCGGCCCGCCGGTGTGGTTTTTTCCGCAGGGCCAATTTCAGACAGGCTCTTTGTACCAATGCCCGGTGTGGCATCATCGCCAAGCGCGATGCCGATCAGGACCGGGCCGGTAGCCACCGGCTTGCCTTTTGCATCGAACACCATGATCGTGGCGGCGGGTTTGTCGATCACGATATAGGGCAGCGACTGGTTGTCGCCCGTTTCGGCCACCCAGGTCGTAACCCGCTGTGCCGCGACTGTCAGCGGCGGCAATTCCACCGGTGGTGCTTTGGCTTGCGCTTTTGGAGAACTACGCTTTTTCGCACTTAGCGACTTGGCTGGTGCTGTGGCAGCTTCGGCAGTG
>JBEQBV010000104.1:0-12093 GCA_041639635.1 Novosphingobium sp.
GGTGCGGATGGCTTGAAGCCGTATGATTTGCGCCGAAGAAGGTCAATCCGCGATCAATCGGGCCGTCCAATCGCGGTGAGTTTCTGGTGAGTTTTTTCGTTCGTCCTTTCTTGGGCCTTTCTAAGTGCCCGGATTTCCTGTATAAAAACACTGCTCTCGCGTTGGACGTGAGCCTTCGGAGGGCAGTACTCTATCCAGCTGAGCTACGGGTGCCTGAGCCAAGGGCCAACTAGCAGTGCAGTTGCGCTGTTGCCAGCGGTTTTTCAGCAGCCTGTTGGCTATGCGATCCACAATCGGCATTGGCTTAGGGATTTGGTAGCGCACTAGTCGGTAAAGCTGTGGCCATGCAACCACTCTCCCCGGTCCAACCTGATTCGCGGTCAACCGAACCGAGGCCTGAATTCGGCCAGGCTTCGGGCAATGCGATGTCGATGAAATGGTCCGCGCTGCACGATGCGTCGACCGTGGTGTGCAAGCTGGCGGGATTGCAGCCTGAAATGCGCAAACCAGAAGTGCGCAATTTTCCGGCGATCATGCGCGACACTGGCGGTTGGCGCTATGATCATGCCAAACAGGGCGTGGATGATCTGGCAGCGATCATGGAGCCGGGCCTTGCCGCCTTGCTGGCGATATCAGCCAAGGGCCAGTCACCTGCAGCGGCTGCCACCGCGCTATGGCACGAATTCCTCGAAGCTCGCAGCGCGCTGCTCACACTGATTCCGCCGCTTGGCATCAAGCGCAGGCCCTAGAGCCCGCCTATAGCGCCCAGGCGCCGCAATCGGGATCAAGACTGACCAGTTGGCGGCGCAATGCCGCGCGGGCCAGCCTTTCAACCTCCGCCTTGCGCCGTGCGGCTGCCAGTGGAACCGTGGGCGCAGGCCGCAGGATTTCCGCGTCATAGCCATCGGCCACGATCACCCCGCAGGCATGGGGCAGGAAGTTCTCCGTATCCAGCACCGACCGATCAAGGTGCGGTGCCAGCCCCCAGTAGAACCTGTCGCAATGATCGAGGTAATCGGTCCACTTGGCATCGCCCAGCAGATCGGCGCGGCTGACCTTGATCTCAACGATCACCACCTGCCCCTTGGCATCTATGCCCATCAGATCAGCCCGGCGGCCCGACCGCAGCGGCATTTCGGACAGGCACCAGATATCGTTGCGCGCAAACAGGCGGCAAATCCCGCGCGCAACGGCGCGTGCTTCACGCTCAACGGTGTCCTGAGTAAGAGGCGGCGATTCGATCATACCACCCACATAAGAACAAAAGATGAACAGGTAAAGCGCTTACCAGAGCCCCAGCGTCTGCACGAACAACCACACCCCGGTAGCCACCAGCAGCGCCGCTGCAATCATGCGCACCACGTCCAGCGGGACGCGCTTTATCAAGGCATTGCCGAAGACCACGGCAGGCACATTGGCCAGCATCATGCCCAGCGTGGTCCCCGCCGTCACCGCCAGCGCATCGTTGAACCGTGCGCCCAGCGCGATGGTGGCAATCTGGGTCTTGTCGCCCATTTCAACGATAAAGAAGGCCACCAGCGTGGTGAGGAACGCGCCATAGCGTGATGGCTTTGGCGCTTCATCTTCGTCCAACTTGTCGGGCACCAGCGTCCACAGGCCCATGGCCACGAAGCCTGCGGCAATGGCAAAGCGGAACCACTGGCCATCGAGGAACGCGGCTGCCGTTGCGCCCAGCAGCGCAGCAAGGAAATGGTTGGCCAGCGTTGCCGCCAGAATGCCCAGCACGATCGGAAGCGGGCGTTTGAAACGGGCGGCCAGCACGATGGCAAGGAGTTGCGTCTTGTCGCCGATTTCGGCCAGCGCGACGATGGCGGTGGAAGTGGTGAACGCTTCGAGGATCATGGTATTTCCGCAGGGCCGGGTGGAGCGATCAGGCCAACGACAGCGTGCCCCTCCACCCGGCCCGGGCAGAAAGCGCGCTGTCATTGGTCTCGCCCGGTGGGCCGCAAAAGTCCCGCCGCCTGCGCCATGGCCTCTCGACCAAGCATGTTGACGCTGAGGGCCGCTGTTAAGCGGTGGCTACTCCCCAAATGACGTGCCCGCGCGGTAGCCGCCTATGGCCAAAGGTGCAAGCGCGGGTTACGGCGCAGCAATGCGGAAGCTCATCGCCCTAACCCTGCCTGCGCTACTCCTCTTGCCAGGCATTGCACTGGCGGATGCACCTGCAGGGCCTTTGATCCTTTCGGCTTCGGCCCGCCTGCGGCTGGAATCGATAGACGGCCAGTTCCGCCCTGCCCCTGCGCCTGAAACCGACACGATGGTATCGCTCCGCACTGAAATAGCAGCGCGTTACGATGCGGGCGCGGTGCGGTTCAACGCCGAAATCTGGGACGCGCGGGCGTGGGGGCAGGATGCGCGGTCATCGGCCAACACCAGCGAAGTCAACGCTGTCGAACTGGTGGAGGCCAATGTCGAAGTGCCGTTGGGCGGCAAGAGCGTGCTAAAGCTGGGGCGCTATACGCTCGACCTTGGCAATCGGCGCATGATGGCGCGCCAGCGCTTTCGCAACACGACCAATGCCTTCACCGGCGCGCATCTGCTGCTGGATGGCGGGGCCGGGCGGAAACTGGATCTGGTGTTCACGCTGCCGCACCAGCGCCTGCCCGATGATGTGGACGGCATTCTGGCCGACCGCGTGACGGTGGACCGCGAGAACTTCGATGTCGTGTTCTTTGGCGCGCATGGCACCTTGGCGAATGTGGCAGGCGGCACGCTGCAACCTTATGCTTTCGGCCTGATCGAGCGTGATGGCAAAATGCTGGCCACCGCCAACCGCCGCATCGGCACGCTGGGCGCACGGCACTTTGCCAAACCCGCACCGGGCAAGTGGGACCACGATCTGGAAGGCGCGGTTCAGTTCGGCAAAGCGCGGCGCACTTCAGCCGCGACGGACCGTGCCGATCTTGATGTTGTCGCGTGGTTCATCCACGCTGATGTGGGCTACACGCTGGCTGGTGGCTGGGCACCGCGAGTGGTAGCGATGTTCGATGCGGCCAGCGGCGATGGCGGCAAGCCGGGCAAGTTCACGCGCTTCGACACGCTCTATTCTGCGCGGCGTTTCGAATTCGGGCCGAACGGCCTGTATGGGCCGTTCCGGCGCAGCAATATCGTCTCGCCATCAGCGCGGCTGGAAGTGACGCCTTCACAGCGTACCGATGCCTTCATCGCATGGCGCACCGCTTGGGCCGAAAACCGGCGCGACCAGTTCGCCTCCACTGGCGTGCGCGATGCGAGCGGGGCGTCGGGCAGTCTTGGCGCACACCAGATCGAAGGGCGCATCCGGCACTGGATCGTGCCGGGGCTTCTTCAAGCGGACGCTGGCGCTGCCCTGCTGCTGAAGCGCGGCTTGCTGCGCGATGCGCCCAATGCGCCAGCCAGCGACAATACGCGCTATGGCTATATCGACTTGACGCTCACGCTCTGACGGCGGGCGACAGCTGCGAGTATCGCGTTTTTTCGGGCCGGGCTGGCAAAGCCCCATGCGGTGATTTCG
Organism: Novosphingobium sp.; assembly: GCA_041639635.1. Taxonomy (GTDB): domain Bacteria; phylum Pseudomonadota; class Alphaproteobacteria; order Sphingomonadales; family Sphingomonadaceae; genus Novosphingobium. Next base: position 3,515 of record JBEQBV010000104.1, read on the forward strand.
TCCAGCGTGCGGTGGCATCCCCGGCAAAGATCGCGTGCCGGATCGATTACGCAAACCTTGGTGCAGGGGCTTGGAGGATCGGTCAGGGTCGGATCAACGAGCGTCATTTGCCGGATTTTTCCGCTGACAGCCGCGTCATCAGCAGCGCTGCACGCTTGGCCTGCGTCCAGATGCTGGGAACGTCCACCGTCTCACCCGGCGCGTGATCGCCGGTGGAATGCGGGCCAAGGCCCACCAGACCATCGATGTATTCGGCCACAAAGCTGATATCGCCCGCCCCGCGCTTCATCGGATCGAGCGGCTGCATTTCGGACAGGCCCAGCGTGGCATTCACGCCATTGAGCTTTGCCAGCAGCGCCTTGTTGCCATCGGTCGGGGCCATCGGCGGATAGCCTTCGCTGAAGGTGATGCTGGCAGAGGTTATGCCGGGGAGCTTGCGCGCCACGATGGCTTCCATCTTGCGCATCGCCGCGCGGTTCTGTTCAGGGCTGAGCGTGCGCAGATCGCCCCGCGCGACGACCTTTCCAGCGATGATGTTGGTCTTGCCCTGTGCTGAAACGTGCGCGTTGTCCGTTGCCACTTCAGCCTCTGCCCCGCCTGCGATCAGCCCGACATTAAGCGTCAGGTAAGGTTCGGGAAGCTCCTCCCGAAAAGCGCTGACTATCTTCGCCGCGGCATAGATCGCACCGTCGCCCGCCTTGGCGCTCCACACCCCGCTGGAATGCCCGGATTCTGCGGCAAGGGTGAGCGTCCAGCTTTGCGAGGAGCGGCGGGCGATGGAGCCCATGTCCTTGCCGTCCTCGCGGCTCAGGCCTTCGAAATCGAGCGCAACGTCAGCCGCCTTGGCCGCAGCCACCAAATCGGCGCGAGCCACGTTGGTGGGGGAGCCGGCCTCTTCCTCATCTCCTGTCAGGAACACTTCGATATTGGCGTTCTTCAGCATACCTGCCGCCTGCATCGCACGTGCGGCGGCAAGAATCACCGCAATGCCGCCCTTGTCGTCCCCCACGCCGGGGCCGGTGGCCTTGTCGCCTTTGAGCGCATAGGTCTGGAACGGGGAGTCCGGTTCGAACACCGTATCAAGGTGCCCGATCAGCAGCAACTTCTTGCCGCCCGTGCGGCCCTTGTGCGTCAGAACGAGGTGCCCCGCACGGCCGACCTGCTCTTGCGGGATCCAGCGCGAGGTAAACCCCAGCGCGGCAAATTCCGGCACCACCAGATCGCGCACCTTGCGCACGCCGTCCAGATTGCGGCTGCCCGAATTCTGGTTCACCATCGTTTCAAGGAATTTCAGCGTACGCGCCTGTTCGGCATCGACAGTAGCCACCATCTTCGCTTCAGCGCCGGCAGGGGCCGCCTGCGCAGCGCTCCAGAACACAGAACTGCTGACAGCGGCAAATGACAGCACAACAGCGGAAATCGAACGCATCTGATGCTCCTCCGTGGGCGACGTTGGCCTGCGCATTGCGGCGGCGCAACCGCCTTTTGCCCGAATTTCCTTGCTTTATTGGCAGACGGTGCCTAAGTGCGCCGCAGCAAGACCGGCGGTGAACATATTCGCTGCAATCCGGGTGCTGGCGTGAGAGCCTGCTGAAACGCAACGGCTCCGCCCCGGATGAACGGTTCCTTGCCCCGCCCGCTTCCCCTTTCACGCACGGGTCGCATGATCGACCCCGCTTGCGCCTGTTCGGCGCTTGCGCAACGCGAACTCCTTTTGCTTGTCGGCTTTTGCCGATGGCATCCACGAAAGCATATCCATGTCATTTTTTGCTGAACTCGGCCTTGCCGAACCCATTCTCCGCGCGCTTGAAACCAAGGGCTATTCAGATCCTACGCCGATCCAGCGCCAGGCGATCCCCGCCCTGCTCGAAGGCCGCGATCTGCTCGGCATCGCGCAGACCGGCACTGGCAAGACCGCCGCGTTCTCGCTGCCATCGCTCCATCGCCTTGCGGCCAACCGGATCGAGCGCAAGCCCGCCTCGTGCCGGATGCTGATCCTTTCGCCCACGCGCGAACTGGCGGCGCAGATTGCCGACAATATCGAAGGCTATGCCAAGTACCTGAACATGTCGGTTATGTGCGTCTTCGGCGGCGTGCCGGTTGGCAAGCAGGCCCGCCGTCTGGTGCCCGGTGTCGATATCCTCGTCGCCACGCCCGGTCGTCTGCTTGACCTGATCGACCAGCGCGCGCTGACGCTCAGCCGCACCGAAATCTTCGTGCTCGATGAAGCCGACCAGATGATGGACCTTGGCTTCATCCATGCGCTGAAGCGCGTGGCCAACCTGCTGCCTAAAACACGGCAGAGCCTTTTCTTTTCCGCCACGATGCCCAAAGCAATCGAGGATCTGGGCAAGCAGTTCATCGTCAATCCGGTGCGCGTCGAAGTCGCCCCGAACTCGACCACGGCAGAGCGCGTGGAACAGTATGTTACCTTCATCAATCAGGCGGAAAAGCAGGCCCTGCTCACGCTGCGCATCCGCACGCTGCTGGCGTCCAAGGAACTGGACCGCGCGCTGGTGTTCACCCGCACCAAGCACGGGGCTGACCGCGTGGTGCGCCACCTGATCAGCGCAGGCATCGAAGCCCGCGCCATCCACGGCAACAAGAGCCAGGCCCAGCGCACTGCCGCACTGGAAGCGTTCCGTCAGGGTTCGTGCCCGGTGCTCGTCGCCACCGACATCGCCGCACGCGGGATCGACGTTTCGGGCGTGAGCCATGTGTTCAACTTCGAACTGCCCAACGTGCCTGAACAGTACGTCCACCGCATCGGCCGCACCGCGCGCGCCGGGGCCGATGGCATTGCGATGAGCTTCTGCGCGCCCGATGAAAAGCCTTACCTCAAGGACATCGAAAAGCTGACGCGCATCAAGATCGACACGATGGCGCTGCCCGAAAACTTCCTGTCCGAAGCCGCCAAGCTTCCCGCCCCCAGCCGCAAGCCGGCCGAGGAAGAGCGCGACGCCCGCCACGATGCCCGCGCCCAGCGCGGCAATGGTGGCCGGAGTGGAAGTGGCCAACCCAGAGGTGAACACCGCGGAAACCAGAACTTCGGTGGCAAGGCACAAGGCCGTGATGGCCGCCCGCGCGATGTCAGCCCGCGTCAGGAACGCCGTGACAGCGCGCAGGCCGATCGCGGCCCGGTGCGCAACCCGGTGCTTGATGCCACCGTCAACGGCGGTGAGCGCGAAGCTGCCAAGCCCCGCAACTTCCGTCCCCGTGGAAATGGTGGCGGCAATGGTGGCGGCAACGGCGTTGGCGCACACCGCAACAAGGTGCGCCGCGCAAGCTGATCGGCATAAGACAACCCTGCACCATTGCAGGCCAGATAACGGGCAACCAACAGCCCTGCCCCAAGGCAGGGCTGTCCCCTAGAGTGAAACCTTGGCATAGGGCGCGCGATGGAAAGCGTTTTCGCCTCAGCCCTTGCCATGACCGCAATCGTAGCAGTGCGCTATCTGCTCACCAGCGGCCTGTTCGCCTGGGCCACGCACAAGGTGCGCCCGGGCCATTACAATGGTCTGGGCCAGCAGATCCGATCCGAAATCACGTGGAGCCTTGCCACCGCCGCCATCTATGGCGTGCCGGCCGGCGTCGTCGCGTGGGGTTGGCAACAGCGCGGCTGGACGCAGATTTACATTGATCCCACCGCCTACCCGCTCTGGTGGATGCCGGTTTCGCTTCTGCTCTACCTGTTCATCCATGATACGTGGTTCTACTGGACGCATCGCTGGATGCACCGTCCGGCAGTGTTCAAGCGCATCCACGCCATCCACCATGCCAGCCGCCCGCCAACGGCATGGGCTGCGATGAATTTTCACCCGGTAGAGGCCGCCATCGTCTCGCTGCTGATCCCTGCGCTGGTCTTCGTGATCCCGATCCACGCCGGCATGCTGGGATTGGTGCTGCTGGTGATGACCGTGATGGGCGTGACCAATCACATGGGCTGGGAGATGTTTCCGCGCTGGCTCGTTCATGCCCGGGCAGGGAACTGGGTGATAACGGCAAGCCATCATAGCCGTCATCACGAACTTTACCGCTGCAACTACGGTCTCTATTTCCGTTTCTGGGACCGGCTTTGCGGCACGGACAAGGGACTTTCTGCCCCATGAAGCGCGCTCCACTTCTGCTATCTCTGCTGCTGGCCCCGGCGCTCATCAGCGCGGCCCCGGCACCAACCACGATCACCGTGGACATCACCGGCCTGCGCAATGCCAAAGGCACGGTGTGGCTGTGCATGAGCGCCAAACCCAAGCTGTTTCCAGAAGGATGCGACAAGGACCCCGGCCATCGCTCGGTCTCGATCAAGGCAAGCGAGCCCGGACCAATGGTGATCCGCGATGTGATGCCCGGCCGTTATGCCATCGTCCTGTTGCACGATGAAAATTCGAACAAGAAGATGGACAAGACGCTTTTCCTTCCCAAAGAAGGCTTCGGTTTTTCGCGCGATGCTCCGGTCAAGATGTCCGCACCGAAGTTTGAAGCAGCAGCCTTTGATGTGAATGGTGCGCCGGTGCGCATGAAGATGAAGGTCCGCTACCTGTAGTGCAAACACCGCCAGTTCAGACTGCTTCGGGCCAGACTGCTTCAGGAAGCGCGCTCGCTCCGTTCCGCTACCCTGCCTTCCGCGCCATCTGGACGGCCAACCTGTTTTCCAACATCGGCGCGATGATCCAGTCGGTCGGTGCAGCATGGCTGATGACCGAGTTGACCGACAGCCACGTTCTGGTGGCGCTGGTGCAGGCCTCGGCCACGATCCCTATCCTGCTGCTGGGTCTGTTTGCAGGTGCCATTGCCGACAATTTCGATCGTCGCCGCGTGATGCTGGCCGCGCAGACCGGGATGCTGGTCGTTTCCGCCATTCTGGCCACGTTATCCTATACCGGCAATGTCGGTCCTTGGTCGCTGCTGGCGCTGACGCTGATGGTCGGCATGGGCACGGCGCTCAATGGTCCGGCGTGGCAGGCCTCGGTGCGGCTGCAGGTCGGGCGTGCCGATCTGCCGCAAGCGATCTCGCTCAACGCCATATCCTTCAACCTTGCGCGCAGCGTCGGCCCGGCGCTGGGCGGCATTCTCATCTCGTTGTGGTCCACCAGCCTGGCCTTTGCGTTGAACGCGGTGAGCTATATCGGCATGATTGTGGTGCTGTTGTTGTGGCGGCCCGACGCCACAGCGCCCCAGCGTGAACCGATGCTGGCGGCCATCGCGCGCGGGCTGCGCTTTTGTGCAAGCTCGCCCCCCATCCTGAAGGTTCTGGCGCGCGGATTGCTGATCGGCTTTGGCGCGGCGGGGCTGCAGGCGCTGATGCCCAGCATTGCGCACGATATGTTGAAGGGCAGCGAACTCGATTATGGCCTGATGCTGGGCGGTTTCGGCATCGGCTCGATCCTCACGGCCTTCAGAATTTCAAAGGTGCGGCAGCGCTTTGGCAGCGAGACGGTCGTGACAGGAGCCACCCTGATTTTTGCCGGTGCCCTCGTGCTCATGGCGTCGGCCACCAGCGTGCCGATGGCAGTTGCCGCCACGTTTCTTGGCGGCATGGGCTGGGCCAGCACGATGACCAGCCTGAACGTGGCCATGCAATTGCGCAGTCCCGAAGATATTCTGGGCCGTTGCCTGTCGGTCTATCAGGCCGTCACATTTGGTGGCATGGCCCTTGGCGCATGGGCCTGGGGTGCTCTGGCTGATGCCACCAGCCTTGAAACCGCGCTGCATGGCGCTGCCATCTGGCTGATCGCATCGCTTGCCATGCACTTTCTCGCCCCGATGCCCACGCGCGAGGAAGGCCGGATCGACAGTGTTCCGGCCCGATAACACCTGCGGAGACACAGACCTTGATCGATTCCCGCCCGCTTCGCTCCGTCCTCTACATGCCGGCCAGCAACGCCCGCGCGATGGCCAAAGCCCGCACGCTTGATTGCGATGCCGTCGCGCTCGATCTGGAAGATGCCGTCGCGCCTGAAGCCAAGGCAGAAGCGCGCGCAGCCCTCTTGGCCGAAGTGCAGGCAGGCGGCTTTGGCCATCGCCGCCTGATCGCCCGGATCAATGCTCTGGCAACGCCATGGGGACATGATGATCTGCAGGCGCTGGCTGCTGCGCCTGTCGAAACCGTGCTTGCCCCGAAAGTGGATGATGCTGCCGATATCACCGCGCTTTCCAGCGCGATGGACGCTGCGAGCTTTACGCCAGATGTGGCGCTGTGGGTGATGATCGAAACGCCGCGCGCGGTGCTCTCGCTGGAACGCATTGCCGCATGTGCTGCCACCACCAGGCTGCGCGGCTTCGTCCTGGGGCTCAATGATCTGGCCAAGGACAGCGGTATCGCGCAATTGCCGGGCCGCGCTGCCTTCTTGCCCGTGCTGACACTGGCGGTGCTGGCCGCGCGGGCACATGGCCTGCTGATCCTTGATGGCGTGTGCAACGCGATCGAGGATCAGTCACTGCTCGAAGCCGAATGCCAGCAGGCGCGCGATTCGGGCTTTGACGGCAAGACCCTGATTCACCCGGCGCAACTTGACGTGTGCAATCGGGTTTTCGCCCCTTCGCCACAAGACATCGCAGAGGCACAAGCCATCGTGGCCGCCTTTGCCGACCCTGCCAATGCCGGCAAGGGTGCATTGCGAGTGAATGGAAAAATGGCCGAACTCCTGCATCTGGCGCAGGCCGAACGGCTGCTGGCCAAAGCTGCATCCATCGCCAACCGTTAACGCCCCGGAAGCCTTGTTGGCGCAACTTAAGCACTTCTTCACGAAGTTGCGCCAGAAGGTCCCCCTGACATTTAGGGGACCGGGTGGATTTGATGGATACCTTGCGCGGATTTGATCGGGATACCGGGATCGAAGGCGAACTCGATCTTTCGGGTTACGAAGACCGCTTCGAAGACGATGTGGCCAGCGAGCCGCCGCCGCAGGAGATCGGCCAGGATGAGCGCCGCATGCAGGTGCGCGCGTACAATTACTGGGCCAGCCTGCTCGGCAACCATTCCTTCCCGCTGGTCGATTCGCTGCTGGGCGGGGACTATCCCGATTTTGCCGACAACATCGTGCTGCTGCATTTCGATGCTGGTATCGAAGACCCGGCCATCGCCTTTCTGGGGGCAAAGCTGGGCGAGGAATGCGGCACTGAATGTTCGATCGAACGCCTGAGCCAGGTTCCGGGCCGCTCGCTGCTGTCACGCATTACCGATCACTACATGCAGATCATCGCCAATCAGGCACCGATCGGGTTCGAGGCTGAATTTGTCAACCAGCACGGTCGCACGATCCTCTATCGCGGCATTCTGCTGCCATTTTCATCCGATGGCACGGCGATCGATTACATCATGGGTGCGATCAACTGGAAGGAACTGGCCGATCAAGCCACGACCGACGAATTGCTGCTGGAGATCGGGCAGGCGCTGGAAGCCTCGCCCATTCGCAAGCAACCACGCCGCCCTCTGATCGAAGCTTCTGACGCCTGGGCCGATGGTCCAGTCTCGCTTCATGCCAATCTGCCGGAGGGGAGAGCGTCAGACAGCCTCGAACTGCCAGAACCGGCCTTTGCGCTTGATGACGACATTCTCCCGCTGCCCACGCGCACCAGCGAACCAGAGCCGGAAGCCCTGGCCGATTGGCTCGCCTCGGCGCGTGAACTGGCGCTTGCGGCCAATTCCAGCGAAGACCGCACCCGCGCCACGCTTTATGCCGCGATTGGCCGCGCATGGGACTTCGCGCTTGCCGCGCAGGCAGAGCCTGAGGATTTTGCCGAACTGCTCGAAGATGCGGGCCTTACCATGCAGGACCGCGCGCCGATGACGCCCGTGGTCAAGCTCGTGTTCGGGGCGGATTACGACAAGACGCGCCTGACCGAATATGCCACCGCATTGACCCATGCGCAGCGCATCGGGCTTGGGCGGGGAGAACTGGCCGCCTACCTTTCCGACGCGCCCGGCGGGCTGAAAGGTGTCATCAATACCGAACGCCGCCTGCGCCGCGAAGAGGCTGGCAAGGCGCTGGCAAGGCGCGGCCCCGAAGCACTGGCCGAATCGCTGCGCGCCCTTGCCCCTCGCAAGGTTGCCGAGATTGCAGTGCCCGAAGGCGAAGAGTTTGCCCTCGTGATGGTACGCAGGCTTGAAAGCGGCGAAATCGTTGCGCTGGGCGAAGTGGCGGGGGATGCCGTCCTGTTTGAAAAGGCCGCACGCCACCTGATCGGTTAGGACTCTTTCGCCCCGCCCATCACCCTGCTAGCCGTTGCCCGATGACGGGCACGGCAAAAGGCAAAAGGCGCATGGGTTGGATTGGCTGGACCTTGCTGGCGCTCGTCCTGCTGAGCGCCACAGGGGTCTACGCCTTCCGCCGCGCGCTGGAAAATAATGCCGTGGCCGTGCTGGATGGCGCGGACAAGCTGCTCAACGGCGGCGATGGCGCGATCCGGCAGGTGGCCGATCTGCGCTATGGCAAGGACCCGGCGCAGAAGCTTGAAATGTTTGTACCACAGGGTGCCAAAGGCAGCTTGCCGGTGCTGATCTTCGTGCACGGCGGCAGCTGGGCAGGCGGCGATCCGCACGATTACCGCTTCATTGCCCGCACCTTCTGCGCGCAGGG
>JBEQBV010000105.1:0-12084 GCA_041639635.1 Novosphingobium sp.
CGGTCACCAGTGTGCCAGTGGGCTTGCGCCCGAGATAGATCTGATCCCCCACCTTCACGTGCTGCAACCGCGATGTCAGTGGGCCATCCTCGACCTTGATCGAAAGGATATCGAGTTCTTCGGCCCAAGCAGGGCTGGCAATCGAATAGGCGCGCAGCAGCGGCTTGCCGTTCACTTGCAGCCCGAGCATGACAAACTCGCCCGAGCGGAACCGGAACGATGCCGGCCGGGTGATGGTGAAGCTGAACAGATGTTCGTTCCAGTGCCGTACGGAACACACCTTCTCGACCGAAAGCGCACCTGTGGGCTCCAGTTCGACAAACGGTTCAGTCGTATCGGCGGTCATGGGCAGAACTCGGAAATCTAGAGGGAAACACGGGGTATAACCTGACCAATAGGCAGGACAGACAAAACCATGCGTTGGTAACCCAACGAACAGCCGCCCTCTGGCAGGTTGCGGCTCTCCTAGTAACACACAATTTTTCGGCAAGCCTAAACATGCGCTTTTGCCAAGGGTAGAAACCAAGATGGGGCATATACACTGATCCCCGGGCGGTAAATCGGTGCAGGATGGCGTGACAATCGCAAGACTTGCGCGTATGCGGCGCGCACATATGGTTTCGGTGAGGTCTTTCCTGCGGCACAATCGTGCTCTGGCTTTGATGCTGGTGCTGCTGGCGCTGTGCATGAAAGCAGTGGTGCCAACCGGCTTCATGATTGGCTCGCAGTCAAAAACGCTAACCGTGCTGATCTGTGACGAAACCTTCGGCAATCACGCGGAAAAGCAGATAGCTGTGCCGATGAAGCCCGGCTCGGGCAAGCCCGCGTCCAAGGGCTTGAACGGCGATTGTCCATTCGCCTCTCATGGCATGGCCGCATTGCCAGGCATGGACCCGGCCCAGCTTGCGCTGGCCTTGCTGTTCATTCTGGCACTGGGCTTTGCGCCCGTCAGCGTGCCTCAGCCACGGCGGTTGTCGCATCTTCGTCCGCCTTTGCGCGGACCGCCTGCGCTGGCCTGACAGGCCGACTGCGCACTTTAGTTTCCTGAAGCGTCTGGTCGGCCACCGAGCCATCACTACAAGGCCTCTCGGCCTGATCTGACCTGCTTTCAGGATTTCAATCCATGTCGAACTTCGCATTTCGCGCGGCCATGATGGCCAGCGCCACCACACTCGCGCTTGCTTGCACTCCCGCCCAAGCTCAGGGCATTGGCCAGCAGCAGGATGTCATAATCGTCACCGCGTCACGCACCGGCACGCTGACAGCCCCCACCACCAATGAAGCCCGCGCCGCACTTGAACGCATTCCCGGTGCCATCGGCTTTGTCGATAGCAGCACCTTTGCCGACGACTTCACCCAGAGCATCGGCGATGCACTGGCGCTGACGCCCGGCGTCTTTTCCGATATCAGCGCCCAGCGCGAAAGCCGCATTTCCATCCGTGGGTCGGGCCTCAATTCGGGGTTCGAACGGCGTGGCCTGACCGTGTTGCGTGATGGCGTGCCCATCAGCCGGGCCAGCGGCAGCACCGAATTTCAGGAAGTCGATCCGCTCACCATCCGCTATCTGGAAGTCTACAAAGGCGCCAACGGCCTACAATATGGCGCGGCGTCGCTGGGTGGTGCCGTCAACGTCGTCAGTCCGACCGGACTCACTGCCCAAGCTCCTGTCACCGTGCGGATTGAAGGCGGCAGCTTTGAAACCTTGCGCGGCAACGTCTCGGTCTCTGGGGCTGGTGATACGGTCGATTACTTCGTGGGCCTCACCGGCCTCACCAGCCAGGGCTACCGCGAACACAGTTCGGTCAAGAGCGTCTACGGCCATGGCAACATCGGCATAAAGCTTTCGCCTGATATCGAGACACGGTTCTATTTCACCGGCCTGAGCGACAATTTCGAACTCGCCGGATCGCTTCGGCTTGCCGATGCACTGGCCAACCCACGCGCGGCCGGACGCCCGGTCACTGTAGGGCCGTTCGCTCCCGGAGGTGCAGTCACCGTGCTTGATCCCGGCCCGGTTGCCGATGACTGGGACCGCAATCTCGATGTGCTGCGCGTATCGAACGTGACCGCATTTTCCTTCGGCCAGACAAAGCTGGAAGTCGGAGGCTGGTATGCCCGCCGTGTGCTGGACCACGCGATTACCCGCTTTGCCGGGATCATCGCGCAAGCGGAAGACGAGTTTGGCGGCTCTCTGCGCTTTTCCGGGCAGTTCCCACTTGGGGCGAGCGATGCACGCTGGACCGTTGGCGGCTGGCATGCCGTTTCATCGAACGACGCCAGAACGTTCGCCAACGTCTCTGGCGCGCGCGGTGCATTGCGCACGCGATCGGATCAGGATTCTGCAACCACCACTGGCTTTGCCGAACTTTCCGTGCCGCTTTCAGGCTGGTTGAATGCCATCGGCAGCGGCCAGTATTCGCGCGTGGTGCGCGATGTCACCGGGCAACTAGCAACGGTGAGCGGGCGCGGTGAATATGACCAGTTCAACCCGCGCTTCGGCCTGATCGCTCAGATCGGGGAAAGCGCGCAGGTCTTTGGCAATGTCAGCCGCAGCTTCGAACCGCCCAGCCTTACCGACCTGACATCGGGCGGCGCCACTCCGTTTGCCCCGCTCGATCCGCAACGCGCGACAACGTTCGAAATCGGCACACGCGGCCAGCAAGGCGCGCTGGCATGGGACATTGCGTTCTATCGTGCCGAAATCGACAACGAATTCATCGACAATGCGATCAACAACGGCGCGACAACGGTCACCGTAAATGCCAATCGCACGATCCATCAGGGCATAGAGGCTGGTCTTGATCTGTTCATCGCCAAGGAAGCGCTGCAAGCACGGGGCGAACAATTGCGCGTCAGCGTGGCCTATACGCTCAACGACTTCCGCTTCGAAAAGGACGCCCTGTTCGGCAACAACACGTTGGCCGGTGTTCCCCGCCATGTGCTGAATGCCGAAGCCCGGTTTGATCGCAAGGACAGCTTCTACCTCTCGGCCAATCTGCGCTGGGTGCCTCAGGGGCCATGGGCGGATTATGCCAATACCGAACGCCCCGATGGCTATGAATGGGTTGGTCTAACGGCAGGGGTCTATCTGATGAGGGGCCTGAAGCTCTTCGCGTCGGTCGAAAATCTGTTCGATGTGCGCCACATCTCCAACGTCTCCACCGTCACCAACCAGTCGCGCGAACGCGCTGCGATTTACACTCCAGGTCAGGGCCGCGCCATCTATGGTGGCCTGAGCCTCGGTCTTTGATGGAGCGGGCGGCATGACTACCAAAGCTCAATTGGGCCGCTGGTCCTTTTCCAAGCATCAATGGCTGGCCGTGATCGGCGGCATTTCGCTGCTGATCTGGGGTCTTTCGGGCCTCACCCACGTATGGCTTTCGCTGTTTGGACCACAGCAGGCGGTGTTCATGCCGCCTGCGCAAACCGTTGATCTGGCGGATGCAAAACCCATAGCCCAGACTTTGGCCAACGCCGGGATCACAAAGCCTGTTGCCGTACGCACCGTGCCCTCTGCGCAAGGCACACTGCTGCAGGTCACCACCGATCCGCTGGGCGAGCGGCGCTATTTCGATCCAGCAACCGGAACGGAGAAGCCGGGGCATGACCGAGCGCAGGCCGAATACCTCGCCCGCCATTGGCTTGCCGAAAAGCGTCCCGTAACGGCAACAACCCTGCAAACCGCGTTTGATGACGATTACCCTTGGGTCAACCGACAGCTTCCGGTCTGGAAGGTGCAGTTTACAGGTGATGATGGCCTTGTTGCCTATATCCACACAGAAACCGGCACTCTTGCAGCGGTGAACACCCACGCAAAAGCAGCACAACAGCGTGTGTTCCGCTGGCTTCATACGTGGGATTGGTTCCCGCAGTCTGCCGAATGGCTGCGCGTCGCCGTGGTCAGCGTGATGGTCGCCAGCCTTGCCGCGCTCGCGATCACCGGCATCGTGATGCTGGTGGCGATCCGCCGCTGCAAACGCATGCCGGGCGCACGGGGTTGGCACCGCATTTCGGGCTATGTGCTGGCCCTGCCATTGCTGATGTTCTCGCTCAGTGGAATTTATCACCTCGTTCAATTCTCGCTCGAACCGCCCATCAGCCAGATGCGCATGGCCCGCCCGCTGGATTTGTCGGCAGAGCGTTTCCCGGTGGAGGAGGATTGGGCCAAGCTGGCACAAGGCAAGCAGGTGCGCGGTCTTTCGCTGATTGAAGGCCCCCAAGGTCAGCCGCTCTACCGCCTCGATCTTGCCGCCGCTCCGATGGCCTCGGGCGGGGAGCACGATCATCATGCACACAAGATGCCCACATCTCCCGATGCGATCCGCAAGGCCCGGTTCGATGGCCTGCAACCCGGCGGCGCTGCGGTTTACGTCGATGCCAGCACCGGGAAGTCGCTGCCGCTGGCCGACCGCGAACTTGCGGTGGCTATTGCCATGCGGTTTGCTGGATCAGGCGCACCTGTAACCGGAACTACGCTCGTCACGCGCTTTGGCACCGACTACGATTTCCGCAACAAGCGCTTGCCGGTGTGGAAGGTGGATTTCGGCGCACCGGTCAACGCCAGTCTTTTCGTTGATCCCGCCACCGGTGTGCTCACAGACCGGGTGGAAAACTGGCAAAAGCCGGAGCGCGTGGTGTTCAGCCTGATCCACAAATGGAACTTCCTGTTCCCAGTAGGCAAGCTTGCGCTCAATGGCATCGTTGGCGGGATGACTTTGGCGCTGGTTGTGCTCATGGGAGGAATCGGTCTGTGGCTCGATCTCCGGCGTCGCAGGCGGCGCAATAGTTGATGCAACCTCTGCGGCGGCGCCAACCTTGGGGCCGCCGTTCGAGATCAAGCAATATCCTTGATCTTCAACTTCGGCTTCAACTCCGTGGCCGCCTTCTCCTCACGTTTACGACGTTCAAAAACTTCCAGCATGTACTTCCGGTCGGCATCGGTCAGAACTTCAACGCTGGCAACAAACTGTTCCGTCTCCTCCTCGCGGATATGGTGCAGGTATTTGTGCTGCAGGTCGGCAAAGCGCTCCATCCACTTCTTCGTGCCCATGTCGCGCGCGGTCAGGTCATCCAGCATCTTGTCGATGGTCTTGTGTTCCGCCACCGCGTGGCGCGCGTCTTCGGTCGTGTCCGGGTTCCGCAACACCGTGGACCACAAGGCCTGCTCTTCTGCCGCGGCGTGTGATTTCAGTTCAAGCACCAGTTCTTCGAACAGCGCCGCACGATCCTCGGACTTGCCATCAGTTGCCACGATCATCGCGAGCAAGGCACGATGCCGGTCATGATCCTCGATCAACCTGCCGAACACATCCGGCAGACCGCGCAGATCCGTCTCTGGCGTCTGGCCAATTCGTACGGGAACATCCGGCGCAATAGCCTTGGCCTTCGCAATACCTTTGGCCTTGGCTTCTGCAGACGTCTTCTTGTCTTTCTTGGCTGACTTTGATTTGCTGGCTGGCATTGGAAGGTTTCCCGGCAAAGTGTTGAGATTGAAGCGAACGACCGGTTACCGGCCCTGCTTCTTTTTCATCGCGCGGGAAACCAGCCAGCCACCTGCAGCAGCCGCCATCATGCCGCCCGGCCCCATACGACGCAGCACCATCGGCACGACCGTAGCGGCCACCACGCCTGCCATCGCGCCGCCCCTTTCACTCATTCCAGGCGTGTGCTTTGCAATCTTCTTGCCAATCATTGCAGTTACGAACTTGCCCAGCATAAAAACTCCTCTTTCACCGGCCTGAACCCGTGCACGCATACATGGTTCCCGACCGGAACAAGGAGCTATGCCGTGGTCATGAACGTATCAATCGCATCAAGGTGACAGGACACGACGTCTGACGGTAGAAACGATCCGGTGAAGCTGTTGCGCGCCAGCGTGGCCAGATCATCGCGCGTAAGCCCGCGCGCTTTGGCCAACGTGTGATAGTTATCAGCGATATAGCCGCCGAAATAGGCTGGATCATCCGAATTGATCGTCGGCTTCAGCCCCTCGGCCAACATCCGGTCAATCGGATGTTCGGCCAGATCGCCCACCACACAGAGCTTGAGATTGGACAGCGGGCATACGGTAAGAGTCATGGCCTCGCGCGCCAGTCTTTCCACCAGTGCCTCATCCTCCAGCGCCCGGTTGCCATGGTCGATCCGGTCGACCTGCAGCAGATCCAGCGCCTCAAACACATATTCGGGCGGCCCCTCTTCCCCGGCATGAGCCACCAGCTTCAAACCCTTTGCGCGGGCTGCAGCAAACACACGGGCAAACTTCGCTGGCGGGTGGCCGACTTCGCTGGAATCAAGGCCAACCGCAGTAATCCTGTCCAACCAAGGCTCAGCCATGTTGAGCGTTTCGAATGCCGCTTCTTCTGAAAGGTGCCGCAAAAAGCTCATGATCAGCGCGCTGGTCATGCCGTGCTTGGTCTCGGCCCCTTGCATGGCAGACAGCAGCCCGCGCATCACCGTATCAAAGGCGATGCCCCTGTCGGTGTGCGTCTGCGGATCGAACATGATCTCGGCATGAACCACACCATCAGCCGCTGCCCGATCAAAATAGGCCATCGCCAGATCGTGGAAATCCGCCTCGGTTTGCAGCACACCCGCACCCGCGTAATAGATGTCGAGGAAGTCCTGCAAATTGGAAAAATCATAAGCCGCGCGCACTTCGTGCACGCTGGCAAAGGGAATTGCGATACCGTTTCGCTCGGCCAGCGCGAACATCAGTTCCGGCTCAAGGCTACCTTCGATATGCAGTTGGAGTTCGGCCTTGGGCAGGCGAGTGATGAAGCTTTGCAGATCGATCATGCCGCCTGCCTTACCCCATCCCGATCCCAAACACAGCGTCCCAATAAATAAGTGCGACGCATGACCCTAGGCAGCGTGGCGGCCCAATCACACCGGTAAAAGCCGATCCTAACTCGAAGTAGGTGGATTGGAACGCACTGAAAACGCCGCCTTGCCCGTCTGCCGCGCAGAACCAGCAGGTATCACTCCTTTGCGACAACTGGGGTCAGGGAAACGCTTTGGACGGGTCGATCCGCGCGGCCAGTTCAGCAAGAGTTGCAAAGTCGCCTATGTAGACGTCGCGGATCCTTGCGCGCGATAACGGCCTGCCAACCATGCGCAGACGAACAGTTGCAACTGGTGGAAGATCATAAGCGGCAGGATCACAATGCCGACCTGCGCCGGGGCAAACAGCGCGCCGGCCATCGGGACGCCCGAGACGAGACTCTTCTTCGAGCCGCAGAACAGCAGCACGATGGCGTCCTCACGCGAAAGGCCCGCCGCTTTTGCAGCCACGCCGTTAATCGCGATGACAATGGCGAGGATCACGCCTGAGGCCAGCATCAACACGCCAAGATCTAACGGTCCAACCTTTTGCCACACGCCATTAACCACGGCGGCGCTGAACGCGGAATAGACGACCAGCAGCACCGAAGAGCGGTCTACTGGCTGGAGCAGCTTCTTGTGCCGGTCGATCCACTTGCCGATCAGGGAACGTAGCAGGTGCCCGGCCACGAAGGGAAGAAGCAGTTGCGTGGCGATTTTCTGGACCGAGCCAAGGCCGTCCATTTCACCCGCACCGCCAGCATTGATGAACAACGCGACCAGCACCGGCGTCAGCACGATACCGATCAGGTTGGACAGCGAGGCGCTGCACACCGCCGCAGCCACATTGCCACCTGCCATGGCGGTAAACGCGATGGAACTTTGGACGGTGGATGGCAGCAGGGCAAGGAACAACAGTCCCACGGCCAGCGAGGGATCGATTACCAGCCCCGTCACCCGCGCAGCAGCAAGGCCCAGCACCGGGAACAGCGCATACGTGAAAGCCAGCGTCATCAAATGCAGGCGCCAGTTTCCGATGCCTGCGATGATCGCTTCGCGCGAGAGTTTGGCACCGTGGAGAAAGAACAGCAGCACGATGGCGGCGTCAGCGGCCAAGTCGAACGCGGTTAGCGCAACTCCGCGCGCAGGCAGCACGCTGGCGACCACGACGGTGCCGACCAGCCAGAGCAGGAAAGGATCGACCGACGGAAGTTTGAAATGCTTGGCCATGTTTGAAGTGGCTATGCCCTCTCTGACCCTATCGATCCAACGCAATGATCGACACGGTTTGCTGCAAAAAAGAGAGCAGGCTCATGCATCTCTATTGTGCGGGAGACAAGGTTGGCGGATCTTCGTCCGCCTTTTGATGAGCAAAGGCGAGTTAGGAAGGATCGTTAAGACGGCGGCGGGGAGACGCCCGGGGTTTGGAGTATGCACGCAGTTTCAGCCAAGTGCGCGACGGCATCGGGTCCAGGCTGTGGGTCGAGCGTGACGACAGGCTGAGACCGAAAATCAGCATGTCGCGCTGGTTCCATTTGTCCCCAGCAATCACGGCCCCGGCATCATCCATCGTGGCGACAACGGCAGCGTTGCGGATGAAAGTCAGCACCATGACGCGGTTTTTGTCGGCACGGCCGACTTTGGTTGGATGTCGGATCCGGTGCTGCGCCAGATGACACTGCGCTGGGCACCGCCACACCAGCTTGAAAACGAAGCAACCAAGATTGCCCCGGCCCGCACAAGGCGATACCTGCAAAACTTGTTCCCATGCCAACGGACTTTCCGGACATGACCGATTCCGCCGCTCCGGTACTCAATTACATTGCCTACGAGGACTTCCTTGCCAAGGTGCGCGGCCTTTCTCGCACTTTGGCGGCAGACAACTGGAAGCCCGATTTCATCATCGGCATCGGGCGCGGCGGGCTGGTCCCCGCGGTCTATATCAGCCACGAACTGCAGGTCCCGATGCTTTCGGTGGACCTTTCATCGAAAGTGCCGGGCTTCGCAGACGAATTGCTCGGCAAAGTGGCAGGCAAATCGGCTGATGGCACGCGGCTGCTGTTTGTCGACGATATCAACGACAGCGGCGGCACCATTGCCTACATCCGCAATCTTCTGGCAGAAAACGGCTGCAACTCCGATAACTTGCGCTTCGCCGTGCTGATGGACAACTGCCGCTCGCAAGCAGGGGTGGATTATGCCGCCGAACAAATTGACCGAGATCAGGACAAGCGCTGGTTCGTGTTCCCATGGGAAGCAGTGATGACGGCCGAGACTCTGGCCGAGGAGGCACAGGCAGTGCCTGAACGCCTTGCTTGACGACACATCAAACTAGAAACGAAAGCCCTTGGATACAGCCCAGACGAGTGCGAGGATCACCGCAAGCCCGATCAGCGCACGAACCGGTGACCAGCGAACGTCGTCGATAGCCTCACCACCCTCACGTTCACGCTTGCCCGTGATCATTGGGCTGACCAGATCGCGTCCCACCAGAAACTGGTAAAAGCCGATGGCGCAGACGTGCAGGCCGATCACGCCCAGCGCGACCTTGAAGGCGGTTTCGTGAATTTCGGCTGCGGCACGCCCGCCATCGAAACTTAGGTAATCGGCCAATGGCCCGGATTCGAGACCATCAACATCGACCGAGAACAACCCCGCCGTAACCAGCGTGAGCAGCACGAGCAAAAGGGCCGCAACGCTCCACCCACCAAGCGGATTGTGGCCATCGGTGGCGTGTTCATCTGCCGCCTTGCGCGCGTAGGCAAGCACCTCACTCGGTCCCTTGATGAACTGGGAAAAACGCGCGGTCCGCGATCCGGCAAGGCCCCAGAAAACGCGGAACAGCAGCAGGGCGAGGATCAGCAAACCGGACTGGCGGTGCCACTCCATCTCGTGATTTTCCCCGCTCCACCACGAAAACGTGAAGAGCCCCAGCAACGACCAGTGGAACAGCCGCACGGGCACGTCCCAGACGCGGACTTTTTCTGTCACGCCATCACCCTTGTGCAAACTCTACTGTGCAAACTCTGCGCAGATCAATCGTCGGCCCGGAACTGCTTGTGGCAAGCGCCGCAAGTACCGCCAACGGCCTTGAACTGTGCCCCGATCGCGGCGGCATTGCCAGTACTCGTGACCTTAACCAGCTTGTCAGCCTCGGCGATCAGCTTCTTGGCGTGGCCGTCGAAGGTTGCACGATCAGTCCAGATTGCAGGCAATGCATCGGTCTTCACGCCTGCCCCCGGACCGGTGCCCTTCGGAAACAGCGGCACTTGCGCCCGAGCCACTGCCGCAATGGTCTTGGCCGCACCTGCCATCTTGGCCTTGTCGGCACTGCCGGCCAGTTCATCCTTGATGACCTTCATTGCACCGCCCATCTTCTTGAAGTTGGCCTGACGTGCAGCAATCGTGTCAGCGGGTGCAGCAATGGCCAGCGTTCCGCCTGCCGCAGCAGCAAGAGCGATGGCAGCGGCGATGGTGCTTATACGAGGCTTGTTCATGGCAAGGTCCTGTCCTGTTGCAGCGTGATCAAAACGGCTTGAGCACCAAAGTAGAAGGCGGCTTTTAGGGAAACACATTCAAATCTGCCTTGCGAACGGTGGCAAGTCCTTATTCAAACATTTTGGCCGCCGTTCGTCCATACTTGGCGGCAATATCCACCCGCGCGACGCAGCGCATTCATGCCGCTGGCATCGGCTCCCTTTGCCATCATGATGGCCAACCCCGCCAACCCGGCTTCATTCGAGATGCCCCCTTTTTCCGCTTCAGCAGGTCTTGCCGTGATCCTGCAATGGGGTGCAGACTATCGGGCTGCGGTCCATGCATCCATTGCCATTAACCGGAAGTTGCTTGTGCTGTATTCGCGCACTCGCCTTATCCGTTGAGCCATTGGACCAATGCGCTTGTAGGATCATCAAGTATGGCGCGGGTGGCCCCTTCCTCGATAACGGCCCCGTTCTGCAGAAAGCAAATACGGTCGGCACTGCGCCCCGCGTCCTCTACATCATGCGAAACAAAGATGATCGGCATCGCACTTGCTGCCCTGATCTCTGCCAGCAGAGCGTGAAGAGCGCGCCGCGTCGGCTGATCCACCGCCGAAAACGGCTCGTCCAGCAGCAGGACATGCGGATCGCGTGCAAGGGCGCGGGCAAGCGCGACCCGCTGCTGCTGGCCGCCAGAAAGTTCTGCCGGATAGCGCGCACCGAGCCCATCAAGATGCACCCTTTCAAGCAAGGCAGCAGCGCGCGCCTCACGCTCGGAACGGGGATAATCCAGCATGGCCTCTGCCACATTGCCCAGCGCGGTCATGTGCGGAAACAGCGCATAGGATTGAAACACGATCCCAACCCGCCTTGCCTGCACCGGCACATCAGTTCCCAAATCACGGTCAAACCACACCTGCCCATCGCTGACGATGCGCCCCCTGGATGGTCGATAAAGTCCGGCAATCGCTTTCAGAATGGTCGTCTTGCCTGCCCCGGAAGGCCCAACCAACGCCAGCGTCTCTCCTGCAGAAACGGCAATATTCACCGACAGCGCAATCGGACCATCTTGCTGCAACTGGATCGAAAGGCTCTCACCCACGGCGTCTGGTCCGTCCGCTCAAGACAAAGCTCGTCGTCACGGCCACGAGCGAAATGGCCATCAAAAGCGCGGCCATGCGCGCAGCCGCTGGATTGTCAAAGGCCTGCACCCGGTCATAGATCGAGAGCGCCAGCGTGCGCGTCTCGCCCGGAATGGAGCCGCCCACCATCAGCACCACGCCAAATTCGCCCAGTGTATGGGCAAAGGCCAGCACGACTCCCGTGACAATTCCGGGCCAAGCAAGCGGCAGTTCGATCCGCCAGATCATGCGCCAAAGCGAGTGGCCGCACGTAGCCGCAGCATCGCGCAGATCCTGCCCGATCGCCTCGAAAGCGCGCTGGGCGGGCTGGATGGCAAACGGCAGGTTCACCAGCACCGACGCGGCAAGGATGCCTTCGAAACTGAATACCAGCGTGCCCCCGAAAAGCGCCGTCCAAGCGCGACCGGCCGCCGAATCTGGACCCATGCCGACCAGCAGATAAAAGCCGATCACCGTTGGTGGCAGCACCAGCGGCAAGGTCAGCAAAGCCTCTATCACGGCTCGCCCTCGCATCCGTGTGGTCGCAAGCCAACGCCCGACGATGATGGCGACCGGCAAGAGGATGACAATCGTCAGCACACCAAGCCGCAAGGACAGTTGAAGGGCTTGCCAATCCATCGCCGCTCAGCGCACCTCGCCGGGCA
>JBEQBV010000106.1:0-12062 GCA_041639635.1 Novosphingobium sp.
TGTGGTGCCGCGCTTGCCATAGAGCACGCCGGTGGCCGCCACATCGGCATTGGGATTGTTGTTGAAAGTGCCGCCCACCTCTTCGGCGGCAGGGCCGAAGAAGGAGCCGCGCAACTGGCCTGCGCCAATGCTGTCGAGTGTCAATTCCCCAAGGAAGCTGTTGGCGCTGCGTGAGAGCAGCGCGAAAGCCTGCCAGCCGAAATTGCGCGCGACGATGCCGGTTTCGACGTCCGTCTCGTCATAGAAGCCATTGCCGGCGATCCCGCCCGAGCGGAAATCAACCGACAAGGTGCCAGTGCCACCCAGAGCATAGATCTTGCTGCTGAAATTGCGCGCGCCCAGCAGCCGGACATCGAAACTGGCAGCGCCCGTGCGTGGCAGGGCGGCATCGGGGGTTTGGACGCCATAGGCAAACGAGGCGACGCGACCGGTGATTGTGGTGGTATCAGTGGTGACCCGCTGCCACACACCGCCTCCGACATAGCGGGTTTGCCCGGCGCCGGTGCCGGTGGTGGTGAGCGAGAGGAACTCGGTCGTATTGCCCGAGACCACGCGATAAGTGGTTAGCGCGCTGTTAGACTGTGACGGATCAATGTTTGCAGGCAGGAACGTGCGCGAATTGGTGCCGTCGGACACGGTCCACGACTGGTTGGTGGCATTGTAGGAAACGGTCAGCGCGAGCGCAGAGGCCGTGGCGGTGCCGTTGTTCCCATTGAGCGGGAAACTGAGCGTGGCGACCGACGCGTTGTTGCGGAACGTTTCGCTGGCCAGCGGGGCCACGAGGCTGGCGTTTGCGCCTGTGGTGGGTGTGGGGGTTGGCGTCGGCGTCGGCGTCGGCGTGGGTGTCGGCGTTGGGGTGGGTGTCGGCGTTGGGGGGGGGGTCGGCGTTGGGGAAGGAGTGGGCGACGGCGTCGGCGACGGGGTCGGGGTGCCGGTCGGCGTCGGGGTGGGCGTTGGAACCGGCGTGGGGGTGCTGCTGACACCGCCGCCACTGCCGCCGCCGCAAGCCGCCAGCATCAAGGCGATGGTCAGTGCAGAGGCCGTTGCGGCACGCTTGTGGTGGCTCGTCATCACAATGCTTCCCCTTAGAACGCAGACGTCAAGCCGAACTCGGCGGCAGTACGGCTGAAATCGAAAATGCCCACGGTTGAGCGATTACGCTCTGCCCGCAGGCGGATGAATGGGGCGAACCCCTTGAACTGGATGGCGCGAAACGTGCCGGACAGGCCCAACGTGGTGCGCCGGTCTTCGCGCTTCAGCGGATAAAGGACCAGGCGTTCGTCCGCGGTCAGCCGTGAATGGCTGGCGTCGAGCACGAAAGTGGTGCGGCCGACTTCGCGGAACAGATAGGCCGAGGCCCCGCCGGTCCAATCCGCCCAGCCCGCATCGCGTGCATCGGTGCGGCTGGCGCGAAGCTGGATGCCGCCGCCAAAGCGCGCGCTGAAGGCCCGGTCCACGCCCAGGGTTGCGGCGTAGATCGTGGCGTCCTGCAGATCGTTGCGGCGATTGTCGACACGGGAGATCGCCCCTTCGGCGCGAAGTTGGCCGCGTTTGCCCAACGGATGCTGGAACACGGCGGAACCACCCCAGCCGCCGGTAAAGGGTTGCTGACCGAACCAGCGCCACGATGGCCCGGCGGCCAACGTGATGCGATCAGTGCCCGAGGTGAATTCCGGCCCGACCTGCACGGCCAGCGCATAATCATCAAACTGGCCCGTGCGATAGAAATCGCCGCTGCCCGACAGGCGGGCGAGCATGCGCGTTTTTGCGCCGAGCGGCAGGCGCGCATAAGTCTGTCCGCGCAGGGCAAGGCCGAGGCCCGATTGCGCGCGCGCATCATCGCTGAGCGCAAAATCGCCGATCACGGTGCCCAGCGTATCGGCGCGCGTGGCGCGGTTGATGTTGCTATCAGGCGCGAGCGCCACTTCGATGCTGCCGCCGACCGGCTTTGCGGCGGCAAGGGCCGCAGCATAGAAGCGAATGGCGCGTTCCACATCGGCGGGCAATTGGCCGCTGGCCTGTGCGGCGCGGATCTCCCGCTCTGCCGCGCCAAGGCGGCCGAGCATCGCGTTCATCCGCGCAAGTTCAAGCCGAACGCGGGCAGCATCGGGCCTTTCATCAAGGATGCGCCGCAATTCCACCGCCGCATCGCGCGTGCGGCCCATGCGATCAGCCAGCATGAGCGCCAGGCGAAACCGCGCTTCGGAGCGCAATTCGACTTCAGGATTTTCAGCCAGAGCGCGATAGAACTTTTCCGCAAGCGCAAAGTCGCCCGCATCGCGCGCACTGTCAGCCAGCGCGAAAAGCTGGGCCGAGGTGAGCGTTACGGGGGCTGCTGGCGATTGTGGGGCCGCAGGCTGGGCCGAAGGAGCCGCGTCCCCTGCTGCATGGTCTGCTGATGGAGATACAGTTTGAGCAAGCGCCAGATTCGGCGAGCCCGCTGTCAAGACTGCAAGGCCTGTCGCCAAAATCATCCACTCCAACCCACGGCGCGAAAAATACCGATGCACTGGGCAGAAGCAAGGTCATTTCGGACCAAAATGTCTGAAATCTTGGGCATTCCGTTACGAAATGTCTCCACAAGGCAATGACTTTCATGGATAAGGGTTAGGCCTATCCGTGGTGCTCCAAGTCCGAGATGATCAAGACACTTCGCCAAAGGTGTGTTGATTGCCCTGTTCATGCAGATCCCCCCCGCAATCTGTATAGAATGTGCGAAAAAGCGTTCAAGTTTGTGCTGCAGCGCACAATTCCGGCTCGACAAAAGCCTGCGGATGTCGGAACCATACAATCCTGCGCGTCGAAAGTTTGCCAATACTACGCGACGCTCAAGGAGTTTGGATACCGGTTCGATGGTTGCCGATTTGCCCGAACAGACTGATGTTTGCCCGCAGAGCCTGTTCTGCCGCAGCAGCGGTGTGAGCATGGCACGACCGGTGGTTGCAGCCAATGTGCGTGAGCGGTTCGCCCGATACTTTGCGGCTGATTTTGCCGCCGCGATGACCGAGCATCGGCATGACAACGAGCATGACGTGCCGGTGGCAGCAGCCTGAACTAGATCGCGATGGCCCTGTGGCCGGGTTCGCCGAGCCAGCGACTTTGCAACTTCCAGACTTGCGCGATGACCGCCTCTGACAAGGCCTCCTCTGGCTTGCCTTGTGCAGCAACGCGGCCATGATCGAGCACGATCACATGATCGGCATGGTTCATCGCCAAGGCCAGATCGTGGACGACAAGGACGACGCCCTTACGCTGCTCTGCGAGGCTGCGGAAACGCCCGGCAAGGCTGCGCTGGTGCGAGAGATCGAGCGCCGCGAGCGGTTCGTCGGCCAGAATCCAGTCCGGCTGCGTGGCAAGGACGCGGGCCAGCATGGCGCGGGCGCGCTCTCCACCTGAGAGGGTGTTGATCGGGCGGTCTGCAAAGGCAGTCAGGTCGAGCGAAGCCATGGCTTCAGAAACGATGGCGGCATTTTCGGCGGCGCTGGTGCGGTGTGGCAGGCGGCCAAGGCCGACTAGCGTGCGCACCGACAGGTTCCACGCGACTTCGCCCGATTGCGGCAGATAGCCAATGCGGCGCGCGCGATCTTGGGGGGAAAGCTCTGCCAAGGGTTGGCCGCACAGCGTCACGGTTCCGCTGGCTGGCACGATGAGGCCCGCAAGCGCGGAGAGCAGCGTGGACTTGCCCGCGCCATTGGGTCCGCAAATGGCCGTGACGCGGCCTGCGCGCAATTGCGCGGTCACATCATGCAGGCGATGAGGGATGGTGATGCGCAGGGCTTCAAGCATGGGTTGCACTCATGCCAGTTCTCGCCGCATCTTGAGCAGCAAGCGCAGGAAGAACGGCGCTCCGGCAAGGCTGAGCGCGATGCCGAGACGCAGCTCGCCGCCCTGCAGCGGCAGCAAGCGGCACAGGCAATCGGCTATCAGCAGCAGCAGTGCCCCGGCCAGAGCGCTGGGGATCAGCGTGGAGGACGGGCGCTGGTCGGTGAAGGGGCGGATCATGTGCGGCACCATCAGGCCAACGAAGCCAATCATGCCCGCCACTGCCACACCGGAACCGACGATCAGGCCGATAGCGCAGATCATCAGCCAGAGTAGACGTGTGGGGTCTACGCCGAGCGAGCGGGCAGCGGATTCGCCCAGCGCGAGCGCATCGAGCGCGGGGGCGGCGCGCCATAGCAGGACAAGGCCTGCCAGCGTAAGCGGGGCGGCGAGGCGCACCTCCTGCCAGCCGCGATCGGCCAGCGCGCCCATCAGCCAGGTGACGATCTCTGACAGCGCGAATGGATTGGGCGAAAGGCTGATGGCAAGGCTGGTGAGCGCGCCGGCGAGGCTTGCGATCATCATGCCCGCCAGCGTGAACAGCGCTATGCCCCCTGCCCGGCCTGCGATGAGCGCCAGCAGGCCCATCGCGCCGCCTCCACCGATGAGGGCAAAGAGTGGCAGGGTGAAGGCTTGCGCTTCATAACCGGTGTAGAATGACAGCACCGCACCGAGCGCGGCGGCGGGCGCTATGCCGAACAGGCCGGGGTCGGCCAGCGGATTGCGGAGATAACCCTGCATGGCTGCGCCCGCTGCGCCGAGGCCTGCGCCAAGGGTGAGCGCGAGCATGGCGCGGGGGAGGCGCAGTTCCATCAGGATGGCGGTGGCGTTGGGCACCGGGGGGCTGAACGGGCTGATCCAGACTTGTCCGGCGAGGAGCGAGAGTGGGAGGGCGAGCGCGAGGGCGGTGAGGAGGGTTTTGGTGAGGGGGAGCGGGTTTGAGAAGGCGCTCGTCACTTCAGGTGCCCCTCCACCATCTGCGATGGTCCCCCTCCCCGTGCCGGGGAGGAACTGCGAATTGCGGACAGCCTTTGGGCGGCGGCGATCAGGGTGGGGCCGCCGCAGTAGAGGAGTTTGGGGTTCAGCGCGGCGCGGCGGGTGGTTTTGAGGGCGCTGAGTGCGGGGTGGCTTAGCACGCGGTCATCGCCGCCGATGGTTGACCCTTGCCCGGTTTCGGCAGAGCGGCCTGCGACGAGGATCAGCGCGGGCGGATCGGCCAGCATGCGTTCTAGCGGAAGCAAGTCAGCCTGCCCCAACCCGCGCGCGGCGGCGAAATTGGCAAAGCCGGTGCGGCGTAGCACATCGGCGATCAGCGTGCCATCGCCGGGGACCATGCCGCCCGATTGCCAGACCACCGTGGGGATGGGTGCCGCGCCCGCGGGCGGCGCAGCGGCGGCAAGGGCAGCATTGATGCGCCCGATCAGCACTTCACCGCGCCGGGGCTGGCCAATCAGGCCTGCGATCTGGCGGATCTGGGCGTGGTTTTCCTCAACTGTCATGGCCATGCCGATGCGTTCGAGCCGCAGGCCGAGGCGGCTGTAGGCGCTGGCGGTGGCCGGATCGGTGAACGTGCTGCCCAGCACGATGTCGGGCTTGAGCGCCAGCACTTCTTCCACCGTGCCGCGCGTGGCGGGGAAGCGGCGGGCTTTTGCCGCGTCCATCGAGCTTGAGCGCGGATCATGGCTGTAGTGCGAAATGGCCAGAATCTGTGCCGGATCTGCCACTTCGGCGAGGATCGCGTCGGTGCAGGGGTTCAGGCTGACCAGAGTAGGCCTCGATTGGGTCGGGTGATGCTGCTCCGGGGGGTCTTGCGCCGCGCGGGATTGGGGGATGCAGCCGGAGGTTAAACTTGCTGCGAGCGCGGCGAAAGCGGAGAGCACCACCCCCCTGCCCCCTCCTCTGCAGAGGAGGGGGGGAAGTGCGCGTTGCGCTAAAACGGCGGAACGCCCGGCCATCAGTAGCGCGCGCGGATGCCGATGTAGGCGGAGCGGCCCCAGGTGCCGTAGGTGGCGACCGTCTGGTAGGTCTGGTCAAACAGGTTTTCGACGCGACCGTAAAGCTCGACCTGCTCTGTCACCGGGAAGCTGGCGCGCAGGGTGGTTAGCGCATAGCCATCGAGGCGAGTGCTGTTTGACGCATTATCAAAGCTGTCTCCCACAACGCGCAAGTCTGCGCCAAGCGTGAGGCCTGCCAGCGGAGTGGTCCAGTCGCTCGACAGGGTCAATGCGTGTGAAGGCCTACGCGCTAGGTCCTTGCCGAAATTGGCCGTGCCTGCCGTGCGGTTTTCGGTTTCGAGGTAGGTATAGGCGGCTTGCAGGTGCAGTGTGTCGGTGGGTCGTGCCCCAAGTTCGGCTTCGACGCCCTGCGCGCGGGCGAGGCCGACGTTGTCATAGAGGCCGAACGGCCGGTCTGCGCAGCGGTTCAGGCTGGCGCAGGAGACGAAGGCGATCAGATTGCGGCTGTCGCGGCGGAATACTGTGACTGCGGCGTGGAGATTGCCATAAGGTGCGCCCCATTCCAGCCCTGCGTCATAGCTTTTGCTGCGTTCAGGATTGAGCGCGGTATTGCCATAGATCGAAAGCAGATTGTAGAGCGTTGGCGCGCGGAAGCCTTCGCCATAGCTGGCGCGCAGGCGCAGATCGCCGGTCAGTTCAAAGCTGCCGTTGGCGCCGAACGTCCACGCGGTGCCGAAACGGCTGTGATCGTCCACGCGGACACCGGCGGCAAGGTTGGCGCGGCCATTGCTCCAGCCGAGCAGCGCGTGGCCGGAGGTGAGGTTTGCTTTCGCTTCTGCATCAAAGGTGCTGGAAAAGCGCGTCCATTCACTGTCCGCGCCGAAATCGAGCGTGAAATTGGCGGGCAGGTTCAACCGCCCGGTCAGATCGGCGCGTTCGGAGCGGGCCTTGTAACCATAATCGGGCGTGGCGGCGGCATCATCGGCGAAGTAATCGCGGCGGGTATCCGCCAAAGCAAAGCCGGTGTTGATGGTCAGCGTGCTGGAGACATAGCGCAGGCCGACGCGGCCCGAGGCCTGCCGGGTTTCCTGCACTTCCGTGGTATCGCCAAAGCCAGCCATGCCGAACCCGTCGATGTCGGTGCGGCTGTTGGCATAGCGCGAAGTGGCGACGATGGCGAGTTCGTCTGTCAGGTTCAGACGCCCGCGCCCGCCGATGCGCCACTGGCGGAAGCCATCGGGTTCGGTGCCCACGGCGGCAGCAGAAATGCCGTCGGTGCGGGTGTAGCCCCCGTTGAGGGTGATCGCGGCACGTTCCGACGAGAGGCCTGCGGCGGCATCGGCGGTGTAGCTTTCGTTCGCGCCATATTCCGCGCTGGCATCCACGCCATTGAAATCGCGCGACTGGACGGCGATGATGCCGCCAATAGCGGCACTGCCCCAGACCACCGAGTTGGAGCCGCGCAGCACATCAATCCGCTCTAGCCCGCCGGGGGTGAGCGTGCCGAAATCAAAACCGCCCGAGGGGGCTGCGACGTCTTCCAACCGCACGCCGTCGACAAGGACAAGAACTTGTTCGGCGTCTGACCCGCGCAGACGCACGCCTGTGACGCTGCCAGGGCCGCCGTTGCGGGTGAGCGTGAGACCGGGGACTCGCTCAAGTACGCGAGTGATATCTGGCCCTTGAATCGACTGGATTTCGGCGGCGGTGATGACGGTGACGGGCTGGCCCAGATCGCTGAGGCGGGTTTCGCTGCCGGTGGCGATGACGGTGATCGCGTCGGGGCGAATTTGATCGGCGATGACAACATCATCGGCGCTCTGCGCAATGGCAGGAGCCGCAAACACGAGGGCAGATACGGAAAACAGATACTTCTTCACAAGACGCAACTCCGGCCACGAACGGTTGATGCCGTTCATGGCGAGAGGTGCGCTGGGCCATGGAATTGGCGCGCCTCGTCGCATGCGCCCGGTACACCCCGCCCGGCCGCGGAACGACAACCAGTGGCAGGTTTCCTGGCTTCCGGGTCATCGCGCGTTGCCCGCCTTCCCAGCGCCGGAGGATCCGGCCCCAGTGGCATAGTCTGGCAACGCACTATCCGGTTACAGTTGCGGGGGCAGCGCCGGATTTGAACCGGCTTCCCTCTTAGCCCTTTTCACAGGGCACCGTTGGCGTCGGCGCGGAGATTAGCCGGAAATTCAACGCCCGGCAAGGGGCGACCTGCACTTTGGGACACGTCGGACTTGTCTGGCTGCAAATCACAACACGCACCGCATGGGGGCAATTAACCGGATGGCAGGGGAATGTGCCGCATCGGGACAGCGGGAAATCCACAGATGCGCTGACCTGCGCAAAGGATTAGCGGGATCAGGAATTATAAGGATTTTTGCGCTCAACATGCCTTTGGACTTCGCCTATCGGCCCATCGAACTGCCTTCGGCCTTGCCGCAGGCACGTGCGATTGCGTCAAAGGTCGTTTCGGAAGGCGCAATCCTGCGCGGTCCTGTGGTGATGCCCGAACCCCGCCCCCGGGACTTCGCAGCGCGAGTGCGGCGGCGCGACATGCGATCGATCCGCCGGGCCTTGCGCGCGCCTTCGATGCTGAGACAGCGTCTGGCAGGCGTGGCAATGTTCGGCCTGCTGACCATGGTGCTTGGATCTTTCGGCTGGGGTGAACCCGGTGGCGTTCAAGCAGCAACGGCGCGGGTGCAGATGGCCGGATTGCAGCCGTTCGAGCGCGGCGGCGACAGCTTTCCGGGTTCGGCGTTCTATTGGCTCGATACGCAGGACAGCGGACTGATTGAGCCGACCGAGGCGCAATCAAAATGGGATCAGAGCAAGAGCGATGCTGATATCGGTTCTGCCCGCCCGATACTGGCCACCGGCACAACCGAGGATCGCTGGCGCGCGTTGCAGTGCCTGACGACGGCGATCTACTATGAAGCGGCAAGCGAGCCTGACGCGGGCCAGCGCGCGGTGGCGCAAGTGGTGCTGAACCGCGTGGCGCATCCGGCATGGCCGAATACGGTTTGCGGCGTGGTCTATCAGGGATCGGAGCGACCGGGCTGCCAGTTTTCGTTTGCCTGCGACGGTTCGCTGGCGCGCAAGCCGATGAAGGCATTCTGGGACCGCGCCCGGCGGGTGGCCGCCGATGCGCTGGCAGGCAATGTCTATGCGCCGGTGGGACTGGCGACGCATTATCACACCACGGCGGTGCATCCGTACTGGGCGCCGAGCCTTGCCTTCATCGGCACGATCGGCGCGCACCGGTTCTATAACTGGGCGGGCGCTGCCGGGAAGCCATCGGCGTTCACAGCGCGCTATGCCGGGCGCGAACCGATTGCCGCGCCGCATCCGCGCACCTGGACGCCTGCGCCCGCCGATATTGCCGATCCGCTGGCGTTGGAAAAAGCGTTCGAGGCCGGGAAGATCGCGGCGGCCATGACATCGGTGGCCAGCCCTGCCCCGGCCTATACTGCGCCGCTGCTGCAGCAGGGCGGCGATGCAGTGTTCCGCGCGCAAGGCTTGCCCGGACTTGTTGTGCCGGTGGGCAAGACACCGAACGCGGGCGAGGCTCCGGCTTCGGGCAGTGGCTCTGTGCTGCCGGGGCATGAAGGCGCGAGCCAATGGATTGCGCAGCCGGGGGCTTAGAGCGCTTCGCGAATTCTGTTTCGCGCAGAGACGCGGAGAAGAAGCAGAGACGCAGAAGAACCAGAGCCTGCGGCAACGCCGTCTTTTCTTTTAGAGCCGCCGGGATGAATAAGGGCACCGGCCTTGCTTCCGGCAGCATCGCCTCTGCGTCTCTGCTTCTTCTCCGCGTCTCTGCGTGAACCTCTTATAAGCGCCGCGCCATCCAGTATCTCCAGCCCGTCGCAAAACTGTTTCGTATAAGGTGATTACCGGTTCCTTTACCCTGTCATAGAACACACTCTTAGTCCGCGAGGCATAGAGAGGTGGCTGTGGAGAGCGGTTTGGCGTTTCGCCCAGACCGCAAAGGAGAAGTGACGGAATATGGTGCGATTTGCCCCGAAGTATGGGATTATCTCCCCATGCATGGCGCGGCCCGTTCGGCGTCGGCACCTGCGTGCGGTGAATGACAATTCCGCAAGCGGACAGATGCAACCGCAAGCCGCGCTCGACAGCGCATTGCGGCTGTTTGCAGCCCATGGATTTTCCGCCGCCGCCCGCGCGCGCGATGCAGCGGTGATTGCCGAGGCGAACGGCGATGCCGAGCGCAGCGCGTTCTGGCTGGAGGTGTGCAACACGCTGGACCGACGCATGGCGCGCGATTTCAAGGCACGCCGCCACCGCTGAGCCCGCACTGGTTTGCGGAGAGGAAACGCAAAGGGAGCCCCGGTGGAAACGCCGGGGCTTTTTTGTGCCTTTCGTCAAAGAGCGCACTCTGGAAATGTGTCGATCAATTGCCTATCTTGCTATTGCAAACTGTTATCACAAAAACCCGGAAACTAGCTGTTTTTCGCGGTTGCAATCATCTTCTGGCGGGCTTAGGGGCCGAGTCATTCTGTCAGAACTTTCCTGTCTCGCGGGGCACGGGAAGGACTTGGGCGCAAGCTCTGCTGGCATCTGTATGCTTGTCCCCGCGAACGGGAAAGGACCGTAGAGCATGGCACGCAAGAAGATCGCGCTGATCGGCGCAGGCAATATCGGGGGCACGCTCGCCCACCTCGCCGCCCAGAAGGAACTGGGTGACATCGTCCTGTTCGACGTTGTCGAAGGCGTGCCGCAGGGCAAGGCACTCGACCTTTCGCAGTGCGGCCCGGTCGAAGGCTTTGACGCCAAGATCACCGGTTCGAACGACTATGCCGACATTGCCGGGGCTGACGTGATCATCGTGACCGCCGGTGTTGCCCGCAAGCCGGGCATGAGCCGCGACGACCTGCTGGGCATCAACCTGAAGGTCATGAAGGCCGTGGGTGAAGGCATCAAGGCCAACGCGCCTGACGCATTCGTCATCTGCATCACCAACCCGCTTGACGCAATGGTCTGGGCGCTGCGCGAATTCTCCGGCCTGCCACACAACAAGGTTGTCGGCATGGCAGGCGTGCTTGATTCGGCGCGCTTCTCCACCTTCCTTGCCTGGGAATTCGGCGTTTCGATCCGCGACGTGAATACCTTCGTGCTCGGCGGCCACGGCGACACCATGGTGCCCGTCACCCAGTACTCGACCGTCAATGGCATTCCCGTTCCCGATCTGGTCAAGATGGGCCTTTCCACGCAGGCAAACATCGACGCCATCGTGCAGCGCACCCGTTCGGGCGGTGGCGAAATCGTTGGTCTGCTCAAGACCGGTTCGGCGTTCTACGCTCCTGCCGCTTCGGGCATCGCAATGGCCGAAGCATACCTCTTCGACCAGAAGCGCATCCTGCCATGCGCCGCTTATGTCGAAGGCCAGTACGGCGTTGATGGCCTTTACGTCGGCGTGCCGGTGCTGATCGGTGCGGGCGGCGTGGAAAAGGTGATCGAGATCGAACTCGACGCTGAAGCCAAGGCTGGCCTTCAGGTTTCGGTCGATGCGGTCAAGGAACTGCTGGAAGCCTGCAAGGGCATCGATAGCAGCCTCGCCTAAGCATTCAAGAGATTGCGCCCCCGCGAAAGCGGGGGCCTCGGGCCGGTCAGCTACGACTTGCCCGGCCTCACGAGGTCCCCGCCTTCGCGGGGACGCAAATTCAAGCTCAGGAGTTGATCAATGAGCATTCTCATCGACAAGAATACCAAGGTCATCACGCAGGGCATGACCGGTGCCACCGGCACGTTCCACACCGAACAGGCGCTGGCTTACGGCACGCAGATGGTCGGCGGCGTGACCCCCGGCAAGGGCGGCACGACGCACATCGGCTTGCCCAACTTCAACACCGTCGCCGAAGCCAAGCACGCCACGGGCGCGACCGCATCGTGCATCTATGTGCCGCCGCCGTTCGCCGCGGATTCGATCCTCGAAGCCATCGATGCCGAGATGGAACTGATCGTGTGCATCACCGAGGGTATCCCGGTGATGGACATGGTGAAGGTCAAGCGCGCGCTGGTCGGTTCCAAGAGCCGCCTGATCGGGCCGAACTGCCCCGGCGTGTTGACGCCGAACCAGTGCAAGATCGGCATCATGCCCGGTTCGATCTTCAAGGAAGGTTCGGTCGGCGTGGTTTCGCGCTCGGGCACGCTGACCTATGAAGCGGTTTTCCAGACATCGAACATCGGCCTTGGCCAGACCACGGCTGTGGGCATCGGCGGTGACCCGGTCAACGGCACCAACTTCATCGACGTGCTGGA
>JBEQBV010000107.1:0-12051 GCA_041639635.1 Novosphingobium sp.
GGGTTCTGGCCGATCTGCGCGGCATCGAAATTGGCCATATCGATCGCGTCGCCGCCAATCTCGCTGACCCACGCAAGGATCTGCACTTCGGGCAGGACCAGCCGCGCCACACCGCCCGCCGCCACCCGCGCCGCCGTCTCGCGCGCAGAGGAGCGCCCGCCGCCGCGATAATCGCGGAAGCCGTACTTGGCGTCATAGGCATAGTCGGCATGGCCGGGGCGATAGGCCTTGGCGACATCGCCATAGTCCTTTGATCGCTGGTCCACGTTTTCGATCATCAGGCTGATCGGCGTGCCGGTGGTGCGGCCTTCAAACACGCCCGAAAGGATGCGGACCTGATCCGGCTCCTGCCGCTGCGTGGTAAAGCGCGATTGGCCGGGGCGCCGCGCATCAAGGAACGGCTGGATATCCGCCTCGCTTAAGGCCAGCCCCGGAGGGCACCCATCCACCACCGCGCCCAGCGCAGGCCCATGGCTTTCGCCCCAGGTGGTGAAACGGAAAAGGTGACCGAAACTGTTGAGGCTCATGAGGGAGCGCTTTGTCTCAGATGCACGGAAAAGTCCACCTTTGCGCGCTGGCTGGGCCGCGCTATCGCAACGCCATGTTCCTCGTCGTCTTCCGCAACCGCAAACGTGCCGACATCGATGTGGTGGCTTATTCGCGCGATGCCGAGGCGATGGAACAGCTTGCGGCGCAGCAACCGGGCTCCCTTGGCTTCAAATCCTACACCGCCGACGATGGCGAGGTGATTGCGCTTTCCGAATGGGCCGACGAAGACGCCGCGCTGGCATGGCGGCGGGTGGCGCATCATGCTGAAATGCAAGGCAAAGGCCGTGCGGAATACTACGAAAGCTACACCCTGTTCGCAGGCACACCCACGCGGGTGCATTACTTCAGGCGAGACGAGACATGAGCATCACGATTTACGGCATTCCCAATTGCGACACGGTGAAAAAGGCGCGCAACTGGCTGGATTCCAAGGGAATCGCCTACACTTTCCACGATTACAAGAAGCAGGGCGCAGACCCTTTAATGATCGCGGATTGGATCGCGGTGGCCGGGTTGGACAAAGTGGTGAACAAGTCGGGCACGACCTACCGCAAACTGGACGATGCGCAGAAGGTAGCGCTAGGTGGGGCGGGGGCGGCGGCGGTCTTGGCTGAGCATACTTCTGTCATCAAGCGGCCAATTCTGGAGCATAAGGGTGGAGTCCTTGTGGGCTTCAAGGAAGTGGACTGGGAATGCGCCTTGGGATGAGGTTGCGGCCGTTACGGGTCGTCTTGGTGCTTCTAGGTGCACTTCAGAACCCAACAAAATTTGCGGCCCAAATCCTGGCCCGGATCCTGCAACCGGTCCTTATCGCGCACCGCGGAGCGAGCGGGGGACGGCCCGAACACACCCCTGCCGCCTATGAAGGTGCCATCGACGCCGGGGCCGATTCCATCGAGCCTGATAGACGGCGTGCGGGTAGCACGGCAGGAGAACGAGGTTTCGGGCACGACAGACGTTGCTGATCATCCAGAGTTCGCGGTTCGACGCCGTTAGTCGCCTAAGCTCCTGCGGTGGTGTGGCAGCGTTTTAAAGTGGCAAGTTCACCAACAATCCGCGCGCGGCGCAAGGATGCGCATAGCGGCATGGCAGGAGCGACAGAGCGTTGAATTCCTTCGAGATTGTTGCGAGCCTTCTGGGTCTGGCCAACATTGCCTTGCTGGTCCGGCGATCAGTCTGGAATTTTGCGTTCGCGCTGGGTTCTGTCACATGCACCGGGATCGTTCTGTTCGGCGCGCGACTCTATGCCGAAACCGGACTGCAGGCGTTCTTCTTTGCAGCAAATCTTTGGGGTTGGTGGCGATGGCTGCAATTCAAAGGTACGAGTCAGGATAGTGTTCCGGTCGGCTGGATGAGCGGACAGGCGCGCCTGTTGTGGTTACTGGTTACGGTCACGCTCAGCCTTTCGCTCGGCTGGTTGCTGCACCGGTTTACTGATGCGGCGATGCCCTTTGCGGATTCTGTCATAGCTGGCGGAAGCATCGCCGCGCAGGTGCTTCTGTCACTGCGCCGGATCGAGAATTGGATTCTGTGGGTGGTGATCGACGTTGCGGCCATCGCGCTTTACTTTACGCGCGATCTGCCTCTTCTGGCTGGGCTTTATGGCGCATTCCTGGTGATGTCCGTGCTGGGTTTGCGGGAATGGACCAAGGCGGCGCGCCGATGTTGACGGTTTGCTTTCATGGCGCGGAGAGCACCGGGAAATCGGTGATGGCTGCGCGGCTGAACGCTCGGTTTGGCTGGCCGGTCGTGGCCGAATATGGGCGGGACTATTGCGAGGCGCGGGGCACTGACATCGGCATGGATGATCTGCTGGCCATTGCAGAGGGCCATGCCGCAGCGACGCGGGCCGCGGCGTTGCTTCAGCCGGATGTGCTGCTGTTGGACACCGATCCGCTCATGACCGCCGCGTGGGCGCAGATGTTGTTCAGCGACACTCCGCCGGAATTGATGACCTACCCGAAGGCGGACATCTACTTGCTGTTTGCAGCCGATGTGCCGTGGATCGGAGACGGCACGCGGTTCTTCGGCGAAGATCACAGACGCGCGCAGTTTGCCGAACTCGCCGAAGCGATACTGCTGGATGCAGGTGTGCGATGGGAGCGCATCTCAGGGCCATGGCAAGAGCGCGAGGATCAAGTGATCGCGATTATCGAAGCAACTCGGCAGGCCAAAGGCTGACAAACAAAAAAGGGAGCGGATTTCTCCGCCCCCCTCTTTTCAGATTCGCAGTCAGTGCAGACTTTGAGTTATTCGCCGGCCTTCTGGAAAGTGGCGAAGTTCTCGTTGCCCACGAAGCCGAACTTCGTGACCTTTGAATCGGTGATGATCTTCATCACGCGGTTCGCGATCTCATAGCTGGCGTATTCCTCAGGCTGGAACTGGAGTTCCGGCTCTGGGTCCATGCCCTTTGTGGCCTGCAACAGCGAAACCAGCTGACCTTCCGTGGTAGGAACCCCGTTCCACAGAATCTGACCTGCGTTGTTCAGGATCAGCTTGTTCTTGATCGGGTCCACCGTCTGGTTCGGGTTCGGCGGCGACGGCTGCGGAAGGTCGATGTTCACCGCGTGGGTGGCCACGGGGATGGTGATGATGAACATGATGAGGAGAACGAGCATGACGTCGATCAACGGCGTCGTGTTCATTTCCATCATCGGTTCGTCATCGCCTTTACCGGCGCTCATTCCCATGATTTTAACTCCTGTTCGCTCTCTGGTCCGGTCGGAGGCGGGGTTTAGCCGTTCGGATCGACCGGGGTAGAGATGAAGCCGACCTTCGGATAGCCAGCTGACTGCACGTTGTAGATAGCACCTGCGATGCACTTCCACGGCACGTTAATGTCGCCACGGATATGCACTTCAGGGATCTTTTCCGGATCGATGTTCTCGGCCCCGCCTTCACGCTTCACGATCGCATCAAGACG
The DNA here is from genome assembly GCA_041639635.1 of Novosphingobium sp. Lineage (GTDB taxonomy): Bacteria > Pseudomonadota > Alphaproteobacteria > Sphingomonadales > Sphingomonadaceae > Novosphingobium. Next base: position 3,473 of record JBEQBV010000107.1, read on the forward strand.
ATCGAAAGCCTTCTGGTAAAGCTCGGTGTTGTCGACCGGGGTCGTGTTGTTGAAGTAGACGCGGCACTGGCCAGAGCGCGAGGAGCCAGCATAACCGGGCTCCTTCGGGCTGCGACCTGCATCGTCGGTAGAAACCACCGAGAGCATCAGGTTTTCGACCTTGTCCTGCGATTCCTCGCTGGGAAGGACCGGCACCTTAAGCTTTTCAACGGTCTGGATCGCGACCGGCACCGCGATGAGGAAGATGATCAGCAGCACCAACATCACGTCCACGAGCGGTGTGGTGTTGATGTCGGACATCGGGCGTTCTTCTCCGCCACCGCCGCCTACAGACATTGCCATGTGTTACATCCTGTCCGTTATGATCCGCGGAAGGTGCCGGAGCTGCCTCTGTGAGGCGATGCTCCGGCGGAAGTCCCGCGTTTCCGGAATGGGGCCATCTGCGAACAGTCGGCCCGTCTTCATGATTACTTCTTCACCGGTGCAGCCGGGGTTGCCGGAGCAGCCGTAACGGCAGGCTTCACAGCGCCCTTCGACGTGATGTTCGCAAGAACGTCGGTCGAGAAGCCCGAGAGCAGTTCGGCGATCTTCTTGTTGCGAGCCTGGAGCCAGTTGTAGGCAAGCACGGCAGGCACAGCCACGAGCAGACCAAGCGCGGTCATGATCAGAGCTTCACCGACCGGACCTGCGACCTTGTCGATCGAAGCCGACCCTGCAAGACCGATGTTGATCAGAGCGCGATAGATGCCGACCACGGTTCCGAACAGACCGATGAACGGCGAGGTAGCGCCCACGGTTGCGAGGAAGGGCAGACCGCCAGCAAGCTTCGAGTTGATAGCAGCTTCCGAGCGAGCGAGCGAGCCGTGCAGCCAGTCGTGTGCTTCGAGAGCATCAGTCATCTTCGAGTGCTGGTCTTCAGCGGCGATGCCGTCTTCGACGAGCTGGCGCCATGCCGAGTTCTTTTCGAGCTTGGTGGCACCTTCACGAAGGGTCGGTGCCTTCCAGAAGGTCGAGCGGATGTTCTTGTACTGGCCAAGGATCTTGTTCTGTTCAAAGAACTTGGTGAACAAGATGAAGAACGAACCGAACGACATGATACCCAAGATCACGACAGTGGCGTAGGCGATGAAACCGCCCTGCTCGAGCGCTTCGGCGAAACCGAACTTGTTCTGCGGCGCAGCGCCAGCGGCAGCAGCAGCCAGAGTGTAGATGGACATTGCGAGTCTTCCTCTTCAATTCAAATCAAAGTGCGTGAAAGCCGTTTGAGCAGGCTTCCGTGCCATTCGGTGAGACGTTTCCACCGGATCAGCCCATGCGGACGTTAGTCCTTCGGAATGACCCAACGGATCGAGTTCGAATATGAACCGGTGGTCGGGTTCCCGTCTCCATCAGTAGCAGGCGCGAAACGCGCACGACGACGGATGTTGGAACACGCAGCTTCGTCCAGATCCGGGCTGCCCGACGAGCGGGTAACCTGGCAGTCCGTAACCTTGCCATCAGTACCAATGGTTACACGGAAACCCGTGGTCCCTTCACGCTCTTCGCGAAGCGCACGCGAGGGGTAATCGTTGGACGTCGCCCAATTGCCGGGGTTGCCCTTCGGCACGGCAGCCTTCGGCGTGAAACGCGGCGGCGGCGGGGCAGCAGGCGGTGCAGGAAGGGCAACCGGTGCCGGTGGTGCCGGGATCGGAGGCGCTTCATTGACCGTCTGCACCTGCGGAGCCGGCGCATTAAAGCTGATCGGCGGCGGAGGCGCGACGATCGGCGGGGGCGGTTGATCCTGCTTGGGAGGTGGCGGCGGTGGCGGCTCCTCCGGCGGCTTCTCTTCCTCGATGTTGACCGCCGAGGTTACTTCCTTGACCTTCTGTATCGCCTCGTACGCGAGCCCTGTGACAAGCGCGTAGCCGACGGCGACATGAAGAATCGCAACGATGATGAGCGCGGTGATCTTGTTACCGCTCATCTGTTGGTCAGCGTATGCCATTCAGCTCCAATACTCCTGATCGCCCACCAAGACACGGGCCGCAAATGCGACCTGCATCATGGAGGTGCCGCACGCATGGGATCACCGTCCCACCCGCAGGCCAATCCAGCAAAATTCAATCCACCCTGCCGGCAACCCGGTCCGCCGACATCAAACCAGGGGGTTTGGCGGCGGCAAGCGTCGGGCTGCTTGTTTTTGGATTGCCCGAACGGGTGCATCTTTAACGGCGAAGCCAAAGCCGCGCAAATGCTTTATCGGTTAACTAACGATTCAGGGTTGCGCTGGCTGAAACTGGCGGGAAACAAAGGGCGGCTGCCGATGCAGGTGCCAATCGGAGATGCAAGAATGCCCAAGTCTGCCCCCAAGTTTACCGTGCTTCTCGCGTTTGTCGCTGCCATTGCCGCCAGTGCTTGCGTCGGATTCGGTGGTAGTTCGGCGCTTGCACAGAATGCAGTGATTCGCAGCGATGCAAGCGGTGACACGGCAGCGATCGATGGCTCATTGACTTACGCCGATCTGGCAAACCTTGCCGAAGCATCGGAACTCGTCCTGCGCGCGCAGATCAGAAAAGCAAGCAGGCTCAAGCCCGAACAGGCACCCGGTCTTGCGCCAGGCATGGCCCGCGTGTTGATCGAGGCGCGGACGCAGACGGTTTTGAGCGGACCTGCCCTGGGAGAAACAGTCCGTTATCTTGCCGATGTGCCACTTGATGCCAAGGGTAAGGTGCCAAAGCTCAAGAAGCAGGTCGTGCTTCTGTTTGCCCGCACAGTGCCTGGACGCGCGGGCGAACTGCGCCTTGTCGATGGCGGGGCGCAAATCCCGTGGTCGGGCAGCACGGAAATGCGTACCCGCACGATCCTGACCGACCTGCTTTCGCCTGACGCCCCGCCGCGCATCAAAGGCGTGCGCGAGGTGCTTTATGTTCCGGGCAATCTGGTGGGGGAAGGCGAAACGCAGGTTTTTCTGCAGACCGAGAACAACGCGCCGGTCTCTATTTCAATCGTGCGCCGCCCCGGCATGCCAAAATCGTGGGGGGTAAGTCTTTCGGAGATCGTGGATCAGGCCGCACGCCCACCCGAGCGCGACACGCTGACATGGTACAGGCTTGCGTGCTTTCTGCCGCGCGCATTGCCGCCGGGAGCCAGCCTTTCCGGCAGCGCAGACCAGATCCGCGCGGCAGCGCAAGATTATGCCTTTGTGATCGATGAACTTGGCGAATGTTCGCGCAGCCGTCCTGCAGTGCCGCAATAACCTTCCCGCCCATTGCAAACGCGGATGTTGCCCCGCTGCGCACTGTCGCCTAAGGCCCGGCGCGCAGATTCTTGCACTTTTCAGCAGACGGGACTGACATGAGCGAACCTTTGCGCATCGCGCTGGCCGGGCTTGGCACGGTGGGCGGTGGAGTGATCCGGTTGATCGAGGCCAATGCTGGCCTGATCGCGCGGCGTGCCGGGCGGCCAATCGTGATCACCACCGTCAGCGCGCGCAACCGGGGCAAGGACCGCGGCTTTGACGTTTCGCGCTACGCTTGGGAGGACGACATGGTCATCCTGGGCGAACGGCCCGATGTGGATGTCGTGGTCGAACTGGTCGGCGGGGCAGATGGCCCGGCACTGGCGCTTGCGCGCACGACATTTGAAGCCGGAAAGGCGCTGGTCACGGCCAACAAGGCGATGATCGCGCACCACGGCGTGGAACTGGCGACCAAGGCCGAAGCGGCCAAGGTGGCGCTGAAGTTCGAAGCGGCAGTGGCAGGCGGCATTCCGGTGATCAAGGGCCTGAAAGAAGGCGTCGCCGCCAACGAGATTGCGCGGGTCTACGGCATTCTCAACGGCACCTGCAATTACATCCTTTCCACCATGGAAGATACCGGGCGCGATTTTGGCGACGTTCTGGCCGAGGCGCAGGCCAAGGGCTATGCCGAAGCCGACCCGAGCTTTGACATCGACGGCATTGATGCGGCGCACAAGCTGTCGATCCTTTCATCCATCGCGTTCGGCACGGCGGTAGATTTCAAGCCGGTGGCCGCGACCGGCATCCGCCGCGTGGCTGCTGCAGATATCGCGCAGGCCGATGCGCTGGGCTATTACATCCGCCTGATTGGTATGGCCGAGACCGAGATTGACGCTGCGGGCAACCGCCGCCTGTTCCAGCGCGTGCATCCGCATCTGGTGCATCGCGATCATCCGTTGGCCCATGTCGATGGCGCGACCAACGCGGTTGTGGCCGAAGGCAACTTTGTGGGCCGCCTGCTGTTTCAGGGTGCCGGTGCGGGCGATGGCCCGACGGCAAGCGCCGTGGTGGCCGACCTTATCGACATTGCGCGCGGTGATATCGGTGCGCCGTTCTCGATTCCGGTGGCTGAACTCGACAATGCCGCTCCTGCCGAAACCGGGCACCGCCGCGGCAAGGCCTATATCCGCTTCAACGTGGCCGACCGCCCCGGTGTGCTGGCCGAAATCACCGCCGCCATGCGCGATGCGGGCGTTTCGATCGAGAGCCTGATCCAGAAGGGCAATTCGGACAACGCACAGGTCATGGTGGCGATGGTCACGCACGAAGGACCGGAAAGCGCGATTGCCGAGGCGCTGCGGCTGCTCGATGGCTCAGCCGCACTGGCCGATCCGCCGCTGGTCATGCACATTCTGGGGGAATGAGGATAGCCGGCGCTTCAGGGCGCCGGTATCTCTCCCTTGGCAATGCGATCCGCGTCCGATCCGGGCGGCGGTGGTGGCAGGGCCTTGATATCAAAGTAGTACATCGGCGGTGGCACGCCGCCAAGGCCAATGCAGCCACGGCTGCAATCGCGCAGGCCCGAAACATTGGGCGCGCGGGGCACACCGGTGTCGGTCGATTGCGCGCCATCGGTTTCATCGCGCAGCGGGATGCGCTCACGCTCGCTCGCCTCCTTGCCGCCGCAAACCACGATGGTTCCATCCGAGCGCTGCATGGGTCTGCAACGCTGAGTCTGCGATGTGGCAAGCAGGTTTCTGGCAAGTTCTGCATCGGATTGTGCAGCGTTTGGTGCCGCTGGCCCCTGCACCGCACCGCCGCTGGGCGCTGCAGATTGCTGGGCCATGGCAGAAGAAGCCCCAAAAAGAAGCGTAAAGACTGTCAGAACTGTTACTGTCCGTCTCGACAAGACCGGTCCCTCGCGGCTAGTGCCAAGTCACACCAATGTCATCTGTGCAACGCAATGCCAACTGCACGAGCACAAGATGTCACTCGATGAATAGTGCATACGTTTGCACAGTCCCAGTGCGCCGTCGAGCCGGACTTGCCGGTTTAATGCTGCACAATGGCTGAACCGATAGAGAATTATCGCACCTACCCGTCACCACAAGACCAAGCTGGAGCCAACGTGACCGACCAGACCACCAACCCCGCCGCATCCCAGGTTCCCGCGTCCCAAGTTCTGGACCGCGTGCTCGTGCTCGAAATGGTCCGCGTGACCGAAGCTGCCGCCATCGGTGCATCGCGGCTGATCGGCCGTGGCGATGAAAAGGCGGCTGACGCTGCTGCTGTCGAAGCGATGCGCGCGGCGTTCAACGAATTATACATGGACGGCACCGTCGTGATCGGTGAGGGCGAGCGTGACGAAGCGCCAATGCTCTACATCGGTGAAAAGGTCGGCGCAGCACCCGGCAAGGGCCCGAAGATCGACATCGCGCTCGATCCGCTGGAAGGCACAACGATCACCGCCAAGGACGGGCCGAACGCGCTTGCTGTGCTTGCCGTGGCTGAAGAAGGCGGCCTGCTCAACGCGCCGGACGTCTATATGGACAAGCTCGCAGTTGGCCCCGGTTACCCCGAAGGCATCATTGATCTCGACAAGTCGCCGACCGAAAACGTCAAGGCTGTTGCTGCGGTCAAAGGTGTGGCTCCGGGCGACATCAATGTCTGCGTGCTTGATCGTCCGCGCCACTCCGCGCTGATCGATGAACTGCGCGCATTGGGCTGCGGCATCAAGCTGATCCCGGACGGAGACGTGGCCGGCGTGATCGCGGTGACCAACGAGGACACCGGCGTCGACATGTACATGGGCACCGGCGGCGCTCCTGAGGGCGTTCTCGCAGCAGCAGCACTGCGGTGCGTAGGCGGGCAGTTCAAGGGCCGCCTGCTGTTCCGTAACGAGGACGAGAAGGCCCGTGCCCGCAAGTGGGGCATCGAAGACCTGAACAAGCAGTATGACCTGAAGGAACTGGCCAAGGGCGACTGCATCTTTGCCGCAACCGGCGTAACCGACGGCTCGCTCCTCGCTGGCGTGAAGGTCCACAAAAACGGGGTGATGACCACGGAAAGCGTGGTCATGCGCGCATCGTCGGGTACAGTGCGCTGGGTCAAGGGTGAGCACCGCAAGGGCCGCTGAAACCACTCGCTCCAAATCCCTTCACAAGGCCCGGCTTGCGCAAACAAGCCGGGCCTTGTTGCGTCAGGTGCCGTAGCGGACCGGTACCAGCATGGGCCGTGCGTCTTCCATCGCGGAAGAACGGCGTACGCTCTCGGGATTGCTGATCTGCCCGGGGCGCGAGGCAGTATCCCGCGTCCTGAAGCCTTCGACCAGATCGGTTAGCGCCCGCGCTTCGTTTGACAGGCTGCGCGTTGCTGCCGAGGATTGCTCCACCATGGCGGCGTTGGCCTGCGTCATGCGGTTCATTTCGGCAACAGCGGCGTTAACCTGTGAGAGGCTTTCAGCCTGGCTGGCCGCAGCAACGGCAATACGGGTGACCAGCCCATCAACGCTGGCAATCTGATCGACAATGCCGGTAAGCCGCTCCCCGGTTTCTCCCACAAGGCGGACGCCTTGGCCAACCTGACTTGTGCTGTTTTCAATCAAGTTTTTGATGTTCTGCGCCGCTTCGGCAGAGCGCTGTGCCAGTGCCCGCACTTCTGTGGCAACAACGGCAAAGCCCTTGCCCGATTCACCAGCCCGTGCAGCCTCGACCCCGGCATTCAGCGCGAGCAGATTGGTCTGGAAGGCAATACCATCGATCACCGTAGTGATCTGGCTGATTTCATGCGCTGACGCTTCGATCTGATCCATCGCAGCCACGGCCTGCCGCACGACTTCACCACCAGCATGGGCCTGATCCTGGGCTGCAGCGATAGCATCCTGCACGCGCTTTGCGCCAATAGCGGTCTCGCGCACGCTCCCTGTCACACCATCCATGGCGCCTGCCGTTTCGGCCAGACTTGAGGCCTGCTGTTCGTTGCGCAGCGCCAGATCATCGGTTGCTGCGCCGATTTCAGAAATGGAACTCAAAACGCTGGATGCACCGACACGAACCGTCCGCATCGCCGACGAAAGCGCATCGCAAGCCTTGTTGTAGTTCTGGCGCAATTCTTCGTAGCCATCAGGAAATGCCGTGTTGATGCGATACTCAAGATCCTGACGCGCCAGACAATCAAGGCCGGACGACAGCGCGGCAACGACTTCGCGCTGGTCATTTTCAGCCTTCTGGCGCGCTGCGCCATTGCTGCGGAATATCGCCATCGCGCGGGCCATGATGCCGATCTCGTCCTGCCGTTCGGCCCCTTCGATAGATACCATGTAATCTCCTTCGGCCATTTGCTCCATCACATGTGCGGTCTGCACCAGTGGGCCAACCACTTTGTTACGGATCATGCGGCTCGCCCCATGCACGATGGCAAGAATGACCAGCGCAACAATTGCAAATAGCGAGAGCAGCGATACCACCAGAGTCTGCGCGAAATCCATCAGGCCCGCGCGGTATTTGCCTGATTCCGACACGAGATGGGTTACGGCGTCGTGCTGCTTGCGATAGGCGGGCGTCAATTCTTCTGTGTGAACGCGCTGCATGGTTGCCATGTCGCCTGCCTTCATGGCTGGCAAAAAGCGACTTTCCAGCGCCGCCCAAAAGCTGTCTGCCCTGCCAATCGTTGAAGCGACCTCCTTGCGCAGTTCGTCGGGCACCGGTGCGGTGGCCCAGTAGCGTTTGCGCTGTTCGAACAGGTCATGCTCTTCGGCCAGTGCCGCTGCAGCCTCGCTGGCATGGGCCGGATCGGCGATTGCCCAGGTTGTGTGGAGATAGGGTTCGACCACAAAAGCCGGAGGCGGCAGAATGTCTGCAAGCAGTTCATCCTGCAGCAGGTTCTGGCGATGCAGTGGCCCGCCAAAACGGATATAGCCAATGGCACATGCTGCCAGCACGATTGCCGCTATTATCATGCTGAGGACAATCTTGGCCCCGACAGCAGTACGTTCCCTGATCATGGACGGGTTCCTTGCGGAAAGTGTAATTCCGAAAGTCTATGCGATCAGGGTTAATTTCGGCGTGCAGCGGTGTTTCGCCGATTGCTTAGGGTAAAGTAAAACAAGGATAAATCTGCGCAACAGGATAAACAAAACCCCGCCGGATCGCTCCGGCGGGGTTTGTCTCCGTCAGGTCAAGTCCGAGGCTCAGGCCTCGTCGTCGCCCTTGATCAGGTAATCACCGGCATCAGCATCAAGGCCGTGGGTTTCGCCCTCGACTGCTGCCAGCGGATCATCACCGATGGCCGCTTCCGGTCCTTGCGCCAGTTCGGCAGCATGCTCTTCAGCCGCTGATGCCGGAGCAATCAGCGATTCCTGAAG
>JBEQBV010000108.1:0-11851 GCA_041639635.1 Novosphingobium sp.
CCGCGCTGGTTTCCCCGGGCGTCTGTCGCATCATGCGGGCGCGGTTTGCCCGCGATCAGCAGCATCACGCGCGCGCCCATCGCCAGCGCCTGGGCAATGCTGGCGTTGAGCCGGGCATGCGCGGCGTCCAGCCCCATGCCGTGCAGGTCGATCGTCACGTCCGGCGCAATCGCACCGCGCGCCAGCTTGCGCTCCCAGCTTGAATCCAGCCCATGCGCTTCCAGTGGGCGCTTGGCCGCTGTCGGGGAGGGTGCAGGCGCGGGCAGTGGCGGCGGAACGCGCCCCTTGATCCGCTTTGGCGGGGGTGCAGCCACTGGCGGAGCCAATGCAATCACTTCGGCGGCTTTCGCCTTGGGCCGCACCGGATGGATCGGCGTGATCGTCGCGGCCACTTTCTGCCACAGTTCCGCCTCTGCCGCAGACAGGCCCCTCGGCGCCCGCATCAGCGCTGCTCCAGCCGCGCCAGCACGCCCTTTGGCAGCAGGATCAGCGCCCGCCCGCGCGCGCTCATGCCGCCAGCAATGCGCCGAGCCTCGGCCCCTGCGCCCCAGAACGTGTCAAACCGGTTGGCGCCTTTGATCGCCCCGCCGGTGTCCTGCGCCACCCACAGTCCGTTGGCCTCAGCCTGATCAAGCTGCAGCCACACCGGCGCGCCGAGCGGCACAAAGGCCGGGTCCACCGCCACGGTCGCCTGCCCGGTCACCGGCACATTCAGCGCCCCCACTGGCCCCGGCCCGCTCAATTCGCGAAAGAACACGAAGCTGCGGTTCTGCTGCATCAATCGGCGGCCTTCTACCGGGTTCTCGCGCAAGTAGCGCTGTATGCCCTGCAGCGACCCATCGTATTGCCCCGGCCCGCTGCCGATCAGCCCGCGTTCGCGCATCAGCGTGCCGATGCCGGTGTAATCATAGCCGTTCTGTCCGGCATAACCGATGCGGATCACACTGCCATCGGGCGCGCGCAACCGGCCAGACCCTTGGATCTGCAAGAAGAACATCTCAACCGGATCGGCCGCCCAGCCGATTTCCAGCCCCCGGCCTGCCAGCGCGCCTGCCTCGATCTGTGCACGGTCCCAGTATGCGGTAAACACGCCCGCTTCGTCATACCGGCCCAGCGGCATTCGCCCATCGGGCAGAGGCCTCGCATCACCGGGCCGCGCGCGCACCAGATCCGGCGGCAGAGCATAGACCGGCACGTCATAGCCCGGCTGCCGCGCGCGCACTCCGGCGATTTCCGGCTCAAAGTATCCTGTGGCAAAGGCCGCGCCACCTGCCACCTCTGCGCTTTCGAAATAGGTGGCAAAGAACCGTGCCGCGTCTCCCGCTGGCCATCCGGCGGCAGCGGCGCAGGCCGGTGCCCAATCGGATGGTTGCGTCAGCCCTGATGTGTCGGCCCGCTTTGTTAGGCGCGGACAGGAAACTACGAAACTGCGCAAGGCCAACGCCGCATTGTCGCCCTTGAAGCCAAGTCCGGCCACAACCGGACCTCTGGATACCCCGGCAAGGGCTGCAGTTGGTACGGTGGTGACAGGGCGTGATGGCACCGCCGGGCGCGGCGCGCGCGTTTCGGGCACGAGCCGCAAACAGCCGCCAAGCAGAAAGAGCGCCGCGATGACCGCAGCGCTCTTGCCTTTACCAAACCTTGAAAAATTACCGCCCACGGTGTGCGTCGAGGCTCAGGCCTCGTCGGTTTCGTCAAGCAGCCAATCGGGATCGCGGGCCGTAATGTCGCGGCGGAACGTCCAAAGGTCGCGCGTTTCGACTGCATCGTCCAGCGAACCTGCAATCACGTGGCCTTCCGAATCGCGCGTGACCGAAGCGATATCGGCAAGGAACCGTACGGTGATGCGCGCCGTCTTCGCCTCGATCGAAGCGGCCACGATGCGGGCCTCTTCAATCCGGATGACTCGCGCATGAATCGTTTCCCCGGCAGCAACGCGGGCGTCGATCGCCGATTCGAACCCGGCGAACACGTCGTCGTCGCAAAGCTGGCGCAGTTCGTCCTTGTCGCCCCGCCAGAACGCTTCGAGCACCATGGCATAGGCAGCCTTTGACCCGGCGAGGAACTGGGCAAGGTCAAACCGGCGGTCGGCGGCGATGATGGCGCGCACGCCAGCTTCGGCGCTGTTGTCGAAAGTATTTGGCTCAGACTGCGTCAAATCACGCGGACGCGCACCGGCTTGACCGCCTTCAAGGCTGCGCGCAGCCGGTGGCTGCCGGTTCTGTGCCGAAGGATCGGGCTGTTCGATCCGGCGGCGCATCGGCTCCTCGTCATGCTCGGGCCTGCGGCCGAGGACGGAATAGAGACGCAGGCCCAGAAAGGCCGCAATCATCGCCAGGATCACAATCTGAACAATCACGCGCAAGTTCCCGATACTGCCCGCTCGCCCGTTTTGGGCGAACGGCGTCAAGCCAACCTGCCTCAAATAAGTACGGATTACAAATGAACAACGTGTGCATGGCCCTTTGGGCGGATCACGTGGGCGAATTTTCGGCCCGGTCGCGGTCTTTGCGCTGCGAATAAGGGTGCTGGCAAGGGTGGAGTACCACGGATTCGGGCCCTGCGAGAATGCCCGGTGCAACGGCAAAGGCGGATTGCGGGGGAAACGCCACGGTGCTAGGCGCGCCGGGCAAGGAAAACCTGTTCAGAAAGACGTCTCACATGGCCGACGAAGGCAACATCATCTCGAATCTCAACCTTGATGGCCCCGTTCCGAACGGGGAAGATACTTCGCCTGCCATCGGCCTGATCTCGCAATATGTGAAAGACCTCTCGGTTGAAAATCCGAATGCGCCTGATTCTTATCAGTGGACCGATGTTCCTGAAATGGCTGTGGATTTCAACATTTCTGCTCGCTCGATCCAGACTGAGATTCATGAAATCGAGCTGAAGATCAACATCACGTCGAAGGGGCCGCAGGGCACTGCCTTCATTGTTGAACTCGCCTATTGCGGGTTGATTGGCATGCGCAACGTGCCGGAAGAGCAGGCGCACCCGTTCCTGTTTGCCGAAGGCCCGCGCATCCTCTTCCCCTTCGCCCGCCGCGTCATTGCCGATGCTGTGCGCGATCTGGGCTATCCGCCGCTGCTGCTTGAACCGATCGATTTCAACGGCTTGTACATCCAGCAGCTGGCGCAGGCACAGGCCACGGCAGAAGCAACGCCAGCAGGTCAGGCCTGATTCCGTCCCGACCCCGCTCATGCTGAGCTTGTCGAAGCACCCGCTGCGCCTTGTGACAGGCGCAGCGCCAGCGCCCTTCGACAGGCTCAGGGCGAGCGGGTTTGGGAATAGTGCGCAAGATGCGCTCGACCTGAACCTGACAAAGGTTCCCACCCCCAGCTCGCTCATCCTGAGCCTGTCGAAGGATGCAAGCCACCCTCCGCTCATCCTGAGCCTGTCGAAGGATGCAAGCCAAGCGCCATGAACCTCGTCAAGGCCATCGGCTCCATCGGCAGCCTGACCCTGGCCAGCCGCATCCTCGGGCTGGTGCGCGACAGTCTGTTTGCGCGCTATGTCGGCGCGGGCTTTGCGTCGGACGCATTTCTCGTCGCGTTCCGCCTGCCCAACATGTTCCGCGCGCTCTTTGCCGAGGGCGCGTTTTCCTCAGCCTTCATCCCGATGTTCAACAAGCGCGTGGCCGACCCTGAGGGCAAGGGCCTACGCGATGGGCTGGACTTTGCAGAAGCCGCGCTGGCCGTGTTGCTGCCGGTGCTGCTGGTGATGACCGTCCTGCTTGAGGTCTTTGCCTGGCCGGTCACGCTCGTGCTGTCAGGCCGCTTCAACGGGGTAAGCGAGGCGCAATTTGCCTATGCGGTGGAACTGTCGCGCTGGACGATCCCCTATCTGATGCTGATCAGTCTGGTGTCGCTGCTGGGCGGCATATTGAATTCGCTGCAGAAATTCTGGGTCAATGCAGCGGCACCGATCCTGCTGAATGTCACGCTGATCGTCGCGCTATTGGGCTTCCATTCCGACGATCCGCTGGTCACCGCGCGCAATCAGGCGATTGGCGTTTCGGTATCGGGCGCATTGCAATTGGCGTGGCTGGCACTGGCCTGCCGCCGCAATGGCGTCAGCCTGAAGCTGCGCGCCCCGCGCCTTTCGCCCGAAGTGCGCGCCTTGCTCAAACTGATCCTGCCCGCTGCAGCAGGGGCGGGCGCGGTGCAGATCAACCTCGTCGTATCCACAGCCCTTGCCGCATCGCTGCTCGATGCAGGCTCGGTCACTTATATCTACATGGCAGACCGGCTGAATCAGTTGCCCTTGGGCCTGATCGGCATTGGCCTTGGCACCGTGCTTCTGCCCACGATCTCGCGCCAGTTGGGCGGGGGCGAGGAAGCAGCCGCGATGGATACGCAAAACCGCGGCATGGAACTGGCGCTGCTGCTCACCCTGCCTGCCACCGTGGCGCTGGTGCTGTGCGGCGTGCCGATCACGGCGGCGCTGTTCGGCTATGGCAAATTTGATGCGACCGACACGTTCTACACCGCGCAGGCGCTGGCGGCCTTTTCCATCGGCCTGCCCAGCTACATTCTGGTCAAAGTCCTGACGCCAGGCTTCTATGCCCGGCAGGACACGAAAACGCCGTTGCGCTTTGCGATGATTTCGATGGCGGTGAACCTTGTCGGCAATCTCTTGCTGATCGTGCCGCTGCGCCACATGGGGCCGCCGCTGGCCACCGCGCTGGCCTCCACCGTCAATGTCGTGCTGCTCTATGTCACGCTGGCAAAGCGCGGGCATTTCGTGGCTGATGCGCGGTTGAAGCGCCGCGTCTGGCGGCTGGCGCTGGCCGCTGTGGCGATGGGCGCGGTACTGTGGGCGGGGCAAGGGCTGGTCATGCCCTATGTTCAGGGCACTTGGGTCATCCGCCTTGCCGCCATGGCCGCACTGGTCAGCAGCGGGGTCGTCGTCTATGGCCTCGCCGCTGTCGTCACCGGGGCTTTCCGGGTGAGCGACCTTAAGCTCCTCCTGCGGCGTCGCCGCGCAAACTGAAGGCACTGCAATGCGTATCGTTTCCGGCATTCAGCCCACCGGCAATCTGCACCTTGGCAATTACCTTGGCGCGATTCGCAATTGGGTGCGCATGCAGGACGAATGGTCGGCCAAGGGCGCGCAATGCCTGTATTTTCTGGCCGATCTCCACGCCATTTCGATGCCGCACAATCCGGCGGAACTGGCCTCTAATACGCGCGAAATGGTCGCCGCGCTGGTCAGTTGCGGGATTGATCCTGACAAGTCGATCCTGTTCAATCAGGCGCAGGTTCCCGCCCATGTCGAACTGCAATGGCTGCTCAATGGCACCGCACGGATGGGCTGGCTGAACCGGATGACGCAGTGGAAGGACAAGGCGGGCAAGAACCGCGAAGGCGCGTCAGTCGCCCTGTTCACCTATCCGGTGCTGCAGGCGGCCGACGTGCTGCTCTATCAGGCCACGCACGTGCCGGTGGGGGAAGATCAGAAGCAGCATCTCGAACTGGCGCGCGATATTGCCCAGAAATTCAACAATGATTTCTGTGGTGAGGGCGATCCGCTGTTCACCCTGCCCGACCCGATCATTCCGCCCGAAGCCGCGCGGATCATGAGCCTGCGCGATGGCAGCGCCAAGATGAGCAAGTCCGATTCTTCGGACATGAGCCGCATCAACCTGACCGACGATGCCGATGCGATCATGCAGAAGGTGAAGAAGGCCAAGACCGATCCCGAACCGCTGCCCGCAACGGTTGAAGGGCTGGCGGGCCGTCCGGAAGCGAACAACCTCGTTGGCATTTATGCTGCTATGGCAGGCACTTCACCCGCCGATGTGCTGGCGCAGTTCGAAGGCAAGGGTTTCGGCCAGTTCAAGCCGGCGCTGGGCGAACTGCTGGTCGAAACGCTCTCGCCCATGGCGGCGCGTTACCGCGAATTGCGCGAGGATGGCGAGGCATTGGATGCGATTCTCGCCAAGGGTGCGCTGAAGGCGCGCGATCTTGCCGCACCCACTTTGGCACGCACATATCAAGCGCTGGGTCTCGTAAGGGGCTGATTTGCAGGGCTGTTGTTGCAAAACATTACGTGTGTGCAACATATGTTGCACACACCATTCAACGTGCATTCAGCACTTCCTGTCCAGAAAGACGGCATGCTAAGCATAGATGCGTCCGGCATGTTCGTTGGCAGACCAAGGGGTCCGCAGCGAACCATGGGGCGGCGGACCGCACAATAGGAGTCGCAGGATGAAAATGCCTTTGCCAAACAATGCAAGTTCGCCCGCCCGGCGTCGGCTTTTGGGCCTTTCAGCGGTATCGCTGCTGATGGTCACGCTGGCCGGCTGCACCACCCCGTTCAAGGCTGATGTAAAGCGCTTTCAGGCGCAGCTTCCCGCGCCCACCGGGCAGACTTTTGCGGTCGTCGCCGATGATCCGCGTGATGCGGGTGGGCTGGAATTTGCACAGTATGCCTCGCTCGTCGGGCGGCAGATGGAAAAGCTCGGCTATCGCCCGGCCAACGCTGATGTCGCCGATCTGATCGTGAAGTTCGATTACGGCATCGATGGCGGGCGTGATCGCTTCCGCAACACTGGCTTCAACGACCCGTTCTGGGGTGGTTGGGGCGGTTGGGGCGGTTGGGGGCCCGGCTGGGGAGGCGGCTGGGGTCGCCGTGGCTTTGGCCGGTTCGGCGGCTGGGGCTGGGGATGGAATGATCCCTTCTTCTTCGGTGGCGGCGGCTGGGGTGGTGGCGTTGATGTCGTCACTGTCTACACCTCCGGCATCGACCTGAAGATTGATCGCCGCGCCGATGGCCAGCGTCTGTTCGAAGGCAAGGCCGAGGCAGCTTCGCAGTCCAACCGCCTGTCCTATGTGGTGCCCAACCTTGTCGAAGCGATGTTCACCGATTTCCCCGGGAACAACGGAGAAACCGTAAGGATTTCAATCGCTCCCGAGAAGAAGACGGTGAAGAAGATCGACTGATCCTGAAGTGCACCTAGATGCACCTAGCAGCACCTAAGCGCACAGAACGGGGCCTTGCAGTGATGTGAGGCCCCTTTTTCTAACCCTTGAGCGCAGCGAGTCCGCCGGTCGATCCGAACCCGCCTTCGCCGCGCGCGGTGGCATCGAGTTCTTCGACCTCCAACCACGTTCCGCGCGTGACCGGCGCGAGGACAAGCTGGGCCACGCGGTCTCCCCGGCGGATCGAGAAGCTTTCGTGGCCGAGGTTGATCATGATGACCTTCAATTCGCCACGATAATCGCTGTCGATGGTGCCCGGCGTGTTGGGAACGGTGACGCCGTGTTTTAGCGCGAGCCCTGAGCGGGGGCGCACCTGGATTTCGTAACCCGCTGGAATTGCGATGGAAAGCCCGGTGGCAACAGCATGGCGCGCGCCGGGGGCGAGGTCCAGATCCTCGGCCGAGACCACGTCCATCCCGGCAGCGCCTTCGGTTGCATAGGCGGGCAGGGGCAGGCCCTCACCGTGGGGCAGGCGTTTGACGAGGACGGGGACTTCAGGCGAGTGCATGGGCGATTCTCTCAATCAGGGCGGCAGCGGCGGCAGCCTTGGGCAGTTCGGGCAGGCTTTCCACGCCAGCAGCGCTGACGATGTGCAAGCCATTGATTTCCCCGCCCATTGCGTGCGTGGCCACATCGTTGGCGACGATCCAGTCTGCCCCCTTGCGCACAAGTTTGGCGCGGGCGTGATCCAGCACGTTGTTGGTTTCTGCCGCAAAGCCGATAACCAGCGGGGGGCGACGGCCTGATTTGCACAGCGTGGCCAGAATATCAGGATTTTCAACGAGTTGCAGCGGTGGGACTTGGCCCGATCCGTCCTTCTTGATCTTCTGCGCCGCCTCTCCGGCGCTGCGCCAATCGGCCACGGCGGCAACCATGATGGCGACATCGGCGGGAAGGGCGGCCTCGACCGCTGCTGCCATCTGCCGCGCGGTTTCCACATCGGTTCGCGTAACCCCTTGCGGCGTATCGAGATTTACCGGGCCTGCGATGAGCGTGACCTTCGCGCCTGCCTGCGCGGCGGCGGCGGCGATGGCGAAGCCTTGCTTTCCGCTGGAACGGTTGGCGATGTAGCGCACCGGATCGATCGGTTCGTGCGTGGGGCCTGCGGTGATCAGGATGTGTTTGCCGGAGAGGCATCCTTCGACAGGCTCAGGATGAGCGGGTTTTTTAACGGCGCTTACCCCAACGGCCGCTCGTGCTGAGCTTGTCGAAGCACCATCCGCCAACATCCGTGCAATTTCATCAACGATCACAGGAGGTTCCGGCAACCGTCCCGGCCCAAACTCGCCGCAGGCCATCGCGCCTTCATCCGGCTCCATCACGGCAACGCCATCACCCCGCAGCGTGCCGACATTGCGAACGGTGGCAGGGTGCAGCCACATCCGCACGTTCATGGCGGGTACGGCCAGCACCGGCTTGTCGGTGGCCAGCAGCAGCGTGGTGGCCAGATCATTGGCAATGCCGCCCGCCATGCGCGCCATCAGGTCTGCTGTGGCGGGGCAGACGACGACGAGATCGGCTTGGCGCGAAAGCTGGATGTGGCCCATCTCGACCTCGTTCTTGAGGTCCCACAGCGTTGTATGGACGGGATTTTCGGAAAGCGCCGCCAGCGTCATCGCGGTGACGAAGTGCGCGCCGCCTTCGGTCAGCACGCAAGTGACATCGCCCCCCTGCTTGCGGATCAGCCGCACCAGTTCGCACGACTTATAGGCAGCAATGCCGCCGCCGATGATGAGCAGGATGCGCTTACCGTTCATGGATGCGGCTTGTGCAATGGCAGGCGCTTTGGCGCAATCCTTTTGCGCAAGGGCGGCGGTTGAGGCACAGTCTGGCAACACATCAAACAGCGAGGACCTGTACATGCGACTGATCCTGACGGCACTCGTATTCGTGGCGGGCATGTTCGACCTGTTCCTGGCGATCAGTTTCCTGACCGGGCCGGAGGATGCAGCAACCGGCTTTGGTATCGCGGCAACCGGAGTGGGGGGAATCTCGACGATCCGGGCGGACTTCACCTCGTTCTTCGGCGTGGCCGCGTTCTGCATGATGTGGGGCGCGTGGCGGCGCAATGCGGACCTGCTGCTGGTGCCCGCGCTGCTGTTCGGCACATCGTTTGTAGGGCGCGCGATCAACTTTGCGCTGGTGGGAGCCTATCCCGGCTGGCCCATGCCGATGGTGGTGGAGGCGGGGCACGTGCTGCTGATGCTGGCGGCCTGGCGGATGCTGCCACATCACAAGTTGCGCGAGATTGCTGCTTAGGCGCCGCGCGCTTTCCACTTGGTCCACAGAGTAAGCACCGCGCGCTGGGCGGGGCGTTCGAACTTGGCGTGGCTGATGAAGCCTGCGGCGATGGCGAGGGTGACGTAAAAGATCAGGAACCACGGTTCGCGCGCGATATCGCGGCTGTTGCCGGTGCTGTCGATCAGCAGGACCAGCGCCAGCTGGATCGGGATGTGCCAAAGGTAGATGCCATAGGAGGCATCGCCAAGTTTCTGGCCGAATTTCAGGCGGCCTTGATCGTCCTGCAGGTCCGCCGCAAGCATCAGGAACAGGACGGCGAAAGTGCCCGCGATAGTGGCGGCATCGCCCGCGCGGTAGGTGGCTTTGAACCAGAATGCGCCGACCAGCAGAGCCGCGCCCAGTGGCAGCAGCGTGGCCGGGCGCAACCAGCCTTTGAGCAGGGCGCCATAGGCTGCGCAGCCGAGGAAGAAGTAGCCGAGGCAGGACAGGACGTCCTTGTTGGGGCCTTCGATCAGCATCACCCACAGGAACAGGACGCCCAGCACAGTGGCCAGCACCAGCGGCGCGCGGCGCAGGGCGGGGAGCATCACGAAGAACGCGAGGTAGGCGAGGATCTCGGTCGAGAGCGACCACGAGGGGCCGTTGAACGACTGGTTTTCCTGCCAGCCCCAATAATGCATCAGCGGAATCGAGAGAAGGAAGTGCTTGAGATCGTTGGTGTGGTAAATGAATTCGGTGCCGCTGCGGGCGAAGTAGAGGCTTTGCAGTATGGCCATCAGGCCCAGCGTCAACAAGTGCAGCGGCCACAGGCGAGCGATGCGCGCGGGCCAGAAGCGGGCCTTGTAGTTGGCGTCCGCCAGATAGACGTGGGCGAAGACGAAGCCCGATACCGCCCAGAAATACTGCACGGCGGTGTGGCCGTGGTTGTAGAACCACGAGAGCGTTTCGTACCACGGCTGGATCGCGCGGTTGACGTTCACGTGATAGGGCACGGGCGGCACGAAGATGTGCTGGTAATGCCAGAACAGCACCATGATCGCCGCCAGCAAGCGCGACAGATCGAGCGCGTGGAAGTGGCGCTTGGGAGCGCGCAGGTGAGTGAGGTCTTGAGCCAAGGTTTGCCTGCGCGTCCTGATCAGACGCTTTGGGATGCCGCATCGTCATGCTGAACTTGTTTCAGCATCCATGTCTCACTCAACGCTGTCCGTGCGTGGGGAAAGATGGACCCTGAAACGAGTTCAGGGTGACGGGTGTTTTTGGACGAGGGGGCGTTTGCCAACTTGTCAGCCCCACCAGCCGAGCGCGTGGGTGCCGATGACGAGTGCGCCGCCTGCGAGGAAGGTGACGAGTTGGCCCAGCAGGCCCGGCCCGCGTTTGCGGCGTTTGCGCTGCCACATCAGTTCGACTTTGGGCAAGGGTGCCGCTTCGGGTGCGCCGCCCTTGGCCGGGAAGCGGTCTTCGATGCGGCGGATCAGGTCCGGGATGCGCAGCAGGGTTTGCGTGTCTTCGCGGATGCGGTCTGAAATTGCGGCCTCGGGGCCGAGTTCATCGCGCACCCAGCTGCGCACGAAGGGGGCGGCGGTTTCCCACATGTTGATCGCGGGATCGAGCTGGGTGGCGATGCCTTCGACCATGACCATCGTTTTCTGCAGCAGCAGCAGGTGCGGCTGGGTTTGCATGTCAAAATCGCGGGTGATGGCGAAAAGCCCGTCGAGCATCTGGCCGACCGACAATTCGGACACCGGCTTGCCGCGCATCGGTTCACCCACCGCGCGCAGGGCTGTGGCGAATTCATCGACCGAATGGTAGCTGGGCACGTACTGCGCTTCGAAATGGATTTCGGCGACGCGGCGGTAATTGCCGGTGGTGAGGCCATAGAGGATTTCGGCGAGCCATTGCCGCGCGCGGCGATCGATCCTGCCCATGATGCCAAAATCGATGGCGACGATGGTGCCGTCCTTGTCCACGAACAGGTTGCCCTGATGCATGTCGGCATGGAAATAGCCGCCGTTGATGGCTTGGGTAAGGAAGGCGAGAACGAGGCGCTGGGCCAGATCGGCGCGATCAAAGCCTGCTGCGTCGAGCGCGGCTGTATCGCTGATCTTGATGCCATCAATCCAATCGAGCGTCATCACGCGGCCATTGGTGCGGTCCCAATCGATGGCCGGGATGCGGTATCCGGCGTGGGCGCGCATCGTGTCGGCCAGTTCCGAGGCTGAGGCGGCTTCGCGGCGCAGATCGAGTTCGCGCACGGTCCAGCGTTTGAAATTGGCGATGACCATGCGCGGGCGCAGACGGCTGACTTCGGCCCCGCCCAAGGCTTCGAGGTGGGCGGCAGCCCATTCATAGGTCTCGATATCGCGGGTGAACTTTTCACGTACGCCGGGGCGCAGGATCTTGACCGCGACCTTGCGGCCATCGGTGGTGATGGCGCTGTGGACTTGCGCGACCGAGGCGGCGCCGATGGGATCGGGATCGAACGAGGCGAACAGCGATTCCAAGGGTTTGCCGAAGGTGCTTTCGATCTCGCGGCGGATCAGCGCGAAATCGACCGGGGGCAGCTTGTCCTGCAGGGCGAGCAGATTGTGCGCGGCTTCCTCGCCCACCAGATCGGGGCGGGTGGC
>JBEQBV010000109.1:0-11835 GCA_041639635.1 Novosphingobium sp.
GTTTCCAGTGTCGGCGCGGCAGACCGCTCAAAGCTGCCAGCCGTGGGTGACCTTGCCCCGCTCGATTTCCCGGCGATCCAGCGCGCCACTTTGAAGAACGGCATCCCGGTCTATTTCGCCAAGCGCACCGAAGTGCCCACCGTTGCCGTCCGCATCAGTTTCGACGCCGGTTATGCGGCCGATCCGAAATCAGCGCTCGGCACGCAATCGCTGCTGCTCAGCCTGATGAACGAAGGCACCGAAACGCTTGATAGTTCGGCGCTGGCCTCCGCACGTGAACGCCTGGGCGCGGCCATTTCGCTGTCGGCCACCAGCGATCTGACCTCGTTCCAGCTCAACGCTCTATCGCCCAACCTCGCGCCCTCGCTGGGCCTGCTGGCCGATGTCGTGCGCCGCCCCGCGCTCGATCCGGCAGAGCTTGAGCGTGTGCGCACGCAGCAACTGGCTGCCATCTCGGCCGAAATGAAGAACCCGCAGGCTCTGGCCGCGCGGGTGCTTTCGCCTGCGCTCTATGGCGATCATCCCTATGCCTTCCCGTCCAGCGGACTCGGTGATCCAGCAGCCGTCAAGGCCGTCACGCGCGATGATCTGAAAGCGTTCCATGCCCGCTGGTTCCGCCCGGACACGGCGCGGATCTTCGTTGTGGGTGACACGACGCTCGATGCCGTCGTGAAAATGCTCGACACCTCGTTCGGCAACTGGCCCGCAAACCGCATGGCGCGCCCGGTGAAGGACTTTTCAGCCGCAATCCCGGCGCAAAAAAGCCGCGTGATCCTCGTCAACCGTCCCGGTTCGCCGCAGTCCTATATCATGGCGGGCAAGGTGATCGACGCCAAGGGCACTGATGACAATCTCGCGCTAGGCACCGCCAACGACATCCTCGGCGGCAACTTCCTTGGCCGCATCAACATGAACCTGCGCGAGGCCAAGGGCTGGACTTATGGGGCCTACAACGGCGTCACCGAGCCGCTCGACAAGATCCGCTTTCAGGTGATCGCCCCGGTTCAGACTGACAAGACCGGCGATGCTATTGCCGAGATCAAGCGCGAAATCGACGAATTCGACACGACCAAGGGTGTGACCGCCGAAGAGCTGGACTGGTCAACCAAGGGCAGCGCCCGCGAACTGCCCGGCGCGTTTGAAACGAGCGCCGCTGTGCTCGAAGGCCTCGCCAAGATCGTCAACTATCAACGCCCAGACGATTTCTACGAAACACTGGCAGACCGCTATGGCAAGATGACTGTCGCCGAAGTCGACAAGGCCTTCCGGTCGAAAATCAACACCGATGGCATGGTCTGGGTCGTGGTAGGCGATGCGGCCAAGGTGAAACCGCAGCTTGAGAAACTGGGCCTGCCGGTGGAAGACTTGGCCCTGGCGGAATAAGCGCTGCACCTCCCCCTCCTCCTCTGAGGAGGGGGCTTTTCTACCGCCGCCAAAGCAACGCTTCGTAACGCAGTCCGCCTTGCTATTGACACTTTTGTAGATAGACTGCCCCCGTAACACCAGCTTGGGAGAGCATCCAATGTCAGTCGCAGGCAGCTACAATTGCGTGACCCACACCCCGATGGGCGATCAGACCAGCACTTTCACCGTCAATGTCGATGGTGACAGCTTCACCGGCGTCAACAGCGGCCAGATGGGCACGATGGAGGTTGAAAACGGCAAGGTCGATGGCAACACCCTTACCTGGCAGATGAAGATGACCGTGCCGATGCCGATGACGCTTGATTGCACAGCCACCATCGATGGCGATACGCTCGCCGGAAAGGTGACGGCGGGCATGTTAGGCACCTTCCCGATGGAAGGCACGCGCGCCTGACCCCACCGCTTCAAGCCACAACGAAAAAGAGGAAGACCGCAAGGCCTTCCCCTTTTTCGTGCGTAGTATTGACTTAGCGATCAACCCAGCTTCTTGCGCAGCAATTCGTTGACCATGCCCGGGTTGGCCTTGCCCTGCATGGCCTTCATCGTCTGGCCGACGAAGAACCCGAACAGCGCTTCCTTGCCGCCCTTGTACTGCTCCACCTTGTCGGCATTGGCCGCAAGGATGGTGTCGATGGCCGCTTCAATCGCGCCGGTGTCCGAAGTCTGCTTCAAGCCTTCGCGCTCAACGATAACGCCTGCGCCGTCACCGGTTTCGAGCATCTTTTCCAGCACCTGCTTGGCGATGGAGCCGGAGATCGTGCCATCGGCGATCAGCGCCAGCAGTTCCGCGCCCGCCGCCGGGCTGACCGGCGAAGTCTCAAGGCTCGCGCCCAGTTTGTTCAGCGCGCCGAACAGTTCGGAGATCAGCCAGTTCGCCGCCTGCTTGGCCACTTCGGCTTCCGGTTTCTTGGCCTTTGCCGCCGTTTCGGCCAGCAGCACTTCAAACCAGCGCGCGGTTTCCACGTCTGCCGTCAAGACGCTGGCGTTGTAGGCTGAAAGCCCCAGCGCCTTTTCATAGCGCGCGCGCTTGGCATCGGGCAGTTCCGGCAAGCTCGCGCGGCATTCCTCCAGGAACGCATCGTCGAGTTCGAGCGGCAGCAGATCGGGATCGGGGAAGTAGCGATAATCGTGCGCGTCTTCCTTGCTGCGCATGGATCGCGTCTCGTTCCGGTCGGGATCGTAGAGGCGCGTTTCCTGCACCACCGTGCCGCCGTCCTCGATCAGCGCGACCTGACGCTTGGCCTCCTGCTCAACCACCGCCATCACGAAACGGACCGAATTGACGTTCTTCGTCTCG
Source organism: Novosphingobium sp. (assembly GCA_041639635.1). GTDB lineage: Bacteria > Pseudomonadota > Alphaproteobacteria > Sphingomonadales > Sphingomonadaceae > Novosphingobium. Next base: position 2,723 of record JBEQBV010000109.1, read on the forward strand.
GTGCGCGTGCCGAATTCGTCGCCCGGCTTGCGGACCGACACGTTGACATCGGCACGCATCGATCCCTGATCCATGTTCCCGTCGCACGAGCCGACATAGCGCAGGATCGTGCGCAGCTTCGACAAATAAGCCCCCGCCTCTGCCGGAGAGCGCATGTCCGGACGGCTGACGATTTCCATCAGCGCAACGCCCGAGCGGTTGAGGTCGACATAGGACATCGTCGGGTGCTGATCGTGCATCAGCTTGCCTGCGTCCTGCTCCACGTGAATGCGCTCAATCCCGATGGTCTTCACCGAATCCGGGTTCTTTTCATCCAGCAGGATGTCAATCGCGCCCTCGCCCACGATGGGGTGATAAAGCTGGCTGATCTGGTAACCCTGCGGCAAATCGGCGTAGAAGTAGTTCTTGCGGTCAAACCGCGACCACTTGTTGATCTGCGCATTGATGGCCATCCCGGTGCGCACCGCCTGACGGATGCATTCGATATTCGGCACCGGCAGCATCCCCGGCATCGCCGCATCGACAAGGCTGACCTGCGTGTTCGGCTCTGCGCCGAACGCGGTGGCCGCGCCCGAAAACAGCTTGGCGTTGGTGGTGATCTGCGCATGAACTTCAAGGCCGATCACAACCTCCCATTCACCGGTTGCGCCCTGAATACGATATTCGCTCATCTTACCACCACTTCGCCGGACGGGCAGAAAACTGCGCACGCTGCTCAATCGCAAGGCTAGCATTCAGCACGCCCTGTTCGTCAAACGCCTTGCCGATCACCTGCAGGCCCAATGGCAGCCCGTTGCGGTCAAGCCGGGCGGGGACGGACATGGCAGGCAGACCCGCAAGACTGGCGGGCACCGAGAACACATCGTTCAGGTACATCTCCAGCGGATCGGCGCTCTTTTCGCCCAGCTCAAAGGCCGAGGACGGTGCGGTTGGCACGAGGATCACGTCAACCTGCTTGAACGCCTCCGTAAAGTCGCGCGCGATCAGCGTGCGGACCTTCTGTGCCTGCGTGTAATAGGCATCGTAGAAGCCCGCCGAGAGCACATACGTGCCGATCATGATGCGGCGCTTCACCTCAGGGCCGAACCCGGCGGCGCGGGTGGCGGCGTACATGTCCTGCAGGCCCGCCCCATCGGGCAGATCGCGCAGGCCATAGCGCACACCATCATAGCGGGCGAGGTTCGACGAGGCTTCTGCCGGCGCGATGATGTAGTAGGTGGGCAGCGCATACTTCGTGTGCGGCAGCGAAATCTCCACGATCTCCGCGCCTGCATCCTTCAACCACGCGATGCCATCGTCCCAGCTCTTCGCCACGTCCGCGTCCATGCCATCAAGCCGGTATTCGCGCGGGATGCCAACCTTCTTGCCCTTCATGTCGGCATTCAGGCCTGCGGTCCATTCGGGCACTGGCAGGTTCAGGCTGGTCGAATCCTTGGGATCGAACCCGGCCATTGCTTCGAGCATGATCGCGCAGTCAGTCACGTCATGCGCCATTGCGCCCGCCTGATCGAGCGACGAGGCGAAAGCGACAACGCCCCAGCGCGAGCAACGGCCATAGGTCGGCTTGATGCCCGAAATACCGGTGAACGCAGCAGGCTGGCGGATCGAGCCGCCGGTATCTGTGCCGGTGGCGGCGGGCGCGATGCGCGCGGCGACCGCAGCCGACGAACCTCCCGAAGAACCACCGGGAGCCAGCGGCGCAGTATCATTGGGCCTGCGCCACGGCGAAATCACATTGCCGAAAGCGCTGGTTTCATTCGAGGAGCCCATCGCGAACTGATCGAGGTTCAGCTTGCCCAGCATCCCCGCGCCCGCATCCCACAACTTCTGCGAGACGGTGGATTCATACTGCGGCGTGAAACCTTCGAGGATCTTCGATGCAGCGGTGGTCTGCGTGCCCTTGGTGGCAAACAGATCCTTCATGCCGATGGGGACGCCCGCCATCGTGCCGAGCGGCGCTCCGGCGGCGCGGTCAGCGTCCACCTTTGCGGCAGCTTCTAGCGCCTTTTCCGGCGTGGTGACGATGAAGGCGTTCAAGGCAGGCTGTGCAGCCTCGACCGCCGCGTTGAACGCGGTGGCGACTTCGGTGGCGGTAAAATCGCCCTTGGCCACGCCATCGCGCAGCGCGGCAATGCCGAGATCAGTCAGATTGGTCATTATTCGATCACCTTGGGCACGCCGAAGAACCCATGTTCGGGCGCAGGCGCATTGGCCAGCACCGCATCGCGAATGTCGCCGCCGGTCAGCGGATCGGCGTTCACCACATCATCGCGCAGGCGCTGCGTGTTGGGGATCACGGCGGTCATCGGCTCCACGCCGGTCACATCGACTTCGCCCAGTTGCTCAACCCAGGCGAGGATGCCGTTGAGTTCAGGGACCATCGCGCCGATTTCGGCCTCGGTCACCTTGATGCGGGCCAGCGAGGCGATCTTCGCCACGGTGGCAGTATCTACGGACATGGCGGATACTCTTGTCGGGAAAAACAGGAACGCCGCGCGCTACCAGAGCGCACGGCGTGCTTCAAGCCGAGGCCATCCCGCAGGACGGCCCGGCCACGATCAAGGTTGCGGCGCAGCGCCGGGCATCGGCGGCATCGGTATGCCGCTTGCGCCGGGAGCACCACCGGCACCGGCCCCGCCCTGCATGCGCTGCATCTGTTCCATCATCATGCGCTGCTGTTCGAGTTCGGCGGCGCTCTTGTAATCGATGAGCTCGACTTCAAAGACGAGATCCGAATTGGCGGGGATCACCACTTCGCCGGTCTGAGGATTGCGCTTTTCCTCAGCGCCATAACCCTTTTCCGCCGGAATCTCGAGGACGTACTTGCCGCCCTTCTGCATCTTGCCAAGGCCTTCGGAAAAGCCCGGGATGACCGTATCAAGCGGGAGCACGGCGCGTTCACCGCGGTCAAATTCCTTGCCGCTGGCAAGCCGGCCGACATAGTTAATCAGCGCCACATCGCTTTTCGTGGGCGATGCGCCGGCGCCGGCCTTGACCGTCTCGATCTCGATCCCCTGATAGCGCGTGGCATAGGCAACGCCTGATCCCAGCACCACGGCGGCGGCAACGCCAAGCCAGATCTTTGTCAGCGAGCCCTTGGCAACGGGCTGGAGCGGAACGCGGGTGATTTCCGACATGCTTTTCCCCTGAGGAGCGACTCGGCCTGAAACCGGATTCAGATCGCGAATCGCACCGGATGTTTGAAATGGCTGCTTCGGACACACGGAAAAGGGCGCCGAAGTTCGGCGCCCTCTTGGCCCAAGCGGGCTGAAACGGCAAGAGCCTGATGGGGCGTTTACCGCCCCGTCAAAGCTTACTTTCCGCCGTCACGCTCCATGCGCTTGCGTTCCATCTTGCGGGCGCGACGCACAGCAGCAGCCTTTTCACGGGCGCGCTTTTCCGAAGGCTTCTCGAAGTGGCGACGCAGCTTCATTTCGCGATACACGCCTTCCCGCTGCAGCTTCTTCTTGAGAGCACGAAGAGCTTGGTCAACGTTGTTATCGCGAACGAGAATCTGCATAAACCGCTACACCTCAATCTGTCGGCAAGAGCCCGCGAAATCAGCGGGAGTTGCTGCGAATCTGAAAACACAAAACAAGCCGAATCCGCACAGGACCGGCCCGAACGGGAGCGCCACTACCCAAATCGGGCAGCAAAGGCAAGCAAAGTCGTGCATTTCACGGCCCAAGAGTCTAAGGGCATGGGCATGACCTCTCCCAGTACATTGACAGCAACCGCCATCGTCGCCGTTGGCGGCGGCATAGGCGCCATGCTGCGCTATCATGCGGGGCGCGCGGTAACCGCGTTCTCCGGCCCAAACAGCGTGTTCCCTTGGCACACCTTCCTTATCAATGTCGCAGGCAGCTTCCTGATGGGCCTGCTAGCCGGCTGGCTGGCGCGCGAAGGCGGCAGCGAATCGCTGCGGCTGCTGCTGGGCGTCGGCGTGCTGGGCGGCTTCACCACCTTCTCCGCCTTCAGCCTTGAAACTGCCATGCTGATGCAGCGCGGGCTTTATGGCATGGCTGGCCTTTATGCCTTTGGCTCGATCATTGCGGGTGTGGCCGGGCTGTTCCTTGGCCTCTCACTGATGCGCGGTGCGGCATGAGCGCGTCAAGAAAGGGCCAGGGCGCGCTGTCAGACGTCAATGTTCGCCAGTTCGTGATTGGCAAGGACGATGACGGCGCAAGGCTTGACCGCTGGTTCAAACGGCACCTGCCGCAAGTCGGCTTTGCCACTGTTTCGCGCTGGGCGCGGACCGGGCAGATCCGGCTGGATGGCAAACGCGCCGATGTCGATACCCGGATCGAAGCCGGGCAAACCCTGCGCGTGCCGCCGGGCAATGCCACCCCGGTCGGCACCCCCGGCAAGGGTGAGCGTCCGCGCGTTCCGTTGACGGACGAACAGATCGCGCTGGCCGAATCGATGGTGCTGGAAAAAGACCGCGCCGCCATCGTACTGAACAAACCGCCGGGCCTTGCCACGCAGGGCGGCAGCGGCACTTATGAGCATGTCGACGGGCTGCTCGATGCCTATGCGGCAGAAGGCGCACCCCGCCCGCGTCTTGTCCACCGGCTGGACAAGGACACCTCGGGTGTCCTGCTGATTGCGCGCACACCGGGCAGCGCGGCATTCTTTTCCAAGCGCTTTTCGGGCCGCACTGCGCGCAAGATCTACTGGGCGCTGGTTGTGGGCGTGCCCGATGTGAAGGACGGCTTGATCGAACTGCCGATCGCCAAACAGCCGGGCACTGGCGGCGAAAAGATGATGGTGGACGAAAGCGGGCAGGGCCAGACCGCGCGCAGCCGCTATCGCGTGATCAGCCGCGCGGGCAATGCCGGCGCGTGGGTGGAACTGCAGCCGCTGACGGGCCGCACGCACCAGTTACGCGTGCACATGGCCGCCATCGGCCACCCCATCGTGGGCGATGGCAAGTACGGCGGGCAAACCGCGTTCCTGACCGGCACGATCAGCCGCAAGATGCACCTGCACGCCCGCAGACTGCGCATAGAGCATCCCGAAGGCGACCTGCTGGATGTGACGGCACCCCTGCCCTCGCACTTCGAAGCGAGCATGGCGCAACTGGGCTTTCACGAGGAAGACGGCGATCTGGCAATCGATCCGATCAAGCCGATCCCCGAAAAGACCATGCAGAAACGCGCCGCCAAAGCTCACGCCAAGGAATACCGCAAGGAACGCCGGGGCGAACGCCGCAAGCGCGCCGATGGCGAAAAAGGCGCAGGCAGCGCAGGCCGCACCCCCACCGGCAAACGGGCTGGAGCCAAGCCCGCAGCGAAGGCCGGACCGAAAACAGCTGGGCCGAAGGTTGCCGGGGCCAAATCAGCAGGCCGGGGCGACGCCAAAACCGCAGCGCGGCCCGCGGCCAAGCCTGCCGGGGTGAAGTTCGGTGCGGCGCGCGCATCTGTTGCCAAAGCAGCCGATGCCAAAGCCACCGGCGCACGGCCCTCTGCGCGCAAGCCTGCGGGCGGCCTGCCGAAAGGCAAACCGCGCTGATGCATCCCAATTCCGCCTTCCGTCTTGACGACCGCGACCTGTTTGAGGCGCTGATTGCCGAGATCGGGTTCGGGATGATTTTTGCGACAGTGCCGGATGGCCCGCGCGTGGCGCATGTGCCGCTCCATTCCACCGGCGATGGTGCGGTGCAGTTCCACCTGGCGCGCGGCAATGCGCTGACCAAGCATCTGCATGGGATGACCGCGCTGGCAGTGGTCAACGGGCCGGACGGCTATGTCTCGCCCCGCTGGCATGCCGATCCGGCGCAAGTGCCGACGTGGAACTACGTGGCGCTCGAACTGGAAGGCCGCGTGCGCCGGATGGATCAGGATGGGCTGCACGGTCTGCTAGAAACCGTGTCAGATGCTCACGAAGCCCGCGTTTCCGACGGCACACCTTGGACGATGGACAAGATGCCGCAAGACAAGCTGCGCGCGATGATGGGCGCAATCGTCGGGTTCGAGATGGAAGTGCTGGCGTGGCGGCCCACCTTCAAGCTATCGCAGAACAAGAGCGCCGATGAACGGGCGCGCGTGGCGGCAGGGCTGGAGGCGCAAGGCTCTTTGGCCATGGCCGAACTGATGCGGAGGCTGGTGCCGTGAAGCCGACAACATGAGATTGGCAATCTTCGATTGCGATGGCACTCTGGTGGACAGCCAGGCCGATATCTGCGCGGCCATGGACGCCGCCTTCACCGCTGCCGGGCTTATCCCGCCCGAACGCCACGCCACGCGCCGGGTCGTGGGCCTTTCGCTGCACGAAGCGATGCGGCAGTTGCACCCGGAAGGCGAACACCACGATCACGCCAGCCTGACCGAACTCTACAAGGACGCCTTCCGCGCCCGCCGTGCCGCAGGTTCAGTGGTAGAGCCTCTCTATGAAGGCATCGCCGGGCTGATTACCGAACTTGCCAGCGATGGCTGGCAACTGGCGGTGGCCACCGGAAAATCTGACAAGGGCCTCGCTCACTGCCTTGCCACGCATGGGCTGACCGGCCATTTCGTTTCGCTGCAGACGGCAGACCGGCATCCGTCAAAGCCCGATCCATCAATGATCGAACAGTGCATCGCCGATGCCGGGGCCGACCGGCACCGCACCGCGATGATCGGCGATACGGTGTATGACATCCACATGGCCGTGAACGCGGGCGTAAAGGCCATCGGCGTCGACTGGGGCTATCACGAAACGGACGAGTTGATCGAGGCAGGGGCCGAAGCCGTGGCCACCAGCATTGCCGATCTGCGCGCGCTGCTGAGAGCGATTTCATGAGCGATCCGGCGATGGGACGGTTCTTTGCCTTGCAGGCCGTGCGCCTTTCCGGCGCAGTCATGGTGTTGCTGGGCGTTATGATCGGCACCGGGCGCGCCCCGGCTTTTCTGGCTGACCTGCCGGTTGAGGCAGGCTATGGGCTGGCCGCGCTGGGCCTGTTCGAATTCTTCTTCGTGCCGCGCCTGCTTGCCCAAAAGTGGAAGACCCCGGACAGACAATGAAGCGGTTTTACAAGGAAGTAACGGTCGAGGCGGCTGATGGCGGCTTCGGAGTGCGGCTCGATGGGCGGGCGATCAAGACCGTGGGCGGCAGGCCGCAACTGGTGCCAACCCGCGCGCTGGCCGAGGCACTGGCAGCAGAATGGGCCGGGCAAGGCGCAGAGATTGATCCCGCCCGCTTTCTCTATCGCGATATGACCGATTATGCGCTCGACGTGGTAATCGGCGATCCGGCCAGCGTTGCCGCCGAAATCCTGCCTTATGCCGATACCGATACGCTGTGCTATCGCGCCGAGCCGGACGAAGCCTTTGCCGCACGCCAGCGGCTGATGTGGGAGCCGCTGCTGAGCGATGCTGAAACACGCCTTGGCATAAAGTTCGTGCGCGTATCAGGTGTGATCCACAAACCGCAGCCGCCTGAAACCTTAGCCCGGCTGCAGGCTGAATTGAACCGCTTGAACGCTTTCGAACTGGCCGCCCTGCGCAACACCGCCAGCCTTGCTGCCTCGCTGGTGATCGGCCTGGCCGCGCTGCTGCCAGGGGCGGACCTCGACGGCCTCTGGGACGCCGCCAATCTGGAAGAAGACTGGCAGGCCGAATTGTGGGGCAAGGACGAAGAAGCGCTGGAACGGCGCGAGCGGCGCGCGGCGGCATTCGCAGCGGCTGCGCGGTTTGCCGGGCTGGCGCGCGACTGAATCGCACACATGCTGCGCGTTCCCGCGAAAGCGGGGACCTCAGTGTTGTTAAGGAACACCAGCCTAAACCGCCTGAGGCCCCCGCCTTCCGGCTTCGCCAGAAGTTTATCCTGAGCGGCCGGCCTGCCAGCCAGCCAAAAAGCGGGGGAGCAATTTCACGCAGCGGCGCGGCTTTGTGTAAGGACAGCAGACCTCAATGGCAGCCCTCCGGCAATCGGATGGCATCCCCACCCCCTGCCATGAAACGCACCTTTCCATCGCTCATGTAAAACACAAGGCCCCGGTCTTCAGATTGCCAGACGTATTGTACGTCCTCCCCCTCGTAAGGGTTCTTCTCGGCAATCAATCGGTTTCCATATGCCTGTTTGAGTTCGGCAAGGCTTGAGCCAATGCCCACGCCTTTTGCAGTACGGACATCCGGGCCAGACACTTCGACTCTGACGATCGTATTGCCCACCACCATTGCATCGAACTTGCCACCGCGATGGGCATAGGATTGGCAGTCATCGGCAAATTCCGGATCGTAGCCCCCTTCGGCTTCAAAGGCTGCGGATACCTCGCTCCACGTTCTGCCAACTTCGGCGCCAACAATCCCGTCAGCGGTCAAAACGAACTTGCTGCCCGGTTGCATTGGATACAACTCAGCCTCCTGCGCGATTGCAGAAGGATTGCTGCCAACACTTGCACATCCTGCAAGAGCCAGCGCCACTGCGCAAAGGACGGCAACGCCGCTCCGCTTCACCCCACCCAGTCCGCTACCTGCTTGGCCACTGCATTGGCTGCTTCGTTAAGCGCCGGGCCAACATATCCGCCTTCGGCTTCTGCCACTGGCACCATGCTCTCAAACCGCTTTGTCTCAATCTTGCCGCCAGCTTCCTTCATGGCATCGAACCGGACCACCGCCATGCGGCTGCGGGCATCGTAGCCCATGTCGAGCAGGCGGCCCGAAAGGTGCTGGTTGCTGGCACCCGGTTCACCTTCGATCACGAGCCGCGTGCCGCGTGCGCGGATCGTTTCGGCCAGCAAGCGCTGGAACAGGCGCGAAGGGCGTTCGACCCACATCGTCTTTTTCAGGTAGGCGACGTTGGCATCATCGATCTGCACCGGCACGCGCGTGACGGCGAGGCGCGCTTCGGCTTCGGGTTCGATCACCACCAGCGCATTGCCGATGGTCCCGCTGGCGCCGCTGCCGGCAGGGGCGGTGGCCATGGGGGTGAACGCAAGCAAGGTATCGGGTGCCTTGGGGCCAAGGCTGACGCAGCCGGACAGGCTGGCGACAAAGGCGGTGGCGAGCAGAGTGTTGCGGATCATCTTCATCGCCTCCTCAATCCTTGTAATCGGGCAGCTTGGGGCCGCCGACGAAGCCGCCGATGCCCTTGTCGTTCAGCTTGTCGGTCACCTCGCGCAAGGACCGCGTGGT
>JBEQBV010000110.1:0-11724 GCA_041639635.1 Novosphingobium sp.
AGCAGCATTGTGATCGGCCCAGCGCCTATCGCGATACGATTGCCAAGGGGCAGACCGGGTTCCACCACTTCTGCATCTATACCGACGATTACGACGCCTGCCGCCAACGCTATGTCGATCAGGGCCACGCCGTGGCCATTGACGGCAAGTTTGGCGCGATGCGGTTCTGCTATGTCGATACATCGGCCACGCTAGGCTGCATGATCGAAATAGTCGAGCAGGACGATGTGGAGACCGACGCCTTCACCCGCATTGCACAAGCCGCTGCCGATTGGGACGGCGTGACCGACCCGATCCGGCCGCTGTTCGGATGAACGTGTTCCCTTAATGTTCTAATCAAAATTGGCGCGTGTTTCCCCGGGGAAACACTTTCGCAAAATCATAAGTATCTGAGAGGAAACGATAATGCAGTGCCCTATTGAAGATCGCCTGGCGATTCAGGACCTGCTGGTGGCCTATGCCCATGCAGTGGATTCGATGGATGACATCGACGGCATTTGCGATGTGTTCACGCCCGATGCGGTGTTCGATCTATCGGGCATCGGCCTTGCCGCGTTGCAGGGGCATGAGGGCATTCGCAGCTTCTTCACCAACGTTTTCGCCAACATGGCGCACCACGCGCATTACCTGACCAACTTTGCCGTTACCGCCTATGATGGCGATACCGCATCGATGCGCGCCTATGTGATCGGCATGGGTCAGGGCAAGGATGGCAGCACGGTGACGGTGAATGGCCGCTATTTCTTCGATGTGCGCAGGACTGATGCGGGCTGGAAAGCCACGCGCTACACGATGAATTTCCTGATGCCGCTGTCTGGCACACTCGAAAACGCAAAGTAGGCAGCGCTAGGCGCGGGAGAGACAACAATGACCGACAAATCCATGATCGGCCGCCGGCAAGTGCTGGCGGGCGCAGGTGTTGCTGCGGCTGTGGCAGCGGGCGGCGGGATCGCCAGCACGGCACAAGCACAAGCCGCATCTGATGCGGCGTGGGACCATGAATGCGATGTCCTGTGCGTGGGCAGCGGCGCGGCGGCGGGCACGGCAGCGGTCACGGCCCTTGCCGCAGGAGCCAAGGTGCTGATGGTCGAAAAGATGCCGATCCTTGGCGGCACCACCGCCAAATCCGGTGGCGTCACGTGGATTTTCAACCACTTCATCTTCCGCGAACAGGGCATTGCCGATCCCAAAGCCGATGCGCTCCGCTATGTCGTCCGCTATGGCTATCCACGCCAGTACAATCCCAACAGCCCGACGCTGGGCCTTGATGCAACGCGCTTTGGCGTGGTTGAGGCGTTCTATGATCACGGCTCTGCCGCGATTGACCACTTGCGCGATCTGGGCGCGGTGCAGTTCAAGCAGTTCCGCCTGTTTCAGGTGGACAAACCCGCCCCCGATTATGCCGATCACCTGCCCGAAAACAAGGTGCCGACCGGCCGCGCGCTGGAACCGGCGGTGGGTTCGGGCTCATCGCAGGGCGGCGGCAGCCTTGCCTCGCAGATGCACGCTTATCTGAAGGCCAAGGGCACACCGATCCTCACGCGCACCCGCGTGACCCGCCTCATCAAGGATGCTTCGGGCCGGGTGATCGGGGCAGAGGCGAAGCAGGGTGAAAAACTGCTGCGGATCAAGGCCACCAAGGGCGTGGTGTTTGGCACCGGCGGTTACAGCCACAACGTGGCGCTGTGCGATATGCACCAGCCCGCCGTCTATGGCACCTGCTCCACCCCCGGATCGACCGGCGATTTCATCCCGATTGCGCAAGAAGCGGGCGCGATGATGGGCAATCTGGGCCTTGGCTGGCGCAGCCAGGTGGTGCTGGGTGAAGCGCTGAAAACGCGCGGGATCGGGCTGGGCGCGTTCGTGTTGCCGGGCGATTCAATGATCTTGGTGAACAAGTATGGCAAGCGCGTGGTCAACGAAAAGCGCGACTATAATGACCGCACGCAGGCGCATTTCAGCTATGACCCGGCGCATGAGGAATACCCCAACCACCTGATGTTCATGCTGTTTGACGAACGCAGCATCGATGCCTTCGGCGGGGCGTTCCCCTTCCCTGTCAACAAGGCCGAACAGCCGCACCTGATCGAAGGGATGAGTTGGGACGAGGTCTTTGCCAAGATCGATGCGCAACTGGCCGGATGGCAGGACCGCACCGGCGGCGTACGGCTGGCACCCGAATTTTCAGGCAATGCCAAAGCCGCGATCAACACGTTCAACGGCTATGCTAAAAAGGGCGTCGATCCCGAATTCGGGCGCGGCAAATATCTTTATGACCGCGAATGGCACTTGCTGTTCTCGGCCCGGCGCGAAGGCGCTGCGCAGCCGGAAAACCCCTTCCCCAACAACACGATGCACCCCTTTGCGCCGAAGGGGCCGTATTATGCCATCGTGCTGGCACCCGGCACGCTGGATACCGCAGGCGGGCCGCAGATCAATGCCAATGCGCAAGTGCTGGCCGCCAACGGACAGCCGATCCCCGGCCTTTATGCGGCGGGCAATTGTGTGGCGGCACCCACGGGGCAGGCCTATCTGGGCGCGGGCGGCACGATTGGCCCGGCGGTGACGTTTGGCTATATCGCGGGCAAGCATGCGGTGACGGCGTGAGGCTTGCCCTTCTGGCAGGCACGGCGGTGCTGGCGGCTGGGTGCGCCGCCCACGCCGATGAAGGCAGCGCGCCTGCTGTGTCCTATACAAAGGACATCGTGCCGCTGCTCGAAAGCCAGTGCGCCACCTGCCACCTGACGGGCGAGGAAGCGGGCGGCATGTCGCTGGTGGGGGATGCCGCCATCTCCTATCTGGTGGGCAAACCGGCCGAGGAGGCCCCCGCCCTGATGCGCGTGGCGGCGGGTGATCCTGACCGGTCCTATCTGGTGATGAAGCTGGAAGGCACCCACATCACGCACGGCGGCAACGGCGGGCAAATGCCCTTCGGCGCGCCGCCCCTGCCCGCTGCTGATATTGCCAAAGTGCGCGCGTGGATTGCCGCAGGGGCCAACCCTTGAGCGAAACGCGGGTTCAAACCTGGCTGAACCCGCCGTCCATCACGAATTCGCTGCAGGTGACGAAACTGGCGGCGTCTGAACACAGATAGACCACGCCGCCGCCCATTTCTTCGGCCCGGCCCATGCGGCCGATGGGGTGATTGGCGACGATCCCCTGCATCGCCACTTCGCGTGAGGCGACTGCGCCCAATTCCACATAGCGGTCCATGATCGAGCCGAGCATCGCGGTATCGATCCCGCCGGGATGCACGGAATTGACGCGGATGTTGTATCCCAGCGCGGCAAATTCTGCGCCGAGGCATTTGGACAGCATCTTCACCGCCGCCTTGCTGGTGCAATAGGCCGCGTTGAAGGCTGCGCCGCGCAAGCCGCCAACGCTGGAGAAATTGACCACCGAAGCACCGCCCTTGCGCGCCTTGCCGCCTTCGCGCAGCAGGGGCAGCAGGATCTGCGTGCCGATGATCACGGAATCGACGTTGATCGCGTTGACGCGGTGGAAATCGGCCAGCAGGGTGTCCTCGAACTTGGTGACGATCGAATAGCCAGCGTTGTTCACCAGCGCATCGATGCGGCCATAGTGGTCTTGCGCCAGTGCAGCGACGGCCTGCCAATCGGCCTCGCTTGTCACGTCATGCTTCAGGTAATGGTCCGCGCCTTCGATCTGCGCTTCGGGCGCAAGATCGGTGGCGATAACGATGGCGTTCGCGGCTTTCAGCGCCTTGACCAGTTCGCGGCCAATGCCACCTGCCGCGCCGGTGACGACAGCGACTACATCGTTGAGAGCGATTGTCATTGTGGGCCTCATCCCTTTGAATAACCGTCACCCTGAACTTGTTTCAGGGTCCATTTCTGACAACAAGCGGCAGCCTGATCGGCACAATGGATCCTGAACCAAGTTCAGGATGACGATTGCATTGTTGAAACGTACGCGTGCCGCACACAGCATCACTGCGCGGTGTATCCCCCGTCGATCACCAGTTCGCCACCGGTCATGTAGCTGGAATCCTCGCTGGCAAGGAAGAAGGCGGCGGCGGCCAGTTCGCTGGGCTGGGCAAGGCGTCCGATGGGGGTCATACCCACCACACCTGCCACCAGATCATCCGGCTTTTCGGCAAATCCTTGATCGACCCAGCGCTGGAATCCCGCTTTCAGCAGCGGGGTTTCGACAAAGCCTGGGTGCAGCGAATTGGCGCGGATCGGCATCTTCTTTTGCGCAAATTCAATGGCGATGCCCTTGGTAAACAGCCGCACCGCGCCCTTGCTGGCGTTGTAGGCGGACACCTCGTTCATGCCCACAAGGCCCATGATCGAGCTGACATTGATGATGCTGGCCCCGCCGTGGAAATCCGCGCCGCTGGCCGCCATCAGGGGCACGAAATGCTTGGTGCCAAGGAACACGCCATCGGTGTTGATCGACATGATCCGCCGCCAGCCTTCGAGCGATAGCGTCTCGACCGGGCCGGTGAGGTCAATCCCGGCGTTGTTGACGAGGATGTGGCACTTACCGTGGCGTTCCTTGACAAGGGCAACCGCGCGCTCCCAGTCCTCTTCCTTGGCTACATTGGCGCTGATGTAGCTGGCGGCTTGGCCCAGCTTGCCCATGACTTCGCGCGCAGTATCGCTGTCAGCGGCGTCAAGATCGGACAGCACGACTTCTGCGCCCTCGGCCAGAAACCGCTCGGCACAGGCAAGGCCGATGCCGCGCAAGCCCCCCGATACGAATGCGACGCGACCTTTCAGGCGCTGTGCAGAAAGTTCCATGTGCCTCAAACTCCCATCATGCCGGCGGTGGTCGCGCCGTCGATCGCGTATTCTGCGCCGGAAATGAACCCGGCTTCGTCGCTCGAAAGGTAGGCGACGAGGCCCGCCACTTCGTTCAATTGCGCCATGCGCTTCATCGGGGCCATGCCTTCATACATCGCGCGGGCGGCGGCGGGATCGGGCTGGCTGTTCATGATTTGCTGGATCAGCGGGGTTTCCACCACGCCGGGCAGGATCGCGTTGACGCGGATGGCATAGCCCTGCTGTCCGCAATGGACCGCCGCCGATTTGGCCAGCGCACAGACGGCAGCCTTGGTCACCGAATAGGTCACGTAATTGCCGAGAGGCCGCGTGGCGTTCATCGAGGAATTGATGATGATCGAACCGCGTGGCCCTTCCGGGTTGCGCTTCATGCCTTTAATGGCGTTCTGCACGGTGAGCATCACGCCGGTCTGGTTGACGGACACGACATTGTCCCAGCCTTCGATGCCGACATCTTCGATGCTGGCATCGCCGCTTTCGGTTCCGGCATTGGCGAACACGATATCAAGGTGGCCTTCGGCGGCGATGATCTCGTCAATCAGGCCGGGCCAGCCGGCGGAGTCCTGCACGCGCAGTTTGCGGAATACCGCACCAGTTTCAACGCAGAGCACAGCGGCGGCCTCCTCCTTCGATCCGGTGAACCAGACTTTTGCGCCTTCTTCGGTCAACCGCGCAACCGTGGCCGCGCCGATGCCGGTGGTGCCGCCGGTGATCAGGGCGACTTTGCCTTCGAGTCTTTTCGACACTTTTATCTCTCCCCAGAGAATTCGAATGACCGGATTCCGCATGAATTATAGAGCGAGTGGTTACGCGGGCTGGCCGTTCGTGCAACCTATGCTTTCAGCAAGGTGACGCGCGCGCGCAAGAGGGGCAAAACCGGCAGAAATACCGGTATTGCAAACGGAATCGGGACGAGGAACGGAAAATGGCGGAAAGTGATCCGAACGTGGGTGGCGGGCTGAACCGCAGCGAGGCGATCAGCTGGCAGGAACTGCTGGCGCAGGATTCGCGCCCGGCCCCGGCCATGCTGACCGAGGAAAGCTATCAGTATCGCGGATCGGAGCCACTGGCGGCGGCGCGCTATACGTCCGAAGATTTTGCGCGGCTGGAGCGGGAAAAGATGTGGCCCCGCGTGTGGCAATTTGCGGCGCGCGAAGAGGACATTCCCGAAGCGGGCGATTACACCGTGTTCGAAAACGCGGGCCGATCCTGGCTGATCAGTCGCCAGGAAGACGGCAGCGTCAAGGCGATGCACAACGTCTGCCTGCATCGCGGGCGCAAGCTGCGCACCGAAGATGGCACGGCTGATACCTTCACCTGCCCGTTCCATGGCTTTGCGTGGAACAAGGACGGCAGCTTTGCCGGAATGCCCTGTTCGTGGGACTTCAAGCACCTGGCAGCAGACAAGATGTCTCTGCCCGAAGCCGAAGTGGGCCGCTGGGGCGGCTATATCTTCCTGCGCGAAGAGCCGGGCGGGCCGAGCCTTGAGGAATACCTTGCCCCCCTGCCCGAGTTCTTCAAGCGCTGGCGGCACGAGGAATGCACCACCGTGATCTGGGTCGCCAAGGAAGTTCCGGCCAACTGGAAGGTGACTGCCGAGGCCTTTATGGAGGCATGGCACACCGTCGTCACCCACCCGCAATTGCTGCCCTTCACCGGCGATGCGAATGCAGCGTACTGGACCTATGGCGACAATGTGAACGTCAACCACGTGCCATTCGGCATCATGAGCCCGCATGTCGACCCTGAAGGCAAGACGCAGCAGTGGATCGTGGACGAATTCTGCAAGTACAATGGCCGCAGCGCCGATAACTATGACGCTTCGGGCGATCCCTTTGCCGTAACCGTGCCGGAAGGGATCACTGCGCGCGCAGCACTGGGCGCAGCCATGCGCGCAGGCTATACCGCGCAGACGGGGTATGACCACGATCATGCCACCGATGCCGAACTGCTCGATGGTCTGGTGTATAACGTGTTCCCGAACTTTGCGCCGTGGGGCGGGTTCATGCCGAACATCGTCTATCGCTGGCGCCCCGGAAAGACGCCCGACACCTGCCTGATGGAAGTGCGCATCATCGCGCGCGTGAAGAAGGGTGATCCGATGCCGCGGGGTGTGCCAATGAAGCTGCTCAGCAAGGAGCAGAAGTGGACCGATGCGCCGGAGCTGGGAGTGCTGGGCCACGTGTTCGAACAGGACATGGATAACCTGCCCTATGTGCAGGACGGCCTGCATGCGTCCAAGACCGGCGAGGTCAATCTGGGCGACTATCAGGAAATCCGCATCCGCCAGTTCCACCAGACGCTCGACAAGTATCTGAACGCATGACCGAAGGAACCCATCCTCCACGCATCAACTGCGTGCTGATCTGCGGCGGCGTGTGGCACGATATGGACTTTGCGCGGCTTGAACTGCTCAAGCTGCTGGCCGAAGACCCTGCCGTGCGTACGCGCGTGTTCGAGGATTACGAGAATATCGAGGCGATCCGCGCCGCCGATATTCTGATCACCTATACCTGCGATGTCACGCCCTCGCTTCCCGCACAGGAAGCCTTGCGCGATTGGCTGCAGGCGGGCGGGCGCTGGTATGCGCTGCACGGCACCAATTCGGTGCTTCGCCTGCTGACCGAGGGGGAGCACAAGGGCCTGTGGGACGCCCCGCGCTGGGCGCCGCTGATGATGGACCTGCTGGGTAGCCAGTTCATCAGCCACCCCCCGATCGCGCCCTATACGGTGACCGTGGCCGATCCCGATCATCCACTGGTGCACGGGGTGGAGCCGTTCGAGACGACCGACGAGCTTTATCACATGGAGTACCACGGCACCTTGCACGTGCTGCTGGAAACCGATTGCACGGTGGAAGGCACCGGTTTTGTCGAAGCGGCTGACGCACTGGGCAAGCACGCGGTTATGTATCTGAAGGACCACGGCAAAGGCGCAGTGCTCTATAACACGCTGGGCCATTGCCGGGGGCATTATGATCTGCAGCCGATGCTGGACTGGTGGCCGACCGTGGACCGCTGCGCTTGGGACCTGCCGGTGTTCTACGATCTGCTGCGGCGCGGGATTGGGTGGTTGAAGGCGCGAGAGCCGAAAGCGTAAAAGTTCGATCGGCCTTTTGAAATTCACCGTCACCCTGAACTTGTTTAGCTGTGCTGGCCTTCGGCTCAGGGTCCATTTCTCCGCCCAAGCGACAGCCTGATTGGCGCGATGGATCCTGAAACAAGTTCAGGATGACGATGTGGAGGTCGGTAGCATAGCGGACTTCACCCCACCCCCGCAAACCGATCTAGTGCAGCTTGTGGATCATCAGGCCAGCGTGAAAGCATCAGCAGGCGCTTGTGGCCATGACCGATGAACAGTTCATCGGTCACGCCCATGCCGCCGTGGAACTGGATCATCTCGTGCCCCAATACGACCGAGGCAGGGGCGACGAAGGCGCGCAGGCCATCAACCGCACCGGCAAAACGATCGGAACCCTCACTCACGATCGCCAGATTGAGCAGCGCGCGGGCCTGTTCGATCACCGCATATTGCGCGGCCATGCGGTGCTGGATGGCCTGAAATGACCCCAGCGTTGCGCCGAATTGCTGGCGCGTGCGCAAATAATCGAGCGTGGCATCGAACAGGCGCTGCATGATGCCCAGCGCTTCGGCCGAGCGGGCGAGCGAGGCCAGTGTGGCGACTTCGGCCAGATCAGCCGCATCACCGCCAAGCCGCTCGGCAGGGACGCCTTGCAGGTCAACCGAGACGGCCAGACCACCATCCACCGTGCGCCATGCCGTGCGCGTGAGGCCCGGCGCATCAGCCGCCACAAGAAACAGGGCGAGGCCATCGGCATCGCCGGGCGCGCCTGACCTGCGGGCGGTGACGATATAGCCATCGACCCCGGCCCCTGCTGGAACGCAGGATTTGGCCCCGGTCAGCGTGTCATCGGATGACACCGACGTGGCGACCCACAGGCTGCCCCCGCGCGATCCGGCTTCGGCATGGGCCAGCGCCAGGCGGCGGGAGCCCATGGCCAGCGGCTCCATCCATTCAGCGCGCAGGGCATCGGGCGCAATGCGTTCAAACAGGCGCGCGGCAACCATCACGTTTTCGATCAGCGGTTCGACGACAAGGCCCTTGCCCAGCGCTTCGAACACAGTGGCTATGGCCGTGGCATCGAGCGCCAGACCGCCACTTTCTTCGCCCAGCGGCGCAGCCACCAGACCCAGTTCGGCCAGCATCGCCCACATCTGCGGCGAAAAGCCGTTCGGACCACCAAGGTATTGGCGGCGGCGGTCCAGATCGTAATTGTCTTCAACGAAACGCTCGGCCAAAGCCTTGAGCATTTCCTCGTCTTCGTTGAGATCGAAATTCACGTCCCTCTCCTCAAGAGGACAGTCTCTATCAAAGTCGCAGGCCAAGCCACGCTGCGCAAATGACTAGGCAGTTTGGGCAAGTGCGCCGTTGTTTCCTAAAGGCTTGGCCTCTAGGGTGTGCCCATAAGTACAGGAGAGGTCAGTGCAGCTTTCGGTGGAATCCATCGATTCGGTCAGGATCAACGGTCCGCAAGATGTGCGCCGCGCCGCCGAAGCGCTGCACCAGATCGCCGCCGGAGCGGGCATGCGCGCCGCGCCTGCGCACGATATTGCCGACAAGCGCACCCCGGTGGATGCCGATGGCAACATTCTGGCACGCGATGTGTTTGGGTGGAACGACGAAAAAGTGTGGTGGCGCAATTCGCGCATCGCACTCGATTCCCCGCTGACATCGGCCTGCCGGTTTGAAAGCGAACCCTTCTGGGTGAATGCCAATGGCTTTCACACGCGCCAGCCAAACCATTATCTGACCGCAATTGACCTGACAAATTTCGAGGCGCGCGCCATGACGCGCGCGGCCATCGTTGTGCCGGTGCATCTGCCGTTCGGGCAGATCGGCGCGGTCAGCTTCAATCCGCTGGACCCTGATCTGACCGAACTGGACGATGTGTTTCTGGAAAACGGCGATGCCTTTGGCGTCTATGCCCGCACCTTCATCGCCAGCTATGTTCACGCGATGGGATCGGCGCAGGCACTGCCATCGGGATCGCGCCTGTCAAAGCGCGAGGTGGAATGCCTGCGCTGGGCCGCGATTGGCAAGACTGACCTCGAAATCAGCATGATCATGAGCCGCAGCCGCGCCACGGTGCGGTTCCACATCCACAACGCATCAATGAAGCTGAATGCGGTGAACCGCAGCCAGACCGTGTTCAAAGCCGCCCAGCTGGGATACATCTCACTGGCGACGTAGGCTTTGCACATGGTCATGGAGTGCGGACATTTGCCACTCCGTCATGTGGCGTTGCCTACCGTTGCTTGTGGTGCTGATGCCAGCGGCTGAGAGTGGGCGCTGCCACGGGCAGCCTGCCACAACGTCCCGCTATGCCGAACCCTTGCGGCGGCACCTGATGCCGTTTCCTATCCGACCTGCGGATTGCGCTGGCGGGTAGCTGTGCTTTGCAGGTGTCACCTGTTCCTGTCCATGCTGGAGCATTGAGGGCGGGCAGCGTGACAGATTTCACAGGCGAAAACGAGTTTCGGCGGGGCTGGCACGTTCTTCTGGCGTCGATGATGGGGATTGGTTGCGGCCTTGCTGCCATGCCTTTCTACACCGCAGGCGTGTTCGCCCCCCATCTGGCACGCGAATTCGGCTGGTCGATGGGCGAGATCATGGCCGGGCTGACAGTCACCACGGTGGTTGTCGTAGCAGCGGCCCCTGTGGCGGGCATCCTGTGCGACAGGATCGGCACGCGCCCGGTGGCCGTTGCATCGCTCATCTGCTTTGGCCTTGCCTACTTGTCGCTGGCCACGCTCGACGATTCCCTGCCGCGTTTTTACGCCACATGGGTCATCGGTGCCACGTTGGGTGCAGGTACGCTGCCGATCACCTTCACACGCACGGTCAATCGCTGGTTCGACAAGCACCGCGGAGTGGCATTGGGGCTGGCGATGACTGGCACGGGGCTGTTCGGGATAGTCTGCAAACCGTTGCTCGCTTGGGTCATCGGCGATTACGGATGGCGTGCAGGATACTTCACGCTGGGGTTGCTGCCGCTGCTGGTCGGCGTGCCTGCTGTCATGCTCCTGTTTCGCGAACCGCCCGAAGCTGAAGGCGAAGCGAATGGTGCGATCAGCGGAGCGCCTGACGCGCTGCCCGGCCTGACCCGTGGCGAGGCCGTGCGGCAATGGCGATTCTGGCTCATTGCGGCTGTGCTTGTACCCATATCCTTCGCTTTGGCAGGGGCTGTGCCAAACCTTGAACCCATCCTGCTGGACCGGGGCATCGATCAGGCAACGATCCTTACGCTGACCCCACTGATCGGCCTTGCATCCATCGGCGGGCGATTGATCGGTGGGTGGTTGCTCGACCACTTCTGGGCACCGGGCGTGGCCTTCGTGCTGCTGGGAATGCCGGCGATATCCTGCCTGATCCTTGCCGGCGGACAGTTGGACCCGGCGATGGCGCGGTTTGCCATTCTGTTGATCGGGTTCGCGCTGGGCATCGAGTATGATGTCGTCGCCTATCTCACGTCGCGCTACTTCGGAATGCGGGCATACGCTGGCATCTATGCCATCTTTTATGTCTGCTTTTCTACCGGCGCAGGATTTGGCCCGCTGGTCTTCGGTTTGATTCGCGATCATTTCCAGAATTTTGCTCCGGCGTTGCAGATTTCCGCCGTCATCCTGCCGGTATGCGCAGCAGGATTTCTATTTCTGGGAAAATACCCTAAATTTTCCAGATAGTTATCCTTTTTGCGTCATTCATTTGACATATGATTATATCATTATAACAATAAGTGCGGCCTCGATTGCCACTCATGAGGGGAATGACATGAACAGCCGCCACCTGATCCTAAGTTCGATGCTCGTACCCTTTGCCCTTGCGGCGATGCCCG
>JBEQBV010000111.1:0-11605 GCA_041639635.1 Novosphingobium sp.
ATCGCCACAGCCAGCGCGGCATTCTCGGCCTGATGTTCCCCCGGCAGCCCCGGCAAGGGCAGAGTGAGGTCGCCCTGTTCGTCGCGGTAGTGAATGACGCCATCGATCTGCGCATCCCAGCCACGCCCACGCATGGTCAGTGGCGCGCCGATGCGCGCGGCGGTTTCGGCCACCGAATCGGCAGCAATCTGCGGATAGGCCATTGTCACCAGCGGGACGCCGGGTTTGGCGATACTGGCCTTTTCGAACGCGATCCGCGCCAAAGGCTCAGTCGGCACGCCCTCTTCGGGGGCCAGCAGGAACGCTTCGTGATCGAAGCCCAGCGTCGCAATCCCGCAGACGGCAGCCGTCGGCATCACGTTGGTGGCATCAAGCCTGCCGCCAAGCCCGGTCTCGATCACGCAAGCATCGGCGGGCGTGCGGGCATAGGCGAGGAAGGTGGCGACCGTGGTGACCTCAAAAAAGCTGGGGTCCAGTCCTGCGCCTGCATCGAGTACTTCCTTGAGCAGCGCCGCCAGCAACTCGTCCTCGATCAGCTTTCCTGCGATGCGGATGCGCTCGTTATAGCGCACGAGGTGCGGTTTGGTGGCGGAGTGGACAGTCAGCCCCTCAGCCTCCAGCATATGCCGCAAGTAGCTGCAGGTCGAACCCTTGCCGTTTGTCCCGGCAACATGGAACACGGGCGGCAAGTCGTTCTGCGGATTGCCGAGCCGCGCGCACAATTCGCGTACCGTATCGAGGCCCAAGCGGCCCGATGGCAGCGACAGCGCACCTAACCGGTCAAGCTGTGCCTGAACCGCCGGGTTTTCAGAGATCGCGAAGTCTTTCAAGCAACCCCTCCGTCATTGGCTTTGCCAATGCCACCTCCCCATTTGCACTTTGTGAAAATGGGGAGGAATTTTGTTGGTCCTCCCTGTTTTGGCGAAGCCCAAACGGGGAGGGGGACCGCCGCCGATAGGCGATGGTGGAGGAGCTTTAAGCCGCCGCCTTGCCCGCCATCAGATAGTCGATCAACTGCGCCAGCGTGACCTTCAGATCGCGCCGGTGTGTGACCATATCGACCATGCCGTGCGCGTGGAGATACTCGGCGCGCTGGAAGCCTTCGGGGAGCTTCTCGCGGATCGTATCCTGAATCACGCGCTGGCCCGCAAAGCCGATCAAAGCGCCCGGCTCGGCAATCTGGATGTCACCCAGCATCGCGTAGCTGGCGGTAACGCCACCGGTGGTGGGATCGGTCAGCACGACGATGTAGGGCAGGCCCGTCGCGCGCAGGCGCGAGATCGCCACGGTTGAACGCGGCATTTGCATGAGGGACAGAATGCCCTCCTGCATGCGCGCGCCACCAGCGGCAGTCACTGCGATGTAGGGGCATTTCTCGCGCACCGCACGTTCGCACCCGGCGACAAAGGCATTGCCCACGGCCATGCCCATCGATCCGCCCATGAACGCAAATTCCTGCACGCCGACAACGGCCTTCTGGCCCTCAATCTTGCCGAAAGCGTTGGTCAGTGCGTCCGCATGGGGATTGGCAGCGCGGGCGGCGCGCAGGCGGTCGACGTACTTCTTGCTGTCGCGGAACTTGAGCGGGTCTTCCTTGACCTTCGGTGCGGGCAGCAGTTCATATCCTGCGTCGAGCAACTGGTCGAACCGCGCGTCTGCTCCGATGCGGCCATGGTGGTCGCAATGCGGGCAGACCGAAAGGTTGTCCTCATAGTCCTTGGTGAACAGCATTTCGCTGCACGAAGGGCACTTGATCCACAGGTTGTCCGGCGTGTCCCGCTTCGGCGTGAAGGGGAGGGCGTTGCGGACTTTGGTGAGCCAGCTCATGCGAGTTCCTTCCGGGCAGAGTGGACGGCAGCGGCCAATGCGGCAGTGAGTTCCCTGACCGGACCTGCAGCATCTGCGCCATGCTTGGCAACCAGATCGACCAGTGCCGAGCCCACGACGACGCCATCGGCGACGCGGGCAATGGCAGCGGCCTGTTCGGGCGTGCGCACGCCGAAGCCGACAGCGACCGGGATCGTGGCCGAGGCCTTGATACGGGCAACAGCCTCATCAATGCTGGTCTGCGCGGCCTGTTGCATGCCCGTAATGCCTGCAACCGAGACGTAATAGAGAAAGCCCGAAGAGCCATCAAGGACGGCAGGCAGGCGCGCATGGTCGGTGGTTGGCGTGGCAAGGCGGATCAGCGAAACGCCCGCATCCCGCAGGGCGGGGCCAAGTTCGGGGTCTTCCTCAGGCGGAATATCCACGCAGATCACGCCATCGACGCCCGCCTTGACGCATTCGGCGGCGAACCAGTCTGCGCCCCGGATAGTCATCGGGTTGGCATAGCCCATCAAGACCAGCGGCACTTCGGGGTGACGCGCGCGGAATTCGGTGGCGATGCGGAATATTGCGGCGGTGGTCGTGCCTGCGCCAAGCGAGCGCAAGTTCGCCAGCTGAATCGCCGGACCATCGGCCATCGGATCGGTGAACGGCATGCCCAGCTCGATCACATCCGCGCCGCCTTCGACAAGTGAGTCAAGGATGAAAGCGGTAGCGTCAGGCGTCGGGTCGCCGCCGGTGACGAAGGTGACGAGGGCGGGACGGCCCTTGGCGAAGGCGGATTGGAGACGGGTCATACCAGTTTCAACCATAGTGCTCTGAGAGCGAAAGCGAGGCTGCAAGCAAGCGCAACCAGGGTGATGGCGTGTATAACTTCGAAATGCACAGGCAAATCACAATCATGCACGCAAGCGGGCGGTCCGCCCGGTTGTGCAGCGGCCCGCAAAACGTTGGCCCGCTGCGTGAATAGATAACCAAACAAGGTCCAACTGGTGGCGCTGACCGCCGTTGTGATCAGCCACCCAAACAGACATGCCCGAAGGCCGAATTTCACAACGACACCCCCAAATGCTCCGCGACCGAGAAGATGTCCTTGTCGCCGCGTCCGCACAGGTTGGCGAGGATGATCTGATCCTTGCCCATTGTCGGCGCAAGCTTCTCCACCGCCGCAATCGCGTGGGCGGGTTCGAGCGCGGGGATGATGCCTTCGGTGCGGCAGAGCAACTGGAACGCGTCGAGCGCTTCCTTGTCGGTCACCGACGTATAATCGACGCGGCCGATCTCCTTGAGCCATGAATGCTCAGGCCCGATGCCGGGATAGTCCAACCCTGCGCTGATCGAGTGGCCTTCGGTGATCTGGCCGTCCTCGTCCTGCAGCAGGTAGGTCTTGTTGCCGTGGAGGATGCCGGGGCGTCCGCCTGCAAGGCTGGCCGCGTGTTCCTTGTCCAGCCCGTGCCCCGCCGCTTCCACGCCGAGCATCTTCACAGATGGATCATCGAGGAACGGGTGGAACAGGCCGATGGCATTCGATCCGCCGCCGATCGCTGCAACCAGCACGTCGGGCAGGCGGCCGGTACGGTCCATCATCTGGACGCGCGCTTCCTTACCGATCACGCTCTGGAAATCGCGGACCATTTCTGGGTAGGGGTGCGGCCCGGCGGCGGTGCCGATGATGTAGAACGTGTTGTGCACGTTCGCCACCCAATCGCGCAGAGCCTCGTTCATCGCATCCTTCAGCGTGCCCGCGCCTGCCGTAACCGGCACGACTTCAGCGCCGAGCAGCTTCATGCGAAACACGTTGGGCGCCTGCCGCGCCACATCGGTTGCGCCCATGAAGATCACGCAAGGCAGGCCAAAGCGCGCGCAAACGGTGGCGGTGGCCACGCCGTGCTGGCCCGCGCCGGTCTCCGCGATGATCCGCGTCTTGCCCATGCGCATGGCGAGCAGGATTTGGCCGATGCAGTTGTTGATCTTATGCGCGCCGGTGTGGTTCAGCTCGTCGCGCTTGAACCAGATTTGTGCGCCGCCCAACTCTTCAGTTAGCCGAGGCGCGAAGTAGAGCGGGCTGGGGCGGCCGACATAGTGCTCCAGCAGATCGTCGAACTCGGCCTGAAATGCCGGGTCGGCCTGCGCCTTGCGGTATTCCTTTTCCAGATCGAGGATCAGCGGCATCAGCGTTTCGGCGACATAGCGCCCGCCGAACTGGCCGAAGTGGCCACGATCATCGGGCAGGGTGCGGAAGCTGTTTGGGGCAGGGGCGTTCATGCCACGTCGCTTGGCAGAGCCACGCAGGAAAGTCCAGATTTGCGGTGTCCCATTTGCCCCCATTTGCATTCCCTGTCCCTTTGGGGCAGGGACGCCGCCCGCTCTTCATGCTGCATTGCGAGAACCTGCATGAGACGTTCATCTTGCGGCAAGATGAAGCAGTCTAACGGCGGGGTGCCACATCGTGAAGGCGGCTCCGTAAGGGGTCGCCTTCTTTGCGTTAATAATGGGCAAATAAAAATTTTCTGCTGAACTGTATGTTAGTAAACGTATTGTTGCAGCGATGTCACATTTAGGATTGTTCTTTTCAGCTTTTGGTTTTGGCCATTGGCAGAGAACTGATCAAAAACTATCTGCCCCCTTGCCACCTTCAAAACGAAGGGGCCAAAAAGTCAGGAG
This sequence comes from Novosphingobium sp., assembly GCA_041639635.1. Taxonomy (GTDB): domain Bacteria; phylum Pseudomonadota; class Alphaproteobacteria; order Sphingomonadales; family Sphingomonadaceae; genus Novosphingobium. Next base: position 4,492 of record JBEQBV010000111.1, read on the forward strand.
TACAAAATATGCGTCTGGTTCTCATTTCTCTCGCCGCCTCGCTTGTTGCGGCCACCCCAGCTCTCGCCAACGAAGCGCGCGTCGAAGCACGCGGTGGTGTGGCATGGAGCGCTGGTGAGAGCGAAGCCATCGCCGGCGTTGCTGCAGGCTACGATTATGATCTCGGCAAGACCGCATTCGTCGGTGCCGAAGTTACGGCCGACAAGCTGCTGACCAGCGGCACCAAGGTTTCCTTCGGCTTCAACGGTCGCGTTGGTGCGAATGTTTCTGAAGCTGGCAAGCTCTACGCTGTCGGCGGTTACAACACCGAATTCTGCGACCTGTGCGATGGCACCTGGACGGCTGGTGCCGGTTACCAGCACTCGTTTGGCAAGTTCTACGGCAAGGTCGAATATCGCCACTTCTTCGTCAAGGACAGCACCGACGATGTCGATGCCGTGGCTGTCGGCGTTGGCGTGAAGTTCTGATAGCGCGCTTCCATCCGCGCTTGGAATGGAAGGCGGGCGGTCTCTTTGGAGGCCGCCCGTTTTCTTTGGAGATCAGGCGTTACGTGCGTTGAAGCAGAAGGTGCGGATGCGCGTCTCATCCTTCACGCCCGGAGCGCTTTCCACGCCCGACGATACATCGACCATCGACGTGCCGGTTCCACGAACAGCGTCTGCGACGTTGGCTGGGGCAAGTCCGCCGGCAAGGCCCCACGGCAGCGGGCCTTTGTAAGCCTTCAGCAAGTCCCAGTCGAAGGCCAGTCCCAGCCCTCCCGGCAGCGCCGCGCCCTTGGGCGTCTTGGCATCGAACAGGATGAAATCGGCAACGCCGGTATAGGCCGCTGCCTTGGCCACGTCGCCCGGCCCAGCTACGGAGATGACCTTCCAGACGGGTTTGCCGAACCGCACACGCAGGGCGGCAGCACGGGCCGGGTCTTCTTTGCCGTGCAATTGAATCGCATCAAGGCTTGCTGCAGCCACGGCATCGGCGATGAAGCTGTCATCCGCATCCACGAATACGCCCACGCGCGTCACCCGGCCTGCAGCTTGTGCCGCCAGCGCTGGCGCATCGGCAAATTTCAGAAAGCGTGGAGAAGGTGGGAAGAAATTGAACCCGACATGGCTGGCCTGCGCACGGATTGTGGCGTCCAACGCATCGCGGGTGGTCACGCCGCAGATCTTTATATCGGGTCCAATCATGGGCGGCGCGTTAGGAGACACGCGCCGCCCCTGTCAATTCAGCCCTATTGGGCCAGTTCGTAACTGACGTTGACCGTCACGGTCATTTCCAGCTCGCCTGCGGCCACTGGGGAGGACTTTGGCGCTGATGCCATGTCGGCCCTTGCGAACATGACCTGCGGCTGCGGCGGTGCCCAACCGGCATTTTCGGTGATTGAAAGCACCCGCACCACGCGCAGGCCCGCAGCCTTGGCATAGAGGTCCGCCCGCGCACGCGCTGTCTTCATCGCGGCCAGGCGCGCTTCGTCCATCGCGCCATCGGGTGTGTCGATCTGGAAGTTCGGGCCGTTTACCTGATTCGCCCCTGCTGCCACCAGCGTGTCGATCACCTTGCCATACTGGTCCAGCTTGCGCTGGCGCACGGTCACCTGATTGCTGGCCTGATAGCCCACGATGACCGGTTCGCGCTCTTCCATCGATCCGTCGGGCAGACGCTTGGGTTGGCCATAGACCGGGTTGACCGAAAGATTGCTGGTCTGGATATCGCGCTCGGCAATGCCGTTCTTGCGCAACGATGCGATTACGGCGGTCATCCGCTGGGCGTTTTCCGTCAGCGCTTCTCCGGCGGTCTTGCCCTGCGTGGTGACGCCGGCGGTGAACACGGCAAGATCAGGCGTGCGGACGGATTTGCCCTCGGCTGCAATGTTCAGCAGCGTGTTGCCTGCGCTTATGACCGGACCTGACGACATGACCTGCGCCTGTGCTGCAAGAGGGGTGAGGGCCGCAAGGGCGGCAGCGAGGAGGAACTTGCGCTTCATGGTGGGGTATCTCCGGTAAATGTCATTGCAGCCCAAGTGGGCGCAGCGACGTTACGCAGCGATGAACCGTTCAGCGCAGGCTTCGTTCCAGAACCACCATGCGGAAACGATCGACGTCTCCATACAGGAAGGGGCGCGTTTCCGCGCTGCGGGTATAGCCGCGCCGTTCGTACCAGGCGAGCAGATCAGTGCGCGCGTCGATCACAGTCATTTCCATGACCTCGGCACCGAACGCCTCTGCCGCCATATCTTCGGCATCGGCCAGCAGCGCGCGGCCAAGGCCTTCTGCTTGCAGATCGGGATCGACGCAGAGCATGCCGAGATAGGCACGCGCATTACCCAGATCGCGAATTGTTACGGTGCCTGCCACCTTGCCTTCAAACTCGGCCAGCAGCACCCGCGCGCCTGTATCGGTAACTGTCGCGGACAATTCAGCCTCGCTGGTCCGCTCATCGTCCAGCAAGTCTGCCTCATGGGTCCAGCCCTGCCTTGCCGTTTCACCGCGATAGGCCTTTTCCACCAGCGCCCGCAGGCGAGGCACGTCAGCCGTTTTGGCAAGGGTGAAGCGGATCATGGATTACAGCGTGCCTTCAATCGCGCGGGCGGCTGCAACGGGGTCTTCGGCACGGCTGATCGGGCGGCCAATCACCAGCACGCTGGCGCCGGCATCGCGCGCCGCGCGCGGGGTGACGGCGCGCTTCTGATCGCCCAGCTTGCCTTCGGCGGGGCGTAGGCCCGGCACCACGAAGAAACCGTTCTTCCAGCGCTTGTGGATGGCGCCCACTTCGTGCCCCGAACACACGATGCCATCCAGCCCGGCTTCCTGCGCCAGATCTGCAAGGCGCAGTGCCTGATCGTAGGCCGTTCCCGCCACGCCCATCGTGACCATGTCGCTATCATCAAGGCTGGTCAGCACGGTTACGGCCACAACCTTGCAATGCTCGCCCGCCGCTGCCTTGGCATCTTCCATCATCGCGCGTCCGCCAGAGGCATGGACGGTGACGATGGCCGGTTCCAGCACGTGGATAGACTGCATCGCGCCTGCCACGGTGTTGGGAATATCGTGCAGCTTCAGATCGAGGAAAATCGGCAGGCCCACTTTGGCCACTTCGTGCACGCCATGGTGGCCGTGCGCGCAAAAGAATTCCAGCCCCAGTTTCAGCCCTCCGACATGGCCCTTCACCTTCTGGGCAAGGGCAAGTGCAGCGTCGAGGCGTGGCAGGTCGAGGGCAAGGTAGATCGGGTTGCTCACAGGGTTTCGCTCTTCGTGGGTTCGGTGGATGCAGCGTCGAGGCTGGTCGAGGTCAGCGATGGCGCGGCTTTGACGTTCAGCTGCGTTTCCAGCGTGGTGATGCGCCGCAGCAGCCGCCAACGGGTGGCGCGATAGAGCAGCCAGGTGGGCACCAGGCCAAGCAGGAATGCGGCGATCACCAGCGCGGGCAGCCGTGTTTCCAGCAGCAACCCTTCCCAGATGCGCACTTCCACCGGTTGCCAGTTGGCCGCAGTGAAAGCTGCCAGCACGGCCACGACGAGTACCCAGAAAATCGTGCGCAGCATTGTCATGCCTTTCGCTCCGTGAGCAGCCCGTCCTGATTTGTGCTTAAGACAGGTTGAGCCGGTTGGCCAGACCCCGGGAGGTGTGCACCCCCGCGAAAGCGGGGGCCTCAGGCGGTTTACGGAATGCTCGCGGAAACGGTCTGAGGTCCCCGCTTGCGCGGGGACGCAATTGCGCCGTGTCAGGCCTTCCCGAACACCCGCGCAAAGATCGTATCGATGGCCTTGAAGTGGTAATCAAGGTTGAACTTGTCCTCGATCTGCTCCGCGCTCAGCACTGCGGCCACTTCGGGATCGGCCTTCAGCAGCTCCATTAACGACAGCTGCCCGTCTGACTCCCACACCTTCATCGCATTGCGCTGCACCAGGCGATACGATGCGTCACGCTCCAGCCCCGCCTGCGTCAGCGCCAGCAGTACGCGCTGCGAGTGGACAAGGCCGCCCATCTTGTCGAGGTTCTTCTGCATCCGCTCTGGGTACACGACGAGCTTGTCGATCACCGAGGTCAGGCGGGCAAGTGCGAAGTCCAGCGTAATCGTGGCATCCGGCCCGATGAAGCGTTCAACTGAGGAGTGCGAGATATCGCGCTCGTGCCACAGCGCTACGTTTTCCAACGCCGGGGTCACCGCTGAGCGCACCATGCGGGCAAGGCCAGTTAGGTTCTCTGTCAGCACCGGGTTGCGCTTGTGCGGCATGGCCGACGAACCCTTCTGCCCCGGCGAGAAGTATTCCTCAGCTTCGAGCACTTCGGTGCGCTGCAGGTGGCGCACTTCCACGGCAAGACGTTCAATGCTGCTGGCGATAACGCCCAGCGTGGCAAAGAACATGGCGTGGCGATCGCGCGGGATGACTTGCGTTGAAACTGGCTCGACCTCCAGGCCCAGCTTTTCGGCCACATATTCCTCAACCGAAGGATCGATGTTGGCAAAAGTGCCCACCGCGCCCGAAATCGCGCAAGTGGCAACTTCCGCCCGCGCAGCCACAAGGCGCGCACGGCAGCGGGTGAATTCGGCATAGGCTTCGGCCAGCTTCTTGCCAAACGTGGTCGGCTCGGCATGGATGCCATGGCTGCGTCCGATGGTCGGTGTGTACTTGTGCTCAAACGCGCGGCGCTTGATCGCTTCCAACAGCGCGTCAATATCGGCAATCAGCAGGTCCGAAGCCCGCGCCAGCTGGACGCTCAGCGTGGTGTCGAGCACGTCCGAGCTGGTCATGCCCTGGTGCATGAAGCGTGCTTCCGGGCCCACCTGCTGCGCCACCCAATCAAGGAATGCGATCACGTCATGCTTGGTCACTGCCTCGATGGCATCAATCGCGGCAACGTCGATGGTCGGGTTGGTTGCCCACCAGTCCCACAGTGCTTTGGCGCCCGAAGGCGGCACCACGCCCAGTTCACCCAGCTTCTCGGTCGCGTGCGCTTCGATCTCGAACCAGATGCGATAGCGCGCTTCGGGTTCCCAGATCGCGGTCATGGCGGGGCGGGCGTAGCGGGGGACCATGTTCGACTCCAGTATCGTAGTGCTCGGGGCACGCGCAAAGTTCGTGCCCGCGCCGCTAGGGAAGGGGGCGCGCTATGGCAAGAGGGTGTGTGTCAGCGCTCTGGCTGAGGGTGGCTGGCACGCTCCGTGATCCGCGCTGCGATCAATGGGGCAATCTGCTCCACCACACGGTTGGCGGCAAATCCGGTAAGGTGCGACCAGTCACTGTAAAAAGACCGGCCCTGCCGCACCAGCGCGCAGCCCTGCGCATCGCACAGGACCTCTTCGGGATCATAGTAAGCTGTCTCGGGAAGTTCGCGTGCCAGCTTTTTCAGCAGGGGATTGATCCGATGCCCTTCGGCCATGCGGCGATCGAAGGACGTAGGGCAACTGACGTTCAAATAGGCAAGACAACGCAGATAGCCGCCATCCATTTGCGAACCCGCCGCCAGCGCGGTCGGCACGTTGCCAACGAGGATCAGTCTGGTCGAAGCAGGAAGGCTTGCGCGCACTTGCCGGATGCCCTCGCGCAGTGAAGCCGACCCGTCGCCCGAGCTTTGGCCCGCTTTGCGCAGCGTTCCGCGCTCGAACAGTTCCCGGTCCCAACGCTGCGCCCAAACGACGGTCGCAACCTTGCGTTGGCTTGCCAGTGTTTCCAACTCTCGCGGCAGTCGCGCGCAGGCTTCGGTATCGGGGGACGAATCATCGCGGCTGATGGCATTGGGAAGCGAAAGGCAGCCGGGCACGGTCAGCGCGGCGTTATTCGCGAACCGCTGCTTCAGGGCTGGATAGTATTGCCAGGCGTGACTGTCGCCATAGATAACAAGATCGATTGGCGCAGTCCCTTCAGGGATCACGATGCCCTCATCGCGGCCCGGAGGCGTTTCGTTGGCGAGCGTCACGCTCGTCGCGAAGCTGCGGGGGGTCAGCCATTGCAAGTGCCCGGCAAGCCCAATGCCAATCGTGATCGCAAGGCCTGAGGCGCAGAACGCGGCAAGCGTCCATCTGCTTTGCAAGACTTTGCCTGCGCGCACCGGCTGTTCGATCCGGGCCAGCGACGCAAAGCCCAGCAGCAGCGACAGCGCGATTGCCAATGCCGTTATCCACCACGGCGGCTCGCCAAACCAGATGTAATCGGCGGTGGCGAGCAAGGGATTGTGCCACAGGTAGATGCCATACGACGCCATGCCGATGCCCGTCAGCGGCCTGAGCGACAGCATCTTTCCGGCAAGGGACTCGGCACTGGCGGAACGCAAAACCAGCGCGGCCCCCCCCACCGGCAGCAACAAGGCCCAGCCCGGCGTCGCTTGCGGCACGGCAAAAACAAAGCCAGTCAGAATCAGGGCCAGGCCGACAAGGCCTGCCGCACCTGAAGGTCTTCGCGCTGGCGGCACTAAGGCACACAGCGCGCCAGCGAGCAATTCCCATGCCCGCGTCGGCAATGAGAAAAAGGCGAGTGGCTGATTAATCGGATGCAGCCACAGCGCCAGAAAGAACGAGCCGATGGCCATGGACGCGAGGCCACACAGCAGAAGCGGCTTCCAACCCGTTTTCCGCTGCACCACCAGCAGGCCCAACAGCACGAGAGGATAAAGCAGGTAAAACTGCTCCTCCGCCGAAAGACTCCACATGTGCAGCAGCGGAATCAGGCCTTCGTCGCTATCGAAATAGTCGGTACGGCGAGCGAAGAGCACATTCGCGGCAAAGCCCGCACTCGCAGCAAGTGCCCCGGAAAACTGGCGGTAATCGGCCGGAATCATGACCAGCCAGGCCAGCAGCAAGCTTACCGCAAAGACCGGTATCAAAGCCGGCAAAAGACGCCGCGCGCGTCGTTCGTAAAAGGCGATGAGCGAAAATCCGGTCGCCTCGCGCGCGCCCAGAATGGCCAGCGTGATCAGGTAACCGCTGATCACAAAGAACACGTCTACCCCGGCAAATCCGCCGCCAAAGCCCGGCACCTTGGCGTGGAACAGAACCACCGGCAGCACCGCCACGGCCCGCAGTCCTTCGATTTCACGCCTGTATTGCAAAGTTTGCGCATCCCCTTCTGGAATGCGGGCTTGATGGCGGAACGTCATCGTTGGTGCAACCGGCCTACACA
>JBEQBV010000112.1:0-11591 GCA_041639635.1 Novosphingobium sp.
GCCTAGACGTGAAGTTCTCACCCTCCACCCGCATCCTCAACTATTCGGGTAGCGGGATCGAGACCACCTTTACCGAAGGCGAGGACGCCTGCCTTACCGCCATTGTTCCGGAAATGCCGGCAGCTGCGGCCACTGATGCGGCAAACCTGCTGGTCGTAGGCGCATTGCCGGATATCGTGGAGGATCAGTTTGGCCGCTTGTTTGCCGAACTTGGGATAGCAAACGTCAGCTATCTGCCTGCCCGGCGCATGGCAGATCTGCCACCGGTCGGCCCAAACACCCGCTTCCTGCTGGCCCAACCGTTCCTGACCGAAACTGCCGGCGCACTGCAGCGGCGCGGAGCTACCCGGCTCGACGCGCTCTTTCCCTTCGGCGCGGAGGGAACAACCAATTGGCTCCGCGCCGCCGCCGACGCCTTCGGTGTCGATCCGATGCACTTCAACCGAGTGGTTGCCCCAGGCCGTGAACGGGCCAAGCGCGCAATCGCCCACTGCCGTGAACGGCTTGAAGGCAAGACGATCACCTTCCTGCCCGATTCCCAATTGGAACTGCCGCTGGCACGGTTTCTTGCCACTGAGCTTGGCATGATCCCGGTCGAAGTTGGCACACCCTACCTCAATCGGGAGCTTAACGCGCGCGAACTGGCCTTACTGCCAGCCAGCACGCGCCTCAGCGAAGGCCAAGACGTTGATCTGCAGCTGGATCGCGTACGGCTTGACCGCCCCGATCTCACCGTTTGCGGCCTTGGCCTTGCCAATCCGCTCGAAGCCGAAGGGCTTTCCACCAAATGGGCCATCGAACTCGTTTTCTCGCCCATCCATGGTTTCGAACAAGCGGGTGATCTCGCTGAACTTTTTGCCCGCCCGCTGCGTCGGCGCGATGTGTTGAGGGTATAAGGCAATGCAGCTCGCGGTGTGGACATACGAAGGCCCTCCCCACGTTGGCGCCATGCGCGTGGCAACGGCCATGAACGGAGTTCACTACGTGCTCCACGCCCCGCAGGGCGATACTTACGCCGATTTGCTGTTCACGATGATCGAACGGCGCGGCAAGCGCCCGCCGGTTACCTACACCACATTCCAGGCCCGCGATCTGGGCACTGACACGGCCAGCATTTTCCAGAATGCCGTGCGCGATGCCTACGAACGCTTTCAACCGCAAACCTTGCTGGTGGGCGCGTCATGCACCGCCGAATTGATTCAAGATGATCCGGCAGGCCTTGCCGAAGCGCTGAACCTGCCCTGCCCTGTGGTTCCGCTTGAACTGCCCAGCTACCAGCGCAAGGAAAACTGGGGCGCATCGGAAACCTTTTACCGCATCGTTCGCCAGTTGGTGGACAAGGACGTGAAACCGACAGAGCGCAACGGTCGCCGCCCTTCGGTCAACCTGCTTGGCCCTTGCGCGCTTGGCTTCCGCCACCGCGATGATGTCGCCGAAGTGCGCAAGCTGCTGGATTCGCTTGGCATCGATGTGAACTGCGTCGCCCCGCTTGATGCTGCACCCGATGATATCCGCACGCTTGGCCGCGCCGACTTCAACATCGTGCTCTATCCCGAAATCGGCACGGAAGCCGCCCGTTGGCTGGAACAGGTGCTGGGGCAAGCCTCGATCCGCACTGTTCCGATCGGCGTTGGTGCCACGCATGAATTCATCGAGGAAGCCTCTGCGCTGGCCGGGGTTGATCCCACCGCAGCACTGGCTGACGCCAATTCCCGCCTTCCTTGGTGGAGCCGTTCGGTCGATTCGACCTACCTCACCGGCAAGCGCGTGTTCATTTTCGGCGATGCCACCCATGCGATTGCTGCTGCCCGCATCGCACACGAGGAACTGGGATTTCAGATCTGCGGCCTTGGCTGTTACAATCGCGAATTCGCGCGCGAGATGCGCGCTGCTGCCAAGCTTTATGGCATCGAACCACTGATAACCGACGATCATTTGCTGGTTGAAGACGCAATCCTCAGCGCCGCACCTGAACTGGTCTTGGGCACGCAGATGGAACGCCACATCGCCAAGCGTTTCGGCATTCCCTGCGCTGTTATTTCGTCGCCTGTCCATGTTCAGGATTTTCCGGCACGCCACAGCCCGCAGATGGGTTTCGAAGGTGCCAACGTGATCTTCGATACCTGGATTCATCCGCTGGTGATGGGTCTGGAAGAGCACTTGCTCACGATGTTCCGCGATGACTTTGAGTTTTCCGATGCCGCTGGCCCATCGCATCTTCATGCCAAGGCGCACGCCGCTTCTCCGGAAACCAGTCAAAAGCCTGATGTTCAGCCTGAACGTCAGTCGGAACTGGAGGCAGATTCGAACGAGGGCGATCTGGCCCTAGCCGAGCCAGCCGCCGCAGATTCACTTATCTGGTCCGCAGAAGCGGAACGGGAACTGCGGAAAATTCCCTTTTTCGTTCGGGGCAAAGCCCGTCGGAACACTGAAGCGTATGCGACCGCCCAGGGCCGTACCGTGATCGACCTTGTCACTCTATACGACGCAAAGGCGCATTATGCCCGGTAGTCAGCCCCCCTTGGTCCGCGTTGCCATCGTAACGCTCGATAACCACCTCAAAGGCGCTGTTGAGCGGGCAAACGCGCAACTGGCGCAAGACAACATCGCATTGACGCTGCACGCTGCAACCGATTGGGAGCGGGCGGGCGGATCGCTGGAGCGGACGAAAAGCGCCATTGCCAATGCGGATATCGTGATCGTCACGATGCTGTTTCTTGATGACCATATCCGGGCGATGCTGCCCACGCTCGAAGCGCGGCGCGAAAGCTGCGACGCCATGGTCTGCATGATGTCGGCAGGCGAAGTGGTAAAGCTGACCCGCATGGGCGGCTATCGCATGGATGCCCCGGCCAAAGGCCCGCTGGCGATGCTCAAGAAGCTGCGCGGATCGGGCAAGCCCGGAGCCAGCACCGGCGCCGGTCAAATGCGCATGCTGCGGCGTCTGCCCAAGATCCTGCGCTTTATCCCGGGTACGGCGCAAGATGTACGCGCCTACTTCCTGACCCTGCAATACTGGCTTTCGGGTTCTGACGATAACGTTGTCTCGATGGTTCGCTCGCTGATTGATCGGTATGCGTCAGGAGACCGGCTGACGCGCCGCGGCATGACCGCAGCCGCCGCCCCGCGCGAATATCCCGAACTCGGTGTCTATCATCCGCGCACCGAACAAAAGCTATCGGAAAGCATCCGCCTGTTGCCAAACACGCCCGGAGCAAAGGGTACGGTCGGTTTGCTGCTGCTACGCTCTTATCTGATCAGCAAGGATGCCGGGCATTACGATGGCATGATCGCGGCGCTCGAAGCTGCGGGCCTGCGCGTAATTCCGGGCTTTGCTAATGGGCTGGACTCACGCCCGGTCATCGAAAAGTTCTTCGTCAAGGACGGCTTGCCCACGGTCGATGCCGTCATCTCGCTCACCGGCTTTTCGCTGGTCGGCGGCCCGGCCTATAACGATGCGCAGGCGGCCGAAGAAGTGCTGGCCAGCCTCAACGTCCCCTACATCGCCGCTCATCCGCTTGAATTCCAGACGCTGGAACAGTGGGGCTCTGGCCGTCAGGGCCTGATGCCGATTGAATCGACGATCATGGTATCGATCCCGGAACTCGACGGATCAATCCTGCCAACGGTGTTTGGCGGCCGCTCTGATGGGCTGGGCGTGCCCTGCACCGGTTGCAATCGTGGCTGCGTGTTCGGTACCGAAGGTCCGGTCAATGCGATGCGGGCTTGCCCCGAACGGGCTGATGCACTTGCTGCAAAGGTTGCCGGGCTGATTGCGATGGCGCGTTCGGAGCGAGCCAAGCGCAAGCTGGCGATCACCATCTTCAACTTCCCGCCCAATGCCGGCGCAACCGGCTCTGCTGCGTTCCTTGCAGTGTTTGAATCGCTCCACGCCACGCTGACCCGGCTGTCTGCCGAAGGTTATAGCGTGAACGTGCCCGAAAGCGTTGATGCGCTGCGCGAAGCGATCCTGAAGGGCAATGCCGAACGCTTTGGCTCGGATGCCAATGTCGCCGCTCGCATTTCGTGTGATGATCATGTGCGGCGCGAACCTTATCTCGCAGAAATCGAAGCGCAGTGGGGGCCTGCACCTGGCAAGATCCAGTCCGATGGGTCGCACATTCAGGTGCTCGGCGCGGAATTCGGCAACGTGTTCATCGGTGTGCAGCCTTCGTTCGGCTACGAAGGCGATCCGATGCGCCTGCTTTTCGACGGCGACTTCGCCCCGACTCATGCGTTCTGCGCCTATTACCGCTGGATTCGCGAAGATTTTGGCGCACATGCAGTGCTTCATTTTGGCACGCATGGCGCGCTTGAATATATGCCGGGCAAACAGGTCGGCCTTACAGGCAAGTGCTGGCCGGAACGGTTGCTGGGCGAACTGCCCAACTTCTACCTGTTCGCGTCGAACAACCCGTCAGAGGGTATTCTGGCAAAGCGGCGCTCGGGCGCAACGATGCTAAGTTACCTTACCCCGCCCCTTTCAAAGGCCGGACTTTATCGCGGCTTTGCCGATCTGAAGACAAGCGTGGAACGCTGGCGCTCGTCAACTGATGTAAGCGAACAGGCCCAACTCGAAGTGCTGATCCGCGAAGACTGCGCCAAGCTCGATATCGCGGTGGACGATATCACCACGCTTGGTGCCGATCTTTACGAGCTTGAACGCACGCTGATCCCGCATGGCCTGCACGTGCTTGGAAGCAAGCTGCAAGGGGCCGAGCGCGCAGACATGATCGAGGCGCTGGCCATGGCTGATCCGCAGGCTTCCGTTCCCACGCTCGAAGCAGCGCTTGATTCCTGTGATGAACTCGGTGCCGTAATCCGCGCACTGGACGGCCAGTATATCCGCCCTGCCCCCGGCGGAGATGTGATTGCAAACCCGCAAGTCCTGCCCACCGGGCGCAATATCCACGGCTTCGATCCATTCCGCCTGCCCAGCCGCTTCGCCTGTGAACAGGGCCGTGATCAGGCCGATCGCCTGCTCGCCCGTCACGCCGAAACGGGTGAGCCCTGCCCAGAAAGCCTGGCGATAGTGCTCTGGGGCACTGATAACATGAAGAGCGAAGGCTCGCAGATTGCGCAGGCCCTTAACCTGCTGGGCGCGCGGCCTCGCATGGACAGCTATGGCCGTCTGGCCGGAGCCGAACTGATCCCGCTGGCAGAACTGGGCCGTCCACGCATCGATGTGGTGATCACGCTCTCGGGCATTTTCCGAGATCTGCTGCCATTGCAGACGCGCATGCTGGCCGAAGCGGCGCTGCTTGCGTCCACGGCCGATGAGCCGCTCGAAATGAACTTCGTACGTAAGCACAGCCTTGCTCATCAGGCTGAACACCAGTGCGACATGGAAACCGCATCGCTTCGCGTGTTCTCCAATGCCGAAGGAGCTTATGGCGCGAACGTCAACCAGTTGATCGATGGCGGCGTCTGGGCCGACACCGATGAGCTGGCCAACGCCTTCGAAACGCGCAAGGGTTATGCCTATGGCGTGCGCGGGGTGCCTGTGGCCCAGCGCGATCTGTTGCGCAGTGCCCTGCGCAGCGTCGATCTCGTTTACCAGAACCTCGAAAGCGTCGAGACGGGGATCACCGACCTCGACCAGTATGTCGACAGTCTCGGCGGCATTAGCCGCTCCATCGCCCGCGAAAAGGGTGTCGAAGCGCCAGTCTACATCGTTGATGCGACGCAAGGATCGGCCAAAGTCCGTACGCTTGAAGAGCAGATCAATCTGGAAACCCGCACCCGCACGCTGAACCCTAAATGGTTCGAAGGCATGCTCAAGCACGGCTTTGAAGGCGTTCGCAACATCGAACAGCACGTGACCAACACCGTGGGCTGGTCCGCCACCACCGGCCAGGTCGCGCCGTGGGTCTACCAGCAGATCAGCGAAACTTTCGTGCTCGACCCCGCGATGCGCGAGCGTCTCTCGAACCTCAATCCCACCAGCTCAGCCCGCGTCGCCGGACGCCTGCTCGAAGCTTGCGAACGCCGCCTGTGGGAGCCTGATGACGAAACATTGGCCGCCCTGCGCATGGCCAATGACGAACTCGAAGACCGCCTCGAAGGCGTGTTCGTGGGCGCAAGCCAGACCAACATTACCGCCGCAATCCCGGCGGAATAGGAGAATACCGATGAACCTGCTCGATCCGAGAGCTACCTTCAGCCAGCCCGACGGCGAAGGCTCTGTGCAGGTCGGCCTTGACCCGCGTGACGAAATCAAGGGCGCCAAGGTCTTTGCCGTCTACGGCAAGGGCGGCATTGGCAAGTCGACTACATCGTCGAACCTGTCCGCAGCGTTCTCCAAGCTCGGCCACCGCGTGCTGCAAATCGGCTGCGACCCGAAGCATGACTCCACTTTCACGCTCACCAAGAAACTGATCCCCACGGTGATCGACGTTCTTGAAGGCGTCGAATTCCACGCCGAGGAACTGCGGCCCGAAGACTACATGTTCGAAGGCTACAACGGCGTGATGTGCGTCGAGGCCGGCGGTCCGCCCGCAGGCACCGGCTGCGGCGGCTATGTCGTCGGTCAAACGGTCAAGCTGCTCAAGCAGCACCACCTGCTTGAAGATACCGACGTCGTGATCTTCGACGTTCTGGGCGATGTGGTGTGCGGCGGTTTTGCTGCCCCGCTGCAGCACGCCGAACGCGCCGTGGTCGTTGCTGCGAACGATTTTGACTCGATCTTCGCAATGAACCGTATCGTTGCCGCCATCGGTGCCAAAGCCAAGAACTACAACGTGCGCCTCGCTGGCGTAATCGCCAACCGTTCGAAAGCAACGGACGAGATTGACCGCTTCAGCGCCGCCATCGGCATGAAGCGCCTCGCCCATTTTCAGGACCTCGATGCGATCCGCCGCAGCCGCCTGAAGAAGTGCACGCTGTTTGAAATGGAAGCCACGCCGGAAGTGCTGGCTGCACAAATGGAATACATCCGCCTTGCGCAACTGCTGTGGGACGGCGTCGATCCGGTCGAAGCCAAGCCCATGAAAGACCGCGATATCTTCGACTTCTTGGGGTTCGAATGATGGCTACGCAATACTCTCCCGATCAGCCATCGCCGCCCCGCTACAACGACCAGCGCGAAAAGCTGACCGAGTATTTCGACAGCACCGCGCGCAAGGCGTGGATCGATCTTACGTCTGACGCCAAAGTCAGCGGCATCCGCGCCACCGTGCGCGCCGGGCGTGATGCGATGCGCGAACAGTTGCTGGGCTGGTTGCCTGAAGATCTACGCCGCAACAACCTGCTCGATGCCGGTTGCGGCACCGGCAGCCTCAGCGTTGAAGCGGCACGCCGCGGCGCAGTCGTCACCGCCATCGATGTGGCGCAGGGTCTGGTCGATATCGCCCGCGAACGCGCACCGTCCTTCCTGGGTCACGGGCGCATCGATTGGCGCACAGGCGACATGCTCGATCCTGCGCTGGGCACGTTTGATCACGTCGTCGCAATGGACTCGCTGATCCACTATACCCTGCCCGATATGGTCTGGGCACTGGCTGCGCTGACGCGCCGCTGCACCGGCTCCATCGTGTTCACTTTCGCGCCCTACACCCCGCTGCTGGGCGCGATGAACAACGTGGGCAAATTCTTCCCGCGTTCGGACCGTTCACCGGCCATCGTCCCTATCGCCGAAGATCAACTGCGGGCCGAACTCGCCGGTTTTGATGGCTGGGAAGTCCGCCGCAGCGGACGGATTTCGAGCGGCTTTTACAAATCGCATGGCATGGAACTGGTAAAACGCTGATGCAGCAAAAGCGGGCCATTTATGCAAACTGGAGCCGGGTGGCAGTCACCTGGCTGCCCTTTGCTGATGCTGCCACGGAACAGGTTCCCCTTTCGCGCCTGCTGCGCCTTTCGCTTTTTCAGGTCAGCGTTGGCATGGCCATGGTCCTGCTCAACGGCACGCTCAACCGCGTGATGATCGTCGAGTTGGGCATTCCGGCATGGCTGGTCGCTCTGATGATCGCCATTCCGCTGCTGGCCGCACCCTTCCGCGCGCTGATCGGCCATCGTTCGGATGTGCACCGCTCAGTATTGGGGTGGAAGCGCGTACCCTTCATCTGGTTTGGCACGCTGATGCAATTCGGTGGTCTTGCCATCATGCCCTTCGCGCTGCTGCTTTTGGGTGATCCTGCGCTGTTTGGCGTAGGCGTGGCCGCCAGCGCCCTCGCTTTCCTGCTTGCAGGGTTCGGTATGCACACCACCCAAACCGCAGGCCTCGCGCTGGTGGGCGACTTGACCGATGAAGAGCACCGCCCGCGCGCGGTCTCGCTGCTCTATCTGTCCCTGCTAGCCGGTATGATGCTGTCATCGCTGGTAATCGGCGGTCTGCTGGTAGAGTTCAGCCCCACCCGCCTGGTGCAAGTCATTCAGGGTGCCGCCGTGCTCACTTTCGTGCTCAACCTTGTTGCGCTGTGGAAGCAAGAAGCCCGCAGCACTGCCACAGCTTCGATTGATACCTATCGCCCGGCTTTTTCCGAAGTCTGGCAAGCCTTTGCCGCGCAACCGGTAACGATGCGCCTCCTCACGGCCGTTGGCCTTGGCGCCACCGCCTTTGCGATGCAGGATGCGTTGCTCGAACCTTACGGCGGTGAAATCCTCGGGCTCTCTGTTGGAGCCACCACCGCGCTGACCGGTGCATGGGCGCTGGGTGCACTGGTTGCCTTCACGCTGTCGGCCCGCTGGCTCGGCCGCGGCACCGATAGCTTGCGTATCGCAGGCTATGGCGTCGTCGTCGGCATTGCCGCCTTCATGCTGGTGATCTTTGCCGCACCGATGGCCAGCCCGGTCGCACTCGGGCTTGGCTCAATGCTCATCGGAGCAGGCGCTGGCCTGTTTCTGGTCGGCACGCTGACCACCGCGATGGCGCTGTCCGATACCAAGACAGCCGGCCTCGCGCTGGGCGCTTGGGGCGCTGTGCAAACCACTTTCGCAGGTATCGCCATCGCCTTAGGCGGTGTGCTGCGCGACGTGGTCTCCAGCCTCGCCGTAGCCGATGGCCTGGGCCATACGCTGGCGCATCGCAGCACTGGCTATGCCACCATCTACATCATCGAAATCTGCCTCTTGCTCGCCACGCTTGTCGTGCTTGGCCCGCTGGTAGGCCAGACTCCGGCTGCCGCCCGGACAACCGGCATCAACTCCAGCGGCAATCGCTTCGGATTGACGGAGTTTCCCACATGAGGCCGGGACATATGAGAGCGGGCCAGCTGAGAACCGGAAGGACACTGACATGAACACGGGCAATATCGTTGGCACAATTGATGCCGCACAGATCGCAATGATAACATTCATCGGCTTTTTCATCGCGCTGGTCTTCTGGCTACGCCGCGAAGACCGCCGCGAGGGCTATCCTCTTGAAGACGCGCTGACTGGCCGTCTCGATCCTGAAGGCGGGCCGCTCTCCACAGCTGCACCGAAAACCTTCATCCTGCCATTCGGCAAGGGCACGGTCTCGTTCCCCAATGGCAGTCGCGATCCGTTCGAAATCAATGCCAAGCGCCGCGAGAACTTTGGCGGTGCGCCCTTCACTCCGGTGGGTGATGTGTTTGCCGCAGGCGTTGGCCCCGGTTCTTACGCTGATCGCGCCAAGTGGGCTGATATCGATGCCCACGGCAATCCGCGCATCGTGCCCATGGGTGTCGTGCCGGAAATCACTGTCGCCACGGCCAGCACCGATCCGCGCGGCCTGCCAGTTTATGGCGCTGATGGCCTCAAAGCCGGTGTCGTGACCGATCTTTGGGTTGATCGCGCTGAACACATGGTCCGCTATCTGGCCGTCGATACCGGCACCAATACCGTGCTGGCCCCGATGCCGATGGCAGTGGTCCGCAAGAATGCGGTGATCATCGATGCTATCAATGCCGCCGATTTCGCAGGTGCACCGTTCCCGGCCAACCCGCAGGAAATCACCCGCTATGAAGAAGAGCGGACCGTCGCCTACTACGGCACCGGCTATCTCTATGCCAACGCCGATCGTCTGGAGCCACTGGTGTGACCGAATACGATCATGAACCCGTCCGTGGCCTTCCGGGCGAACTTCCTGCCGGTGAACACATCATCTGGCAGGGGTCGCCCGAATGGCGGACTTTCGCTCGCAGCGCGCTGCATACCCGCTGGGTCAGCGCCTATTTCGCAGCCCTTGCTGTGCTGGGCCTGGCCAGCGGCAAGCTGATCGGTGCAGCAGCAGCGGTCATTGGTGGGGCGATCACCTTGGGATTGCTATCACTGTTTGCGGTGCTGGTGGCACGGACCACGGTCTATACCATCACCAACCGCCGCGTGGTGCTGCGCGTGGGCATTGCGCTGAACAAGTGCATCAATCTGCCGCTGGCGTTGATCGGTGCGGCAAATCTGCGGCAACTGCCCGCAGGCCATGGCGAGATTGCACTGGTCCTGACCGGCAGCCATCGTCTGGGCCTTGCCACAATCTGGCCTCATGCTCGTCCGTGGCATCTGTCAAAGCCTCAGCCGATGCTGCGCGCTCTGCCCGATGCACAAGCGGTTGCCAAAACGCTGGCACAAGCTTGCGCCGCTGTCGTTGCAATTGAGGCACCGACCGCCCCGCGGGCCCAACAGACAGCACCATCGCCTGCCACTGCACGCGATCACGGCATGCAGGGAGCCATGGCATGAGCCTCGTCCATGACCATCAGAACACCGTTCCCCGCCCGGCCCTGTTGCTAGCGGGCGGGCTGATTGCCACCACGCTGGCCTTGACCACGCTGGTGCAGACAGGTGTCCTCAACCGCGAGGCCGTCCCTTCAGTTGCGCGGGCGAGCGCTGGTGTCGTTGCCGTCGAAACGCGCCATCTGGCATTCGATGACCGCGCCGATGGAGCGGTTGTAGTGAAGGACACCGACAGCGGTGAAACGCTGGCTGTGCTTAAGGGCGAAAATGATGGCGGCGGTTTCGTGCGCGGCGTGATGCGCGGCATGGCCCGCGAACGCAAAATGAGTGGCATCGGCCAGACTACGCCTTTCAAACTATCGCTGTGGGGCAACGGTTCGCTCTCGCTACTCGATCCAGCCACGGGCCGCTCAGTCGAACTCGGCTCGTTCGGCCCTGATAATCGGGCCGCTTTTGTTCAGTTTCTGAAGAGCCATCGCGCGAAAGCAAGCCAGACCGAGGCGAACGCCACATGATCGGCCCCCGCGCCTTTGACGTGCCTTGCCGCATCGCGGTGGAGCAAAGCGAGGCGCATTTCCACGCGCATGTCGAACTGGCCGGCAATCTTGCCGTCCATCCCGGTGACCGGGTGCGAGTCCACGGCGATCCCATCCGCATTCCCTTCGGCCAGAGCATGGTGATCGAACGGATGGCAACAGTGGAACGCGCCGGACCAGTCCTGCGCGGTTGGACACGGCTCGTCGCCTATCTTGGCCTTACTGAACTTTACGAAGTCAGCTTCAATCCTGGGAGCATGAAATGAACGCCCACACAGTTATCACCCGGCCCTATGAAGGCGCTGCGGCCCTCCCGGACAAGCCTGACGTTCACGCGATGGTGCAACACGAAACCGTGCTCAGCCCGCGCTTCTACACCACCGATTTCGCCGCGCTTGATTCGATCGACGTCTCACTCGTGCG
>JBEQBV010000113.1:0-11473 GCA_041639635.1 Novosphingobium sp.
AGTTGCACCCATGGGTCAATCCCCCGCACGATGAAGATGTGACCGTCCACAACAGCTATGCGGGCAACCTGCCGCACGAACTGGAACGCGCCAAATTCCGCAAGTTGCGCGATACCATCGAACAGGCTTTTGGCGTCGGCCCAAACATCTACCGCGCCGGACGCTACGGTGTCGGCCCGAACACGGCGGGCATTCTGTCGGAATGCGGCATCGCCATCGACACCTCGGTCCGCGCCAACTTCGATTACAGCGCCAGCGGCGGCCCTGATTTCCATCGTCATCCGTTGCGCCCATGGTGGATCGACAAGCGCAATGGGCTGATGGAAATGCCGCTCACCACGGTCTTCGCCGGCCGCCTCGCAAAGCTCGGCAAGAACCTCTACCCGCTGCTCTGGCGCGTGCCGCGCATGCGCGGCGTGCTATCGCGGCTCGGCCTGCTGGAACGCATTTCGCTCACGCCCGAAGGCATCACCTTGGATGAAGCAGTGCGCGGCATCGATGTCGCGCTCGATCTGGGCCTGCCGATGCTGGTGCTGTCATTCCACAGCCCCTCGCTGGCCCCCGGCCACACGCCCTACGTGCGCAGCGAAGACGATCTGGATCGCTTCTACGATTGGTGGCGCGGCGTTTTCGCCCACCTTTCCGCGCGCGGCGTGCGGCCCACCTGCGTTCGCGAAATCATCGAGGCCGCCGAAATCTGACCCGTCTTGCCAACTCCGCCGCACCACTGTAGCGGAGACCGCGATGGGCCTGTAGCTCAGTTGGTTAGAGCTGGCCGCTCATAACGGCTAGGTCGCGGGTTCAAGTCCTGCCGGGCCCACCATCATTCAATATCTGGCATGTTCTGCCATTTTCTCGCGATCAATCGACGCGGCCCAAACCCGGCGCCAGCCCCAGATGCTGCGCCAATTCCTTCAGATCACGCGAAGCCCCATCGCCAATCAGCCCCGGCACCGCGCTGGTAAGCTCCAGCGTCGTGCCTTTGATCTCAAGCTGTGTTGCAGCAATCACCGCGGCAGATCCTGCGCTCATGCGGCGACATAGCCTTGCCGCCAAACCCAGCGCGCGGGCATCGGCAAGGTTGGCAGCGGGCACCAGCCGTGCCCATGGATCAGCCGCCTGAGTATCCTTCTGCACTTTGCCCACACTCCCCCTGATCGCAGCGGCGAGCAGCGCGCGACCGGCATTGTCCACGCCCACCCAGCGCTTCGACAGGCCCCAGTCCCCTGGCAAGTCCCGCCGCATGTTCGGCTCCACCCGCCCTGCCGCCAGACACAGCGCCAGCGCCGCGCGGCCCAGCGGGGTGCTTGCCAGCGGCACCGCATTTGCCATCCACGCCGCCGCCGTATCGATCAGCGCCTCATCCACCGCCAGCGGCTCAACAAAGGCCATTACCCCTGCCAGCAGCGGGTCCTGCACCTGCACTTCGCGCGAAAGCTGGCCAAACAGCACACCTTCGCGCAGGCCCCATGACGAGAATACGATCCGCCCCGGCTGCAACCGCCCCAGCAGCACTGCCAGCAAGGCTGCAGCATCGGGAATGCTGCCAAGCCGGCTGGAAGAAACGCCCTCGATCGGCTTCACGGCCTGCCCGCGCCGCGCCAATTGCCGCGCCAGCTTCAGCGCTTCGGCGGCATCCAGTGCAAAGCCGTGCGTGTCCTCCAGCGGCCAGTCCAGCCGCACCATCATCGCCCGCGCCAGCGCCCGCATTGGCCCGCCCACCAGATAAAGCGTCACCCCAGGCTCGGCCACCCAGTCCGCCCGTGCCAGCATCCGCCCGATTTCGCGCACGAACACGCGGTCGCCCTTGGCGCGCAAGGCGGGCAGGCGCAGCGATCCCAGTGGCAGGCTCACCCCATGGCTGGTGCCGCCATCGGCCACATCCACCAGTTCCAGGCTGCCGCCGCCCATGTCGCCCACAATCCCCGCCGCATCGGGAAAGGCCCCCAGCACACCCGTCGCGCTCGTCTCAGCCTCTTCCACGCCCGAAAGCAGACGCGGTTCAAAGCCGATCTCGCGGATCTTTTCCAAGAACTCCGGCCCGTTACTGGCATCGCGCGCTGCCGCTGTCGCCACCACGTCCACGCGCGGCACGCCCGCCAGATCGATTAGCGCCTTGTAGCGCCGCAGTGCCGCCAGCACGCCCGCCACCGCCTTGCCCGAAAGCTTGCCCGTTTCGGCCACATGCTTGCCCAGCTTGGCCGTTACCTTCTCGTTCAGCAGCGTTACCGGCGCGCGCGGCGGCCCGCCATAGACCACCAGCCGCACCGTGTTCGAACCGATGTCGATGATCGCGCGGGATTGCTCCCACGCATAGACACCTGACGTTGCGGGCGATGATGTGGCCTGTTTTCTCACTCAGCCACGGTTAGCCGCCCCGCGCCGCAACGCAAGCTTCGGCACTTTTCGTCCACGGGAAAGCGCTGCCCCGCGCCCCGAAAGCGATGGATTGGTCATGAAATAGCCGTGCAAATTAAACGACGGGTCCCCCTTCTCGAACCGCTCATACTCGCCATCCGGCCCCAGTTCCCAACTCTGCTCGGTGTCCAGCAGGTTGGCCAGCATCACCTGATCAAGAATCTGGTCATGCACCGTCGGGTTTTTCACCGGCACCAGCACTTCCACACGCCGCCCCATGTTGCGGCTCATGCCATCGGCGGATGAAATGAACACCCGCGCCCGCTTGTTGGGCATGCGCGCACCGTTGCCGAACGCCCAGATGCGGCTGTGCTCAAGAAAACGCCCGATGATCGATTTGACCTCGATGGTTTCCGAAAGCCCCGGCACCCCCGGCTTGAGGCAGCAAATGCCCCGCACCACCAGCCGCACTTCAACGCCCGCCATGCTGGCAAGGTAAAGCCGGTCGATCAGGTCCGGGTCGGTCAACTGGTTCAGCTTGGCCCAGATCGTCGCAGGCCGCCCCGCCTTGGCCAGCGCCACCTCGCGGTCGATGCACTCATACAGCTTCTCGCGCAGGTTGATCGGGCTGATCGCCAGCAGTTCGGTATGCTTTGGTTCGACATAGCCGGTGACGAAATTGAACAGCTGCCCCGCATCGCGCCCCATGCGCGGATCGGCGGTAAAGAACGACAGGTCGGTATAGATGCGCGCGGTCACCGGGTGGTAGTTGCCCGTGCCGAAATGGCAGTATGTGCGATAGCTCCCGCCCTCGCGCCGCACCACCAGGCTGACCTTGGCGTGGGTTTTCCAGTCGACAAAGCCATAGATCACCTGCACGCCCGCGCGTTCCAGCTGCGCGGCCCACAGCAGGTTCTGCTCCTCGTCAAACCGCGCTTTCAGCTCCACCACGGCGGTCACAGACTTGCCGGCCTCCGCCGCCGCAATCAGCGCGGCAATCACCGCCGATTGCTTGCCCGCACGATAAAGCGTCTGCTTGATCGCAATCACGTCCGGATCGGCTGCAGCCTGCCGCAGAAAGTCGATCACCACCTCAAAGCTTTCGTAAGGGTGGTGGATCACCAAGTCCTTCTCGCGAATGGCCGAGAAGCAATCGCCATCATGCTCCAGCACCCGCTCCGGGTAGCGCGGATTATAGGGATCGAATTTCAGATCCTGCCGGTCCTCGTCGATCACGCTCGAAAGCCCGCTGATCGCCAGCAAGCCCCGGCTCTTGATCACCAGCGCATGGTCCAGCCGCAATTGCCGCCGCAGCAGGCTTTCGGCATCAGCGTCGAAATTCTCCTGCAGATGCAGCAGGATCACCTTGCCGCGCCGCCGCCGCTGGATCGCGGTGCGGTAGTATCGCACCAGATCCTCGGCATCCTCTTCCAGCTCGATATCGCTGTCGCGCAGCACGCGGAACGTGCCATCGCCCAGAATCTTGAAGCCCGGAAACAGCAGCGTGGCATGGCGCCGCACCAGTTCCTCAATCCCGATCCACGTCGCGCTCTTGCCCGGCAGGCGCACAAAGCGCGGCAGGGCGGGCGGAATCAGGATCATCTCGGTCACCGGCGCACCATCGGCACTGCGCAGCAACTGGAACAGGATACCGGTGCCCTGATTGGCGATGAACGGAAACGGATGCGCTGGATCGATCGCCTGCGGCGTCAGCACCGGCACCACATGCTCTTCAAAGTAATCGCGCAGCCACTCGGCCTCGGCCTTGGTCAGAACATCGTTATCAATCAGCCGGATGTCCGCTGCGGCCAGCTCGTCCTTCAGCCCTGCCAGCACGTCCTGCTGCGCATCGATCAGGTCCTTAACCGCATCCAGCAGCGCACCCAGTTGTTGCGTCGGCGTCTGCCCGTCAATCGACAGCTCATCAATCTGTCGCCGCACCTGCCCGGCAATCCCGGCCACGCGCACCATCATGAACTCGTCCAGATTGCTGCCGCTGATCGACAAAAACCGTAGCCGCTCCAGCAGCGGATAATCGGCATTCACCGCCTCGGCCAGCACGCGCCGGTTGAACGCCAGCCAGCTCAGCTCGCGGTTAAAAAAGCGCTCCTGCACCGGTGGCAGGTTTTCGATGAGCGATGCGGTTTCCAACGATGACATATCCCAAGCCATTGGGCATCCTGTATTACACTCTTGTGACAGTCGGATTATGCTCTGTTGCTGTCAATCTCGCTTCCGATCGCACTGGCCATATTGCCGAAATTTGACTGAACCAGAATGCGATGGCGCGACTCACACCCACCGGCGCAATATACGGTCACGCAGCTTCCCGCACACAGATGGCAACCCATGAAACGCGGCCTTTTTCGCACGATTGACAGCTTCCTTGGCGAATGCGCCCGCGTCCACGAAGACGCTGGCGATGCCTTCCCCTACTTGCGCCCAGACCTTTACCGCATGCTCGGCTTCCAGCCCGCGTATGAGGACCTGCCGCTGATGGCACAACCGAACCAGCCGGAACCACGCTCCCACTGACTTGCACCCCCGCGCAGGCGGGGGCCTCAGACGTGTTACGGAACACCTGCATAAACCTCCTGAGGTCCCCGCCTACCCTTCGGGCAGTTCATCCCGAGCTTGTCGAGGGGCGGGGACGCAACAGCATGTAAGGCTTGACGGGTTTCAACTCCGCTTGCCTACACCGGGCGGATATGACAGGGACTCGCGCGCCCGATACACCCTGATTTCCCAAAGCGAACGCGCCCCTTTTCATGCTTACCATCAACGGCATCACCGTGCGCCTCGGCGGACGCGACATCATTTCCCGCGCCTCGGCTGCCATTCCCCCGCGCGCCCGCGTCGGCCTGGTCGGCCGCAACGGCGCGGGCAAGTCCACGCTGGTCAAAGCCATCATCGGCGAGATCGAGCCGGACGAAGGCGCAATCGAAATGCCCCGCCGCACCCGCCTCGGCTACCTTGCGCAGGAAGCCCCTGCAGGCAGCGCCACGCCGTTCGAAACCGTGCTGTCCGCCGATGTCGAGCGCACGCAACTGCTGGCAGAGGCCGAAACCTGCACCGACCCTGACCGGCTGGGCGATGTTCATGATCGCCTGCTCGCCATCGATGCCTACTCCGCCGATGCCCGCGCCGCGCGCATCCTCATCGGGCTCGGTTTTGACGAGGAGATGCAGGCCGCCCCGCTCGACAGCTTCTCCGGCGGCTGGCGCATGCGCGTCGCGCTCGCCTCGCTGCTCTTCTCCGCGCCCGATGTGCTGCTGCTCGACGAACCTTCGAACCACCTTGATCTCGAAGCCACGCTGTGGCTGGAGAACTTCCTCAAAGCCTATCCCGGCACGCTGCTCCTGATCAGCCACGAACGCGATCTGCTGAACAACGTGGCCGACCACATCGTCCACCTCCACGCCGGCAAGCTCACGCTCTACCCCGGCGGCTACGACAGCTTCGAACGCCAGCGCAACGAGCGCCTCGCCCAGCAGGCCGCCGCACGCGCCGCGCAGGAAGCGCAGGCCGACCGCCTGAAGGACTACATCGCCCGCAACTCCGCCCGCGCCTCCACCGCCAAGCAGGCCCAATCGCGCGCCAAGATGCTGGCCAAGATGCAGCCGATCGCGGCGGTGGTCGAAGATCCCTCGCTCAGCTTCGATTTCCCCGACCCTGAGGAACTGCGCCCGCCGCTGATCACGCTGGACCTTGCCAGCGTGGGCTACGCGCCCGGCAAGCCGGTGCTGCAGCGGCTGAACCTGCGCATCGATCCCGATGACCGCATCGCCCTGCTCGGCCGCAACGGCAACGGCAAGACCACGCTCGCCCGCCTGCTCGCCGCGCAGCTTGCGCCGATGGCGGGCGAGATGACCGCGACGGGCAAGATGCAGGTCGGGTACTTCACGCAGTATCAGGTGGAGGAAATCGAGGGCGGATCGACCCCGCTGGAACTGATGACCCGCGCGATGGAAGGCAAATCGCCCGGCGCCGTCCGCGCACAACTGGGCCGCTTCGGCTTTTCTGGCAACCGCGCCACATCGCAGGTCGGCACGCTGTCGGGCGGAGAACGCGCCCGCCTCGCCCTTGCCCTCGTCACCCGCGATGCGCCGCACCTGCTGGTGCTCGACGAGCCGACCAACCACCTTGATATCGACGCCCGCGAGGCGCTGGTGCAGGCGCTTAACATGTACAAGGGCGCGGTGATCCTGATCAGTCATGACCGGCACATGGCCGAACTGGTGGCCGACCGTCTGGTCCTCGTCGATGGGGGCACGGCCAAGCCGTTTGACGGGAGCATCGAGGACTACATCGACTTCATTCTGGGCCGCAACCAGCCCAAGACCGATGCCGCCGGTGCCCCCGTAGTCAAGCAGGACAAGAAGGCCCGCGCCGCCGCGCGCGATGCGTACAAGGCGCTGCAAAAGGCGCAAGGCGAAGCGGAAAAGCGCGTGGCCAAACTGCAGGCCGAAATCGCGCGATATGACCGCGCAATGTTCGAACCCGCCAGCGCCGCGCCCGATCTGGCCAAGCTCAGCATGGGCGACCTGTCGCAACGGCGGGGCAAGCTGGCCAGGGAGCTTGAGGAAGCGGAAGCGGCGTGGCTTGAGGCAGGTGAGGCGCTCGAAGGGGCCAGTTGAGGGTTGAGGCCAGCAGCGCGGGCGCGGCGGTGCCGCACTTCAGATCGCTGCGGGGTTTACGCGGTTTACACGGTGCAGAGGGGGTTTTTTCGGCGTCCCCAGACACTGCGGCCGCCTCCTCCATCTCCCCCGGAAACAGCGCTTCGAGGCGGGCGCAGCGGGCGTCGGTTTCGCCGTCCCATTCGGCCTCGGCGCGGGCGCGGGCTTGCGCGGTCATCGCGTCGCGGACTTCGCCCCACAGGTCCCAGAGCTCGTCGTCGGCGTCCTGATCGGGTTCGGGGTTCTCTTCGTGGAAGCGGCGCAGGGCCTGGCCCTCGCATTCCTCGACGTAAGCCTCGCGCTCAGGATCGGGGAGCGCGGCGGCCTGCGCGGGGGCCTCGCCCTCGCCCAGCGCGAGGAGCATGTCGTCGAATTCCTCGGCGAGGCGGTGGATCGCGGGGCTGGCCTTGGCGGCGCGGGCATCGAGCCGCGCGAGGTGGGCGAGCAGCAGCCGCGCATCGAAGCGCTGCCGCTGCCCCACCGCCTCGCCGCGATACCAGATCGTCTCGGTCGTCCCCATGATCGCGCGCTCGGCCAGCACCTGCTCCGCCGCCGCCCGCGCATGAAGCAAGGCCGCCTCCCACCCGGCGGCAAAGGCCGGATCGCGGCGGCGGCGGACATAGACCGTCTGCTGCGAAACCCCCGCCGCCACCGCCGCCGCGCGGACATTGCCGGAGCGGCTGAGGTGTTCGAGGAACCGCGCGATGAGGAGGGGTGTGAAGCTGTGGCCACCCGACGGCGCAGCCGACTGGGTGACCGCAGACTCCCCTCCCGCCTGCGGGAGGGGCTGGGGGAGGGCCTGTTCCCTATCAAGGTCAGCGTGATGCCGCGAGGTAACATGCCCTCCCCTAACCCCTCCCGCCTGCGGGAGGGGAACTCCAGCGCTGTCCTGCGCACGTTCCGCCCGCACCCACCCCGCCCAATCCACCTGCCCGCCACACTCCAGCGGCGCGGTCAGTGGCGGCAGATCATCATTCGGCCAAGAGTCGTTGGGAAGGCCGATATCGCGGCTGGCCGGAATCCACCCGCGCCCGAAGCTGGAGGGCTGATGCGTATCGGCGACATGCGGCATGGGCGGCTCCTGTTGGGAACGAAACAGGAACTTCTAGGCGCGGATGGGGGATGTAGGAAAATGGTTTTTGGATGGTTCGCGCGGAGGCGTGTGACAATAAAGTCATCCTGAAGCCAAGTCGTGCCAACTTGACATTTTGCATGCAGCCATGCAAGCATGCGCACATGCAGACCGAATTGCCTGGACTTGTAAAAAATACCTCCAAGCCCCGCGCCATCGTCGCGAAAGTGCCGTTACAGGTACGCATACCTGAAAACATCCGAAGGCAATTTAAGGTTCAAGCTGCACGCAGGGGACTACAGGCAAACGACTTTTTTGTCGAAGTTTGGGAGTTTTATGCAGCACGCGCCCTAGAATCGTCTTCGTTGGGAGAAAACTCTTAAAATGTCTGATGCCTTCAACGAAGTCGATTTTGGCAAGGCCCTGCAGGGACAAAAATTTAGAACTGTGCTCGCCGATCCGCCATGGAGATTCACAAACCGAACTGGTAAAATAGCCCCTGAACATCGGCGGCTTTCGCGTTACGAAACAATGAGCCTTGACGAAATTTGCAACCTTCCGATCCAAGGGCATCTTGCAACAACAGCCCATCTGTATCTCTGGGTCCCAAATGCGCTTCTTCCAGATGCTTTAACAGTAATGAATGCGTGGGGATTTCAGTATAAATCGAATATCGTTTGGCACAAACTTCGGAAAGACGGTGGAAGTGATGGGCGAGGTGTCGGGTTTTATTTTCGAAATGTGACGGAACTTTTGCTTTTTGGGGTAAGAGGAAAGCATGCGAGAACTCTTGATCCAGCAAGAAGCCAAGTTAACTATCTTGGAACTCGGAAACGAGAGCATTCTCGCAAGCCAGATGAACAGTATGAACTAATTGAAAAATGCAGCCAAGGTCCGTTTCTCGAAATGTTTGCGCGGGGCACTAGGCCCGGTTGGACTACATGGGGTAACCAAGCTGATGAAAATTACGAACCGACTTGGCAGACTTATTCACACAATTCAGCAACTGACCGACATGAAAGTCTTGTTGCTAGTGTGTAGCTAGGCAAGAGATATGTTCGAAGGACCATGGCTGCCCGGAAGCTTTACAAAGAACTTCGGCTGGGGTCGAGATAAAGGTCTTCGTGCCCTGTATGATCATATTCGTATAGGATTTGGAGAGCTATTAGAGCCAGTTGATCGTGAGACGTATACAGCAAGAGTATCCCACCTCCCAAGAAGCGAGCTTATTGCCCTAAACTTCTTTCTGTTTAACAAGATAGAAGATGGACGAAATATTCTTCCAGTCGATGAACTCGTATTCCAAGCACTTACGGCTCCTCATTCCGCAAGATTCGACAGTCTCGCCCTTTTCGCACTGAACCTAAGTATGGTCGGTGTTTGGAAAGGCGCGCAAGCTGGCCAGCGCTATCCTGCCCTTTGGGCTCGAAATTACATTCTCCGACGGGTAGCAGCGCATTTTAATTGGAATGTCGCGGAAGTGAGTACAGGCGATATTGAAGCGTTCTTACGACTTTCCCCAGAATTTCGAGCTATGTCGTCGCATCACAAAATGGCAACAAACCTAAGCTGGCTCTATCGCGTCGGTCATTTAGAAAATCTGTCGTCGCCGAGAATCGAGAGATGGTGGGTTGATGCGGCATTTTTAACCCTAGATCGACTCCAGCTAGATGCGAAGCTAAACGGCGTAGAGCTAAATGCAGGTGGTTTATCCCAAGCCTTATTTAAGTCAGGCTTCTTAGAGCTGTCTGGCCCCAATACCTCAGAAAAATCGTTTGCAATTGCTCATATAACGGCTTTGCATAATATTGCTGGAGGGTTGGCTAGATTTGATCCAAATTCCGTTATGGAGAGAATTGGTGTTCTCATTCCAAATTTTGAGCATGTGACACCAAATGACTCAAGGCCGCAGGGAGCAGTGCATCGCACTAATCCGCGTCTTTTGAAGACAATACCAAGAAACTGCGCGCCACTCGCTCAGCGAGTTGGCTATGATATCGTATTCGCAGATGACCTTGAAACTTTTAACCCTGAAGATTACGCTGCTAAACAAACCGCATCGGCATTAGCGCGGGTTCTTGACTCGGCAATTCAGCCATCGTTGAGCGCGGAAGAACTTCATAAGATTACGAGGGGCGAATGACGACTCTTTTCGACACGTCCGTTCTAATTGCAATTGCCAAACCAGAAGAGAAATTTCACGATTGGGCTAAGCAAAGCTTCAGTCGCTTCAAGAGCGAAGGGCCCATTGTCATAAATGATGTGATATATGCTGAACTGTCAATTTCCATGGACTCAAAGGATCATTTGGATCAGATAATTTTTGATCTAGGAATTGAAAGAGCACCGTCGACAGATCAATCTTTATTTAACGCTGGAAAACGATACTTAAAGCATTTAAAAAACGGGGGAACTAGGTCGACCGTGCTTCCTGACTTTTTCATTGGCGCCTTAGGTCAAGATAATAACATTCCAATTGTAACATCAAATCCTAATGACTTCAGAGGTTTTTTCGATGGGCTACGAATAATACATCCAGAAGGAGAGGAAACAGTCGTTCAGACTTAAAATACGGTGACAGCTTACTCAAACCTTAAATCAGCCATCACGCCATTACTCCGTACTCTTCCTCAGCTAATAATCACTTCACCTCGGGTGCCCCTCCACCATCCTTCGGATGGTCCCCCTCCCTCCCCGCCTGCGCGGGGACAGGCTGGGGAGGAATTGCCGCTCTTCCGCCTACTGCACGAAGTCCGGATCGCCGTATTCGGGCTGTGGCGCGAAGGGCGAGGCTGGCCTTGCAGGCGGCGCTCCGGCCCAGCCCGAGCCGGCGGCGGGGGTGGTGCGCGGTTGGGCGGGCGGGCTGGTGAAGGTGCCGAAGCTGGCGGCCGCGGCTTCGGCCTTTTCGGTGGCCTTGGCATAGCATTGCAGGCCGATCTTCATGTGAACGTCGCGGGTGTATTCTTCCACCGAGTGATCGCCGATCCAGTCCTTCGCCTCATAGACCATGCAGTTGCAGGTATCGACGGCGACGTGGGCCGGGATGCCCCTTTCCTTGGACATGCCGATGCACTGGCGGCGGACCTGTTCGGTCTTGCTGGTGGGGCTGGCCTTCCACGCATCGTAGGCCACGTTCAGGCCGCCCACGGCGAACATCGGTATGAACATCATCCACAGCTTCATCGGTGCACCTCGGGCGGGGTGGCGGCCACGGTGGGCAGGCTGCCGCCGCCCTTGTGGCTCATCTTGTCTTCCGCCCATTGCTTCAACTCGGCAATGTTCTTGCCCATCAGGAACCCGTTGGCCGACACCACCGAGGCCCCCATCACGTCGATCACCATCTGATCATCGGTGGCCTTCAGCGCCT
>JBEQBV010000114.1:0-11402 GCA_041639635.1 Novosphingobium sp.
CGCCGTTCGCCGGGTAGGAGGGGGCCACTAGGCTACGCTTCGCGGGGTGTCAACGGGGCAAATCTGTGTGGAGCGTCTTTTTGCCAGCTATCTTGCATCACGGCGTTTGGGCATTGAAAGCCTTGCCCGGGCTGTGCCAAAGGCGGCGCTCCAAGAACCCGGGTTTTCGGGTGGACAGGCAGGATTTTGCACATGGCAATTGGCGGAACGACCGACCGTACGCGCGATCTGGATGGCATGTTGGTGGCTCTGGTCGGCGGCAGCGGATTTTTTGGCAAGCATCTGGCGCAGGAACTGCTTTCGCGCGGGGCGCGGTTGCGCATTTGCAGCCGGCACCCTGAACGCGCGTTCCGGGTCAAGCCGCTGGGCGGTCTTGGACAGACGCAGTTCGTGGGCACTGATGTGACGCGGCCAGAAACCGTGGCCAAGGCGCTGATCGGCGTGGACGCGGTGGTGAACCTCGTCGGCGCATTTGCAGGCAATCTCGATGCGCTGCAGGGTGCAGGCGTTGGCCGTGTGGCACAGGCCGCAAAGGATGCTGGCGCAACCGCGTTCGTCCACATTTCGGCGCTTGGGGCCGATGCCTCGTCCGATGTGCCATATGCCCGCACCAAGGCCGAGGGCGAGGCCGCCGTGCTGGCCGCATTCCCGACCGCCACGATCATGCGCCCGTCGATCCTGTTTGCCGAGGACGACAACTTCCTCAACATGTTCGGCGGACTGGTAAAGCTGCCGGTGCTGCCCGTGTTCGGCCCCGATGCCAAGCTGCAGCCGGTGTTCGTTGACGATGCCGCCGAAGCGGTGGGCAATGCGCTGGCCAATCCGCAGGCGCATGGCGGCAAGACCTTTGAACTGGCAGGGCCCGAAGTGGTGACGATGGGCCAGCTCAACCGCATGATCGCCAAGGCGGCGGGACGCTCGCCAGTGTGGCTCGATCTGCCCGATGCCGTTTCGGGCGCTTTTGCCGCGCTCACCGGCTGGCTGCCGGGCGCTCCGATGAGCACCAGCCAGTGGAAGCTGCTGAAGGCGGGCAATTTTGCCACTGGCACGTTGCCGGGCATCGATTCGCTGGGCGTAAGTCCGCGCCCGCTGGGCCTGTTCCTCGACCGGTGGATGACGCGCTATCGCAAGTTCGGGCGGTTCGGCGTGAAAGCAAAGTCGGCCTGAACCTGAACAGGTTTACACTGTTTACACAGTCCAAGAGAAAAACGGCGGGGGGAAACGTCCGCCGTTTTTTGCGTTTGCGCGGGGCATCCTCCAACAGGCTCAGGATGGGCGGGTTGGAGCGTGTGGTGAAGGGTTGGCGAGGGCTGGGCATGGGCGTGAGGCTATGCCGAAGCGGGGTTTGTAGGACAGCGGATTTTCTGGGGCGACAGGTGCCTTGAGGCTTTCACCACCCCCAACCCCCTCCTCTGAAGCGGAGGGGGCTATTCTGGTTAGCGGATTCTTGTGCGGTGGGTGCCTCTCCACCATCCTGCGGATGGTCCCCCTCCCCGGATCGGGGAGGAATTCGTGATCAGGAGTTTACGTCGCCATAGTGGCTGGGCGGCTGGATGCCGTCCATGCGTTCGGCCAGCAGTGGGCGGAAGCTGGGGCGGCTCTTGAAGACCGAATACCAGCCACGTGCCTGTTCGTGGCCCGACCAGTCAATTCCGCCAAGGTAATCGGCGACCGAGAGCTGCGCGGCGGCAGCCAGATCGGCCAGACTCATCGTGGCACCTGCCAGCCATGGGCGGTTGTCGATCAGGTAATCGATATAGTCGAGATGTTCATCGGCCAGCCGCATCGCATCGCGCAGCCGCTTGCTGTCGGGCGGGCTGCGATAGACCAGCCGCTTCTTCATCCGTTCATCGAGCAGCGGGCCGGTGACATCGGCGTAGAAGTTCTCGTCAAACAGCGCGACCAGACGGCGAATCTCCGCGCGCGTGGGCGCAGTGCCATTGATCATCGGGGTCTTGTCGACTGTTTCTTCGAAGTATTCGCAAATCGCCCGGCTGTCAGCCAGCGCAATGTTGCGATCCGGGTTGTGGATCGCAGGTGTGCGATAGGCCGCGCTCAGATGGCCAAACTCCTCGCGCCGCTCCCACGGATTTTCGCGCACCAGATCGTAAGCGACGCCCTTTTCGCTGAGCAGAAGCCGGACCTTGCGGCTGAAGGGACACAGGGGGAATTGATAAAGCTGCCACATGGCCCGAGCATTGCGCGGGGAAGGCTGGGAAGTCTAGGGGGTGGTTGGTCGATCAGGCCGCTTTCTGGAACACGGCGGGGCCAGCATGCTCCAGCACATCACCAATCGCGCCGGGGATGGCTTCTCCATCGTCCAGATAGAGCCAGCCGCCAGGGTTCAACTGCTTGGCCAGCCGCAGCACCACTTGTTCTCTGGTCGTCTCGTCGAACTGGCGCAGGGTGTTGCGGCAAAAGATCGTGTCAAACTGGCCTTGCAGCGGCCATTCGTCCAACAGGTTGAGCGTGCGGAGCCGGGCGATTTGCTGGATTTCGCGGGCGATGGTGGATTGTTCGCCGCAAGGGTGCGTCCATGCCTCGCGCAACGGTTCGGGCAGGGGGCTCAGGTCTTCGTTGCGATAAGTGGCCTCGCGCGCGGTTTCGATGGCGGCGGCAGAAGTGTCGGTGGCAAGCAGGCGCAGATCGGATTTGGCCAGGGTCTTGCCTTGCGGAACGTCATCGCCCAGCAGCGTCATCAGCAGGCCCCACGCTTCTGCTCCGTTGCCGCAACCGGCTGACCACAGGCGCACTTTGCCGCCGTTCAGCAGGCGTTGGACATAGCCGGGGCGCACGGTTTGGGCGAAATGCTCAAACTGCCGGGGGTGCTGGTAGAATGCGGCATGGCTGGTGGTCAGCGCGCAGATGGCCCTGCGCCGTTCGGCCACGTCCTCGCGGATGCGGATCACGTAAGAGGCAAAAGTGGCGCAATTGGTGTTGCGCACCAGTGGAGAAAGCCGCGCAAAGACCAGCATGGACTTGCCTTCGGGCAGGATGATCCCTGCCTCTTTATACGCGATCTCGGCAATTGCCCGGAAATCTGCTTCGTCAAACACGCCGGGGCTTACGCCGGGCAGCGCTGCGTCGAAGGCGTCCATCAGGCTTGCCTCGCCATTGCTGGAAAGGGGAAGCGGCCCTGTGGTGCGTTCAGGCGGCATAATCGATTTCCTGTAATGGCTGCACGGCTTGGCTGCGTGCGGTTTTCAGTCCGCAATGCTGCGCAGCATGGCTTCGCGAATCTCGATGAAGTCCTGCCGGATTGCGGAAAGCGTGGTCTGATCGAACCGCGTGACGCAATCGAGGATTGCGCTTCGGGCCGACTGATAAAGCTGGACCAGTGCGCCTGCCGTGGGATTGGCCATGTCGACGCCCATCTGCAGGGCGGTGAGTGCGGAAACCGCGCGGGTGAGGGCGGCGCTTTTGGCCGCATTATCGGAACGCTCCTGCGCATGCAGCGCGCGGCCGACAGAGCCGATGACCTGTTCGAGGCACAAATCCACCAACTGGCGCGAATCCGCACCACTAACGCGCGCGTCAAAATCGATGCGGCGATAGGCTTCAGTAGGATCGTTGCGGTGGTGCAGCATCAGTTGTTACTCGAATTCCAAGCGTCGATCTGCGCCTTCAGGAAAGACAGGGTCGATTGCGAACCGCTGACGCGGGTATCCATCGCGGCAAAGCGGCTGATCATCTGCTGACGCAGCGTTTCCTGCTTTTCTGCAAGCGCGGCGGAGCGGTCTGCCAGTGTCTTTTGCAGCGCGGTGTTGCGCGTGATCGAACTGCCCAGTGAAATGCCGGTGATCGACGATGTGTTGCGGGCAATGCGGTCTATCGTTGAAAATACGCCGAAAATGCCGGTTGTCCACATCGCGCCTGCTGCCTGCGGGGCATCCTGCAAGGTGCGGTTGAGCCGTGCGGTATCGAGCGTGAAGCTGCCATCGCGTTCGGTCTTAAGGCCAAGGTCGGCCAGCGTTGCAGGCTGGCCCGGGGCGGCGTTGATCATGATGCGTTGTCCGGCAAGCTGGGTGAGCGCGGTGCGCAGGGCGCGCGCGCCGGGATCGTTGTTCAATTCACCCGTTTCACGCTGCATCGCATCGTTCAGCTGTCCGACGACCTCGTTCAGTGCCTCGGTCAGGTCGTTCATCGCGGTGGAGATGCCGGCCGATGGGTCGCTGAAGCTGATCGTGGCGGGGTTGCCCACGTTAGTCGTGGTCAGCTTCAAGTTCAGGCCCGGCACCACATCGTTTACCGTGTTGCTGGTTCCGGTATAGTCCACGCCATCCAGCGTGAAAGCTGCATCGGTGGCCGTTGCGCGCAGTTGTGTGGCGTTGGTGGCGGGCGACCATGCAAGGGCAGAGAGGTCTTCGCCGCCCACATCGGGCGTGGCCTCCAGCACAAAGCCGCTGTTGGCGCCCTCGGCCCCTTTCAGCACGAGTTGCGCCCCCGAAGTGCCATTGGCGACATAGGCGCTGACGCCTGCGCCCGCTGCGTTGATCGAACGGGCCACATCGGCCAGCGTTGCGCCTGCGGGGATGGCAATGTCCACGGCATCGCGCGCGGCATCGGGATTGAAGCTGCCGCTTGCCACCGTGCCAAAGCGCAGTGTCAGCGTGCCCGAACCTACGGTAGATGTGGCGGCGGGATAAGCGGGCATGACCAGCCGCTGCGCATTGGCAAGGCTGGTCACTTCAAGGCTGTAGGTGCCGCTGCCGCTCAACGTGCCCTTGCTGACTGTGGCGACATTGGTGTTCGAGATCGTTGGCCGCACAGCCAGATCGCCGGTGCGGATCAGCGTGCCGATGGATGTGGACAGCGTGGTCATCAGCGAACGCAGGTTCGATGCGCTGGAGATTTGCAGCGCAACCTTCTCGCTCTTGGCCGAAAGCTGATCGATCCGGCTGGCAAACTGCGCGGCCGCCAGCTGTTCGGCCAGCTGCGCGGTGTTGATGCCGCTGCCTGCGCCCAGCGACGAGATGATCTGCGCGGTGGCCGATGAAGACGCGGTGGTTGAGGGAGGTGCAGATGCCATAGCTATCAGGACGGCTGCGAGGGGCTGCGATTAAGCTGCACGACCGCTTCGGGACGCCCATCTGCATCAAATTGCATGTGGATAGGCAGATCGATGGGCGGCAGCACGGGATTGTCGCCTCGCTTCAAGGACATCACGAAGGCCAGCACCGATGCGATGGCGGCGTATAAATCCTCGCGGATCATCTGGTTTTCGCGCGTGGTGAAATAGACCGAGCGGGCAAGCGGCGGTATCTCGATGGTCGGCACGCCCAGCTCTGCGGCCAGTTGCCGCATGGCGAGCGCCTTTTCCCCGCGCCCTTTGGCCAAGACTACCGGGGCCGGGGCAAGTTCCGGGTCATAGGTCAGCGCCACCGAAAAGTGCGTGGGGTTGGTGATGACGAACTGCGCCTTGGCCATCGCGCCTTGCATTGCGCCCATCGCCATCTGGCGCTGCTTGCCCCGGATCGCGGCCTTCTGTTCGGGCGATCCTTCGCTCTCCTTGTGCTCGTCCTTGATCTCCTGCAGCGACATGCGCAGGCGGAAGAAGCGGCGGATCCACTGGATCGGAAAATCGATCAGCGCGATGATGAACAGCCCCGCGGCGAGCGCAAAGGCGAGCGAGGTGATCGCATCCCACGCCTGCACCAGTTGCCCGTGAATGTCGCCATGGCCAAGCCCGATCAGCTTCGAAATCTCGCCCTTGGCCCAGGCATAGGCGATGACGCCCAGCAGGATCAGCTTGGCCAGCCCCTTGCCCAGTTCGATCCAGCCCTGCGGCCCGAACATGCGCTTCAGGCCCGACATCGGGTTGATGCGCGAAGCCTTGGGCGCAAGATTGCCCGCGTTCCAGCGCCCGTCCGACATGCCGATTTGTGAAAACACCGATCCGGCCAGCACCAGCCCGCCCAACACAAACACCGGCGGCAGCACTGCCACCAGCGCGCCGATCAGCAGCTTGCTCGGGGTGAAATCCTCAATCGCGCCGCGATCCAGCGTGAACGAGGCGCGCAATGTGTCTTGCAGGGAATCGAACAGCCACGGCCCTGCAAACTTGAGCCACACTGCGCCGATCAGCACACCGACGGCGGTTGCCAGATCGCGCGAACGCAAGACATCGCCGTTCTTGGCGGCCTCGCGTTTGCGCTTGTCTGTCGGGGCAAGGGTCTTTTCGCCCGCTTGTTCGGCCATCGTGCGGTCCTTACTTCGCGATCAGCGCGGCGGCCTGACCAACAGCGGTGGCGGAAATCTCCACCATCACATCGGTCAGCATCGGCGCGGCGGCAATCATCGCGGCAAGCCCCGCCAGCACGCCTGCGGGCAGGCCCAGCGAGAACAGGTTGAGGCTGGGGGCAGAGCGGCTGATGATCCCCGTCGTCACCTGCACCAGCAGCAGGATCAGTGTGACCGGCAGCGCGATCAGCAACGCGGTGATGAACATCTGCCCGGCAAACTGCGTGATCAGCTCCATCCGCCCCGGCGCGAGCCACGGCGCACCCGGCGGGAAGGTGGCGTAACTATCGACCAGCAGAGCAATCCAGTTCAGATGCGCGCCGGTGCCCAGGAAAATCACCGTCAGCACAACGGCAAAATACTGCCCCAGCGCGGGCGAACTCGCGCCGCTGACGGGATCTGCGGCGGTGGCGATTGACATGCCCATGCCCCCGCCGATCATTTCTGCGGCCAGCGTCGGCGCGGCAAACGAGAGTTGCAGTACAAAGCCGATGGCAAGGCCGATCACCACTTCATTGGCGGTGGCCAGCAGGCCGTTCACTGATAACAGCGCAGGCGGTGCGGCCACCGGCGTCCACCCGCACACCAGCAGCGCAATCGCCCCTGTGATGACCACGCGCACCTGCGGCGGCACTGTTGCTGCACCAAACAGGGGCGCAGCAAACATCGCCGCGCCAATCCGCGTCATCACAAACATCCAGCGCCAGAAATCGGCCTCCAGCGCGCCAAAGCCGAAGTTCAGTTGCAGCACCTCAACGCTGCCCGGTAAGCGCGATCTGGTCGAAGATTTCCTTGGTGAAATCCCCGATCAGCCCCAACATGGCAGAGCCGAACAGCACCAGCACCAGCGCGGTAATGGCAAGCTTCGGCACAAAAGTCAGCGTTTGTTCGTTGACCGACGTTGCCGCCTGAATCACGCCGACGACAAGCCCGATGGCCAGCGATGCCAGCAGCACAGGGGCGGCCACCAATGCGGTGATCCACAGCATCCGGTCTGCCAGCGAAAGGAGCGAGGCGGTGTCTTCCATCAGGTATTCCTTTCCCCCTCCCGCCTGCGGGAGGGGTTAGGGGGGGGCTTGTTCTTGTCAGCGCTGTTCAACAGGCCCTCCCCCGGCCCCTCCCGCAAGCGGGAGGGAAGGAAGGGGTGCGCCTTCTGCGCGGCGCGCACTATCCGAAACTCGCCGCCAGACTGCCCATCAGCAGCGCCCAGCCATCGACCAGCACGAACAGCAACAGCTTGAACGGCAAGGACACGATGGTGGGTGACATCATCATCATGCCAAGGCTCATCAGCACGGACGAGACGACAAGATCGATCACCAGAAACGGCAGAAACAGCATGAAGCCAATCTGGAACGCGGTTTTCAACTCACTGGTCACAAAGGCCGGCAGCAGGATCGAATAGGGCACCTCTGCCGTGCTGGCAAAGCGCGGGGCCTTGGCCATATCGGCAAACAGGCGCAGGTCCGTCTCACGCGTCTGGCGGATCATGAAGCTGTGAAATTCACGCCCGCCCGCCGCAAATGCCTGCTCCGCCCCAATTTGCCCGCTGGCATAGGGCTGGATCGCATTGGCGTTCACCTTGTCGAGCGTCGGCCCCATGATGAACAGCGAGAGGAACAGCGAAAGGCCGATCAGCACCTGATTGGGCGGCGATTGCTGCAGGCCCATCGCCTGCCGCAGGATGGAAAGCACGATCAGCACGCGGGTGAAGCTGGTCATCATCAGCACCAGCGTGGGCAGGATCGTCAGCAGCCCCATGATGAGCAGGAGCTGCAACGACAGCGACAGCGAACCGCCGCTCTGCGCGCCTGCCATCTGGCCGAATGCCCGGTCCAGCGCGCCCGAAAGCGCCGCCGGTTCCTGCGCCGGAGCTTGTGCCACTGCGGCAAAGGCATGATGCGGCAGCAGGATCAGCGCCGTGGTCAGCGCGGAGAACAGGCGCTTCACTGCACCTCCTCCGCTTCTGGCTTCACCCGCGCAGGAGCCTCAGCCAGCCGCACCAGCCCGTTCTTCCCCGCCGAAACGAGGATTTCGCGCCCATGAAATTCCAGCACCGCCAGCCGTAGCGTGGGGGAAAGCATCTGCGTTTCGATGATCCGCACCGCCTTGGGCGCACCGTTGCCGCCCATGAAGCGGCCTTCCATGCGTTTGGCAAACTTCAGGCTGGCCCACGCCAAACCACCGATCAGCGGCAGCAGGACCAGCAGTTTCAGGACATACCAGAACATCAGGCATCATCCCCCTTAGGCGCGGTCTTCGGGGCCTTCTTTTCGGGCGATGGCGCGGCGGCAGGCTCCTCCCCGTCCGATCCGGCCAGTTCCACAATGCGCAGGCCGAACCGGTCGCCCTGTGCCACCACCTCGCCACGCGCGATCAGCTTGCCGTTGACCATCACGTCGAGCAGTTCGTCGGTCATCCGGTCGAGCGTGACCACTG
The DNA here is from genome assembly GCA_041639635.1 of Novosphingobium sp. Classification (GTDB taxonomy): domain Bacteria; phylum Pseudomonadota; class Alphaproteobacteria; order Sphingomonadales; family Sphingomonadaceae; genus Novosphingobium. The sequence goes on from JBEQBV010000114.1 coordinate 8,680, forward strand.
AATCTTCTGACAGGCCCAGCACGTCCTTCAGCTTCATCTGCGTGCGGCCAAGTTCAACGGTCAGGCGGACATCCACATCCTTGAGGAAATCAAAACCGCGGGGCTGAAAGGTCATGGGGTCTTTGCCTCTATTTTCAGGAAAGTTGGGAAATCTGGATGGCAACACGGTCTTCGATCGCGCCGATGGAACCGTGGGCATAAGTCTTGTCACCCACCACCAGCGGCACATTGCGCGCGATGGGCACGGGCAGAACTTGCCCCACTTCCAGCCGCGCGATCGTGGCAAGGGGCAGTGTCATGTCCACCAGCACGGCTGTCAGATCGATGGGCATGTCGGCAAAGGGGGCATCGATGGGGCTGGCCGGGCCGCGCTGGGCCTTTGCGGCCTGCTTGGCCTGCCCTTGCGCAGACCCGGTATGCGCAAACATCTGCCCCAGCGTGTCCAGCGGGAAAGCCAGCGAAATGGCCCACATCGCGCGCCCCTTTTCGGTCACGTTCAGCGTCAGCGAGGCCACTTGCGTAGAGTCCGGCATGGCCTGAAGCTGCGCCAAGCTGGCATCGCGGCGCAGGCCGCGGATCGGGCCGCATTTGCCGCCCAGGGCCAGCGTCAGGCAGGTGGCCATGCTCTGTTCGATCCGTCCGATCATCAGTTCGGCAGAGAGCGGAAATTCGCGGGGCAGCGATGCGGGGGCATCGCCCGGGCCGCCAAAAGCCCGGTCCACCAGCCGCAGCACGTTCACCCCTTCGATTGACATAAAAAACGGAGCCGCGCCGATTTGCATCAGGCTGTTGGCCGCCAGCGGCGGGATGAACATGCAGAAATCGCCGAAATCGGTCTTGGTCGGGGCAACGGCCTGCACTTGCGGCTCCAGTCCGCCCAGCAGCGGTGCCAGCGCGCCGCGCACTGCCTTGGCCAGACGCTCGCTCATCCGGGCCAGTGCCGGAATCATTTCTGCCGGGTCCGGGCCGGGGCGCAGCAGCGCTGCATCGTGCCGTGCGATGGCACGTTCGGCAATGAAGGCGCGTTCTGGTTTCATGGGAAGCGGGTGGCCTTCCTGCTTTACTGGACGATGAAGGACTTGAAGTAGATGTTCTCGACCCCGCCAAAGCCCTCGTTTTCTTCCAAAACACGGTTGATCGTGGCGGTCAGGCGCTTTTGCAGGCGGGCCTTTCCTTCGGGCGTCATCACATCGGATTCGGGCGTATCGGCAATGGCGATCAGGAGCGCAGACCGGATCGCCAGCTCGTGCTTTTTCATCCACAGCACCACCCGGTAATCGCGGCGAGTGGAGGCCGAGATGTTGAGCTGCAGAAGCCCGTCGGAATCGCGCAGGTTCGATGTGAAATCGTCAGGGAAATTGTAATAGATCGTGCGGAATTCGCTGCCGCCGTCGCCGTCGGTATCGGCCCCGCCACCTTCGCCTTCGCCTTCCTTGGCAACAGGGGCATAGGGGTCTTCCTCGCCCTTGCGGATCAATTTGGGGTTGTTGTCCACGTGGATGACCTCTTGCGGACCGCCACCGCCGATCACGCCTGCGGCCACCAGGCCGAACACGCCGCCGCCGCCCGCGCCCAGCAGGGCAATGGCACCGATGATCTTGATCATCATGCCGCCGCCCTTCTTCTTCTTGGGCTTTTCTTCCTTTTCGGCTTTTTCGCTCATGGTCGGTCTCTCAGGATAGGAAGGTCAGGATCAGGCGTAGATGCCGCTGTCGCCGGTCGCAGGGCCGGCCGTGGCAGTGCCGGAAGCGGCGTCATCGCCCATGCGGGAATTGGGGGCAGAGTTAGCCAAAGGCCGCGTATCGCTGCGCGCTGTTCCAGCTTGCTGCTGGTGGCCCTGCGATTGGCCCTGTTGCTGGCGGGCTGCGCTGGCATCGGTTTGTGGCTGGCTGCTTTGTCCGCGCGTGTCGGTGCTGGTCGAAGCAGCCTCGCTGCTGGCGCTGACCGCCCGGACAAAGCCGGGATCAGCCGCGCTCATCGCCACGGAAAGCCCTGCATCGCTGCTATCAAAGCGCATCGATACGCGCCCGAAATCGGTATTGGTCACCGCCACGTTCAGGGTGCGCGGCGATGCCTCTTCGCGCGCGCGGTTCAGCGTATCGACCAGCGTGGCAAAATCGATGCGTTCGGCCTTGGCGTCGCTGCGGGCGGGCGCGGCGGGCGACGCTTCTGTCAGCGTCGGCGCATCGATGATTACAGCGCCGGGCACTGCGTTTTCGGCAAGTTGCGGTGTGAAGGCCTCTGGTGTGCTGGCGATTGCTTTGGTCGCCGTCACGTCGACGGCCTTGTCGCTGGCGGGCGCGCCATGTGTCACAGGTGGCATAGCACGCAGGGGCTGGGCAGCAGAGGACGTTGCAAGGGCTACGGTGACGGGCTGGACGACCGGAAGGGCAGGCGCGGCCTCTGCAGCCTCTGCTGCTGGCTCGGACATCGGGATCGCAACCTGTATCGCTGCAGGGGCGGGCCGCGCTGCGGTGCCCTTTTGCGGTGGTGCAATCAGTTCGATCTGCGCGGTACTGGCCAAGGCTGTTGCCACCGTGCCGGGCGTTGCCGGGTTGAGCGCTGGAACGGAAGCTGGCGTCGTTGCCGTGACAGCTGGTGCCGCAGTTGTCGGTGCGGCCGTGTCTGCTCTGGCCTGCGGCGATACCGGCGGATTTTCGACTGCCGTGTTTGCCAGCCGTTCTGGCGCGGAAAAGATGGCTGCAAACAGCGCAATATCCGGC
>JBEQBV010000115.1:0-11355 GCA_041639635.1 Novosphingobium sp.
TTCTGGATCGCCACGTCATGCACCACCTGGTCAAAGGCGCGCTGCAGGAACGTTGAGTAAATCGCGCAGAACGGGCGCATACCCTCAGCCGCCAGCCCTGCAGCAAAAGTCACCGCGTGCTGTTCAGCAATGCCCACGTCAAACGTGCGGTCCGGGTGTGCCTTGGCAAACTTGTCCACGCCCGTCCCGCCCGGCATCGCCGCGGTAATCGCGCAGATCGTGGGATCGGTGTCCGCCAGCTTGGCCAGCGTCTCGCCGAACACGTTCTGATAGGCAGGCGCACCGGGCTTGGCTTTCACCTGCTCGCCGGTGACGACATCAAACTTCTGCACGCCGTGGTACTTGTCCGCCGCCTGCTCCGCCGGGCCGTAGCCCTTGCCCTTCTGTGTCACCACATGGACCAGACACGGTCCCTCAGCCGCATCGCGCACGTTTTCCAGCACCGGGATCAGCTGGTCGATATTGTGCCCGTCCAGCGGCCCCACGTAATAGAAGCCCAGCTCCTCGAACAGCGTCCCGCCCATCGCCATGCCGCGCGCGAATTCGTCGGTCTTGCGCGCTGCCTGGTGCAGCGGGCGCGGCAGATTGCGCGCCAGCTTCCGGGCAATTTCGCGCAGGCCCAGGAATGGCCGCGATGATACCAGCCGTGCCAGATAGGCCGAAAGCCCACCCACCGGCGGCGCGATCGACATGTCGTTGTCGTTGAGGATCACCACCAGCCGGTTGCCCGCAGCGCCGGCGTTGTTCATCGCCTCATAGGCCATGCCCGCGCTCATCGCGCCATCACCGATCACCGCGATGCCCTTGCCCGAACGGCCCGACATCTTGTTCGCAATGGCAAAGCCCAGCGCGGCAGAGATCGACGTGCTCGAATGCGCGGTACCGAACGGATCGTATTCGCTCTCGCTGCGCTTGGTAAAGCCCGATAGCCCCCCGCCCTGCCGCAACGTGCGGATGCGGTCGCGCCGCCCGGTGATGATCTTGTGCGGATAGGCCTGATGGCCCACGTCCCACACCAGCTTGTCCGTTGGCGTGTTGAACACATAGTGGATCGCCACGGTCAGCTCCACCACACCCAGGCCAGACCCCAGATGCCCGCCCGTGGTGCCCACGGCAGAGATCATTTCGGCACGCAATTCGTCCGAAAGCTGGCGCAGCTGCGATGGAGCAAGCTTGCGGAGATCGTCAGGTGTATTGACCGTGTCGAGCAGCGGCGTGGCCGGTTCTGAATTCATCCCTTTGCCTTTACACAGATGATTTCGCGCTGTCGAACGGGTTCATCGCTTTGCGCCCTTCCCCAAGGTCGATCGCTCACGTTTTCCGAGCAGCACCGACGAGATCATCAGCAACACCCCCGCTGCCACAAACGCATAACCCGGCGCTGCCAGATCCCCGGTCCGCGCCATGTACCGCGTCAGCAGCACCGGCGTGAAGCCAAAGGTCAGCGCCACCACCACCCCATAACCGATGCCTACCAGCCCTGCCCGGTGCCGCTTGGGCGTGATTTCCACCAGCGCGGCATAGGACACGGCGGCCGATACCGTCGCCATCAGCAGCAGCAGCGCCGCCGCCAGCGCCAACTGGCCCAGCGTGCCGCCCGCAATTCCCCAACGAAACAACGGCAAAGACACCACCGCCGCCAGCAGCGCCGCTGCAAAGTTCACCTTCTGCCGCCCGATCCGGTCCCCCAGCCAGCCCCCGCCCAGCAGGCCTGCGATCTGCGTCGCCGCCGCTGCCATCTGCAGCACATAGCCATTGGTCACCGGGATTTTCAGGAACGTCACGGCATAGACAAACAGGAAATCCCCCGTCGCCCCCGCCAGCAGGAACCCGCAAACGCCCAGCAGAGCCGCGGCATAGGCCCGCACATCCAGCTCGGTCACCACGTTCGGCCCCACTTCGGGCAAGTGCAGCGTTTCATCCAGCCGCCGCCGCAGGATGAAGGCCAGCGGCACGATTCCCGCCCCGATCGCAAAGGCGATTCGCCAGCCAAAGGCATCAAGCTGCGCCGGGCTCAGCACGCTGGCCAGCACCAGCCCCACCGTCCCGCTCGCCAGCACGCCGATGCGCATCGCCACCAGTTGCAGCGCAATCAGCATGCCTCGCTTCTCGGGTGGCGCACTTTCGGCCAGAAACGCCGTCGTCGGCCCCACATCGCCGCCTGCCGCCAGCCCCTGCAACAGCCGGAACGTCACCACCAAGACCGGCGCCCACACGCCAATCGCCGCATAACTGGGCGTCAGCGCCAGCCCCAGCGCGCTCACCCCCATCAAGGCAAAAGTCGCCAGCATCGTCGGCCGCCGCCCGATCCGGTCGCCCAGCAGGCCAAACAGCACCGCCCCCAGCGGCCGCGCGCCAAACCCCGCGCCCGCCGTCATCAGCGTCAGCAGCAGCGCACTCCCCGGCGCGCCCGCTGGAAACATCACCCGCGAAACATTCACCGCAAAGAAACTGAAGCTCAGGAAATCATAGAATTCCAGCGCATTGCCGGAAACGACGGCCAAGAATTGTTTGCGGGTCGGCAGATGTTGCGAAGCATGGTTCTGATCGTGCAAGCGGCCCTCCCCCAAAGGCACGGAAATTGAGGCCTACTCCCCGCGTGCACAATCCGCACAATGGCCGCGAATCTCCACCACCGGGCGCACTTCGGCAAAGCCAGCCCCTTGCGCGGCCAGCCGCAGCGCACCAGTCAACTTGTCATCATCGCTGTGTACGGTCTTTCCGCACAGATCGCAGATCAGGAATATGCAATCGTGCCGGCACCCCGGATGGCTGTTGGCGACATAGGCATTGGCGCTTTCCACCCGCCGCGCCAGATTGGTGCGCACGAACAGGTCAAGGATGCGATAGACCGAATTGGCCGCCACGCGCTTGCCCCGGGCATTGCCCACCAGTTCGGCAATGTCATAGGCAGAAGCCGGCTTTTCGCATCCGGCCAGCGCATCAAACACATCAGCGCGCATATCGGTCCACTGTTCGCCCGATTCGATCAGCGCATCGCGCGCTGCCGTAACCAGCGTTTCGCCTTCCAGATCGCGATGGTGATGCTGCGTTGCCATAGGCCCTAGATAGGCAGACGCCGGGCAAACCGCAAATCAGTTCCGCGTGAAAGCGGTCTTGTAAAGATCGGGGAACATCGCCTTCAGCGCCCGCACCTTGGGCGCATCCCACCGGCGGATATAGCCGTGGTCCGGGTTCTTCGCGGCAAAATCCTGATGATATTCCTCAGCCGGATAAAACGCCTTGTATGGCTCCACCGCCGTCACGATCGGCTGCTTCCACAGGTCCAGCCGCTTCAACTGCGCCAGATAGCCTGCCGCCACGGCCTTTTGCTCAAGGCTCAGCGGCACCAGTGCGTTGCGGTACTGCGTGCCATGGTCTGGCCCCTGATAGTTCAGTTGCGTCGGGTTTGCACCCACGGCAAAAAACACCCGCAGCAACTGGTCATAACGGATCACCGCCGGATCATAAGTTACGCGTACCGATTCGGCATGGCCCGTCTTGCCGCTGTCGATCAGGTCATAGGAAGCCGTCTTCTTCTCGCCACCATGATACCCTGAAACCACGCTGCTCACGCCCTTAAGATGGCTGAACACCGCCTCGATGCCCCAAAAGCACCCGCCTGCAAAAATCGCCGTCTTCTTGCCCGGCGTCTCGCGCGCTTCCACAGCGGCAGCGGGCGTGGCCATCGTTTCCTGCGCCATCACAGTTTGCTGGCAGGCCGCAGTGCCGATCGCCAGTCCCGCCAGCAATGTCAGGACCGGGCGGCGCATGTCAGTGCGAAACCTGTTCGGTATCCGGCGTAGCCAGCGCGGTTGTGCCGGTTGAGGCCGCCATCACGGCAGCACCCAACAGGAACCCAAGGGCCAGCGAACGGAAAAAGTCAGGCTTGAACAGGCCCATCGGATTGCTTTCGTCTGTTATCTTGAACGCCAGTCACTTGGCCCGATTCGTATTAACGTTCGGTGACGCCCTGCACAGGGTTACCAAAGGACACGTGGAAATCCGCAAGGCGTTCACCATGTGCGACAAATCGAACGTCAGACCCGAAACTCCACCCACATCGGTGCATGATCGCTGGCCTTTTCCCGCCCGCGATAGGCCTTGTCCACGCCCGCGCTCACCATCCGGTCGGCGAGCTCGGGCGAAAGCAGCGCATGATCGATGCGGAACCCGTGATCGCGCTGCCATGCGCCTGCCTGATAGTCCCAGAACGTCCACACCCCGCCCTGCGGATTGAGCGTATCGATCGCATCGGCCCACCCATCGTTGAGCAACCGGCGATAGGCATCGCGCGATTCAGGCTGCATCAGCGCATCGTCAGCCATCGCCTTGACCGAATAGGTATCCTTGTCCTCAGGGATCACATTGTAATCGCCGATCACCACCGCAGGCACTTCCTCAGCCCGGATCTGCGCCATCCGCGCACGCAGCCGCTCCATCCAGCGCAGCTTGTAATCAAACTTCGGCCCCGGCTGCGGATTGCCGTTGGGCAGATAAATGCACGCCACGCGCAGGCCGAACACGTCCGCCTCCAGATAGCGCGAATGCTCGTCCTCCGGTTCCCCGGCCAGCCCGCGCTGCACTTCAACCGGCGCCACGCCATCGGCCAAAATCGCCACGCCGTTAAAGCCCTTCTGCCCGTGCCAGATCGCGTGATAGCCGATCTTCTCAAACTCGGCGGCGGGAAAGCCCTCGTCCTGCGTCTTGATCTCCTGCAGGCACGCCACAGAAGGCCGTGTCTCCTCCAGCCATTCCAGCAGCCGCGGCAGCCGCGCCTTGATCCCGTTGATGTTGAAGCTGGCGACTTTGATCATGGAACACGCACTCTTTGCGAAATGCAGAACAGTCGGGCTCTTGCTTCGTCATCCTGAACTTGTTTCAGGATCCATCGTGCCGAACAAGCCGCGGTTCGTGATGAGAAATAGACCCTGAGCCGAAGGCCAGCGTAGCTAAACAAGTTCAGGGTGACGGAATTACCTGCGCGTTGCCAAGGCCTCGACGACGCCACTCAAATCGCAAAACTCGATCCGCACCCACAGCCCGAAGCCGCCTGCGGATTGGTTACCTTGAACGCCGCCCCGCCCAGCGATTCGACATAGTCCACCTCGCTGCCTTCCAGCAGCCCCAGGCTCACTTCGTCCACCAGCAGCTTCACGCCATCGGTTTCGGCAATCGTGTCACCCTCTTCCGGCGCATCGGCCAGCTCGAACTTGTATTGAAAGCCCGAACAGCCACCGCCCTCCACTGAAAGCCGCAGGATCGCAGGCTTGCCCTGCTTGGCGGCAATCGCGGCAACGCGCTTGGCTGCATTAGGCGCGAGGGAGACGGACGGGGCGAGGATGGTCTGGGTCATCCCTGCAACATAGGCACGATGGCGCAAAACCTCAACGGTTGCGCTCATCCTCCAGCCGGTCTTCGATGGACTCATCATGCCCGGTGCCGCTGGACAGGAACACCAGTCCCATCAGTGCCGCCATCAACATGATCGTCAGCCAGATGCCCAGCGCACTGGCAATGTACAAATGGATCGAAACCAGCCCGATCTGCCAGTACAGCACGCTCAGCGCCACCGCGACCACCGCCGTGCTGAACCACGCCATCGCCCGCATGATCGCCCAGTATCGTGCGAACGCGAAGCGCGCGTTTTCAGGATCATCTAAAGGGGATTGGCCGTGCATCGTCCTGGTCCTTTGCGCATTGCAATCGGGGTTCGCAACGGCTTTGACAATGGGCCGTAAACTGTCATGATCGCTAATGGAGATAAGGCGGTCCGCAAAGACGCCCGAAGGCGCACGGTCTGCCCCTGAACAGGAGGATGCCGTGACTATTGCCCCAAATTCCATTGCTCAAGTCATTGCGGGACGCGGCGAAGTGTGGAGCGTTTCGGCCGACGCTCAGGTTTCGGACGCGATCGATATGCTGGCCCGCCATCGCATCGGCGCACTGCCCGTAGAGGATGACAGCAACGGCGTTGCCGGGATCTTCTCGGAACGCGACATGATCCGAACCTTGCACAAACACGGTGAAGCCGCCCTGCACATGAAAGTGCGCGACATGATGACCGCCCCTGTCGTCACCGTCACGCCCGAAACCCCGGTGATGGAAGCCCTAACCTTGATGACAGAGCGCCGCTTCCGCCACCTGCCCGTGGTCGAAGGCACCCGCATGGTCGCCTTCATTTCGATCGGTGACCTTGTGAAGCACCGCCTCGATAAGATCGAAGCCGAAGCCGGCGCCCTGCGCGAATACATCCAGCAAGCGTAGGTCTTCCCAAGCAACACCCCTCTCCCGCTCGTCCTGAGCCTGTCGAAGGACGCTCCCACAACGCCCGATGCTTCGACAAGCTCAGCATGAGCGGATGCTTGTGCATGGCCTCACTCCGTCCACAGCCACCCTCAACAAAAACCAGCTCGTCCTGAGCTTGTCGAAGGACGAATTCCGCATCCAAGCCATCCGATTCCGCTTGGCCAAGCGCCGCCCCCTTGCCATGATTGCAACTCACCTCGGGGGAGTGTCCAACATGGGTGGTCTGCTGGCCCCCGAAAATCTGCCGTTCGCCGTCGCGCTGGCGCTGCTGGCCCTGCTCGTGGTGGTGCAAGTCACCGGCCTGTCAGATGTCCTTGGAGACACGGATAGTCCTGACGGCGATATCGACGCAGGCTCTGCCCTTGCCAGCGTAACCGGCATCGGCGCGCTGCCCTTCATCGTCTGGCTCTCGTTCTTCCTCGCCACGTTCGCGCTGGTCGGCCTGTCGCTGCAGCAACTGGTCGCATCGTTCCTCGGCAGCCCATTCGGCCCAGGCGCAGCCACGGCCATGGGCCTGATCGCGGCATGGCCGGTCAACACCGCGATCACCCGCACCGTCAGCCGCATCTGGCCGCATGATGAAACGACCGCCGTCCCGGTCGATGCGCTGGTCGGCAAGCGCGGCACCGTGCAGATCGGCAAGGCCGCGCGCGGCAGTCCCGCCCGTGTGGCGGTGCGCGATATTCACGGCCAGACTCATCTGGTCATGGCCGAACCGCATGAAGACAGCGCCATTCTGGGCGAGGGGGCACAGGTCCTGCTTGTCCGGCGCGAAGGCGAACTGTTCTTCGCGATTGACGCCGATGGCCCTCTAAAACTCACCTGACAAAACCTAAAGCTCACTTCATTTTCGCTGAACAGGCGGGAGAATTTTCGATGAACCAGCTTATCCCCATCGGCATCTACGCGGGCACCGGCCTTCTCCTGCTGCTGGTAATCGCCTTTACGCTGACCCGGCTCTACCGCCGCGCCACCAAGGAAGTGGGTTTCGTCCGCACCGGCTTTGGCGGGGAAAAGGTCGTGATCAACGGCGGCGCGCTGGTCCTGCCCGTGCTGCATGAAACCATGCCCGTGAACATGAACACTGTGCGCCTTGCCGTAGAGCGCAAGAACACCGACGCGCTGATCACGCTCGACCGTTTGCGGATCGATGTGAAGGCCGAATTCTACGTCCGCGTCCGCCCCGATGCCGGCGCCATCGCCATGGCCGCGCAAACGCTGGGCATGCGCACGATGCAGCCCGAAGCTTTGAAAGACCTCGTCGAAGGCAAATTCGTCGATGCGCTCCGCTCGGTCGCGGCGGGCATGACCATGAACCAGTTGCACGAACAGCGCGCCGATTTCGTGCAAAAGGTGCAGCAAGTCTCGTCCAACGATCTGGCGATGAACGGCCTCGAACTCGAATCCGTTTCGCTCACCGGGCTTGATCAAACCAGCATCGAACACTTCAATGCCAACAACGCTTTCGACGCCGAAGGTCTGACCAAGCTGACCGAGCAGATCGAACTGCGCAAAAAGGCACGCAACGACATCGAGCAGGACACCCGCGTCCAGATCGAGACCAAGAATCTCGAAGCCGAACAGCAATCGCTCCGCATCGCGCGCGACAATGAATTCGCCCGGCTCGAACAGCAGCGCGAAATCGAAATGCGCCGCGCCGAGCAGGCCGCCGAAGTGGCGCGCGAGCAGTCCTTGCGCAGTCAGGAAGCCGAAGGCGCGCGGATCGAGGCCAAGAAGCTGGTCGACAGCCAGCAGATCGAGGCTGACCGCGCAGTGCAGCAGGCCCGCATCGCTCAGCAGCAGGCGCTCGAAATCGCCAAGCAGGAACAGCAGATCGCGATCCAGAACAAGAGCCGCGAGGAAAGCCAGGCCAAAGCCACTGCCGACGAAGCCCGCGCCAAGGCCGCGGCTGCCGAAGAACAGGTCGTCACCTCGCGCGAAACCGAAATCGCCGAACGCGGCAAGCGCATCGAACTGATCGAAGCAGCCAAGGCCGCCGAGCGCGACGCCATCCGCGTGAAGGTGGAAGCCGAAGCCGAAAAGGCCGCCGCCGCCAACCGCGCCGAAGCCGTCCGCCTTGAAGCCGAAGGCGAGGCCGAAGCCGAAAAGCTCCGCGCCGAAGCTGCCCGCGTGCGCTTCGAAGTGGAAGCCGCAGGCCAGCGCGCGATCAACGAGGCCGCCAACCTGCTCTCGTCAGACCAGATCTCGCTGCAAACCAAGATGGCGCTGCTCAAAGTCCTGCCAGAGCTGGTGCGCGAATCCGCCAAACCGCTGGAAGCCATCGATTCGATCAAGATCGTGCAAGTCGATGGCCTCACCCGCGCATCAGGCGGGGCCGGGGAGGGCAATGCAAACGGCAACCTCGCCAGCGATGCCCTCACCGCCGCCCTCAGCTACCGCGCGCAAGCCCCGATCATCGATGGCCTTATGAAGGAACTCGGCCTTGATGGCGGCTCGCTGGAGGGCCTCGTCAAAGGCGCGCCAGCGTCCGATCCTTCAGCCTAACCGCGCCGCCACCAGCGCCTTCAGATCCGCCTCGGGCCGCGCGCCATAGTGCGAGATCACTTCCGCTGCGCAAACCGCGCCCAGCGTCAGGCTCTCGGCCAGCGGCCGCCCGCGCACATAGCCGAACAGGAACCCGGCGGCGAACAGATCGCCCGCGCCGGTCGTGTCCACCACCTTGTCGATCGGCTCGGCGGGCACGTGGGCATGTTCGCCACCGCTCACCGCATGCGCGCCCTTTTCGCTGCGCGTCACCACCAGTGTCGGCACCTTGGGTGAAAGCGCGGCAAGGCCTGCGTCAAAATCCTCGATCCCGGTCAGCGCGGCCAGCTCATGCTCGTTGGCAAACAGGATATCGATCTGCCCTTCATCGATCAGCGCGCGAAAATCATCGCCATGGCGCGAAATCACGAATGCGTCCGAAAGCGTAAACGCCACCTTGCGCCCGGCCCCACGCGCCGCCGCAATCGCCCGGCGCATCGCGCGGCGCGGCTCTTCCGGGTCCCACAGATAGCCTTCGAGATAGAGCACCTTGGCCGCCGCAATCGTCGCATCGTCCAGCGCCTGCGCAGGGAGGTACTGCGATGCGCCCAGGAACGTGTTCATCGTGCGCTGCCCATCGGGCGAAACGAAGATCAGGCACCGCGCCGTTGGCGGCTCTTCACTGCGCACCGGCGTGGCATAGGCGATGCCGCCTGCGCGAATGTCATGCGCAAACACTTCGCCCAGCTGGTCATCCGCCACCTGCCCAATAAACGCACAACTTGCACCCAGCGCCGCCAGGCCGGCCAGCGTATTGGCCGCCGATCCGCCCGAAATCTCGCGCGCCGGGCCCATCGCGTCGTACAATTCCTGCGCCCGCGCGGTATCGACCAGCGTCATCCCGCCCTTGGCCAGCCCCAGCCGCTCGATGTCGGCATCCTCGCAAGGTGCCATCACATCGACAATCGCGTTGCCAATGGCAATCACGTCATAAGCGGCTTCGGACATGCAGGCAGTGCTCCGTAATGGTGTAAACTCCGCTCCCGCCTAGCCTGTTCGCCGCATTGCAGCAAGAAGCGCCGAAGTGCCCCGTCATTGCGCCGTTCCGCACCAAACCCTTGTTGACCGGCTTGCCCGCGCCCTCCATCCCCGCAGCGTGATTACACGCTCAGCCCTTATCGTCTTGCCCTTCGCCCTGCTGCTGGCATCCTGCGGCGGAAACATGGTGCCGCCGGGCCGGGCCACGCCGACAGGAACCACCAAACCGCCTTCGCGCACCACCGTCCCGCGCCCCGCCCCGATTCAGCGCCCCACCGCACAAGTCCAGATGGCCCCCGGCCTCGAAGGCGTAATCGGTGCCGATGCGCTGCAACTGGGCCGCGTGTTCGGCACGCCACGGCTTGATGTAATCGAAGATGACGCGCGCAAACTGCAGTGGTCAGGCACCGCCTGCATCCTTGATGTCTATCTCTACCCGCAATCCGGCGGTGCCAAACCCACCGCCACTTATGTCGAAGCGCGGCGCGGCGATGGCCGCGAAGTCGATCGCGCCGCTTGCGTCACTGCTCTGCGCAAGGCTCCGTAACCGCGCCCCCTACCGTAGCAGGCAACATCGCCCAAGGCGCAAAGGCCGGCACGCCCTCACGCGCCACATCGGCCAGCGTATAGCGGTCCAGCACCCCCAAAAACGCCTCAAGCGCCTCGGCCAGCACGCCGCTCAAGGCACAATCGCCTTTCAGCGCGCAGGTCGCACAATCGGCCAGCCGCAGGCCCCGCTCCAGCTTGCGCACCACATCGCCAATGCCAATCTCTGCCGCCGGTCTGGCCAGCGCAATGCCGCCACTGCGCCCACGGTGCGAGGTCGCAAATCCAGCCTGCACCAGCCCCTGCGCCACTTTGGCCACATGATGATAGCTCAGCCCCTGCTGCGCAGAGAATGCGGGCAGACTGATCGCAGCGGCATCGCGCGCCAGCACAATCAGCAAGCGCAGGCCAAAGTCGGTGTGCTGGGTCAGTTGCATATGCTCATTATCGAATTTCGGGTTGCACAAATCAAGCAAATCAAATACCGGTAATTGCAATACCTGATTGGAGAGACCCTATGCGCACCGCTTCCGAACACGCCCGCACCATCGTCAAATCCACCGCACCGCTCATCGAGACACGCGGAGTGGAAATCACCACTGCCATGTACAAGCGGTTGTTCCAGAACGAAGATGTGAAGGCGATGTTCGATCAGGCCGCGCAGGAATCAGGCGAACAGCCGCGCCGCCTCGCCAATGCGATTCTCGCCTATGCCAAAAACATCGACAAGCTTGAGAACCTCGGCCCCGCAGTCGGCCGCATGGTCCAGCGCCATGTCGATTGCGGGGTAAAGGCTGAACACTACCCCTATGTCGCCGAAGCCTTGCTCCCTGCGATTCGCGATGTCGTGGGCGCCGATGTGGCTACTGATGAAGTCCTTGCCGCTTGGGGTGAGGCTTACTGGATGCTGGCCGACATCCTCATCGCTGCCGAAGATGAAGCCTACGCCAAAGCCGCCTGAATGCGCCGTGGCTGCGC
>JBEQBV010000116.1:0-11306 GCA_041639635.1 Novosphingobium sp.
CGCGCAACTGGCCGTCCATGTCATCGACGAACAGCTCGGTCAGCCGCACCGAGGGTTCGACCAGTTCCGCATCGCGCTCCATCCGGATCATCACAATGGACAGGATCAGCGTGATCATGTCGAATCGACCGGCCACGGTATCGGCCACGCCGCAATCGCGATACCATTCCTTCTCGCGTGCGATCTCTACGGTGCGATGCCATAGCGGACGCGCCACAGCGCGGTCATCGTCCTTCTGTCCGAACAGTTTTCCCAACAATGACATTGCGCTTGATCCTTGGTATTTGGCCTGTTCAGGGGCGATTAAATCATTACCGTCCAACAGGCGCGTGCTGTTGTGGGCGGCATTGCGGTAATCCCGATTGGACCCTAAGGGCTTATCATCGGGCTTGAGCGATAGTGGCTGTGCATATTCGATGCAAATGGGCACGGCGGCGCAAGAGTAAAGAGCGGAGTTTGCGAATGCGGAACAGTCGGCTGATGGTGCAGGGTGCGGCGATGCTTGCACTGTGCGTGGTGGCAGCAGGTTGCACCAGCATCAAGGACCACCGAGGCTACATCCTCGATGAAGTGCTCGTCTCCTCGGTCCAGCCCGGCGTTGATAACAAGCAATCGGTAGAACGCGCGCTGGGCCGCCCGACCTTCACGAGCCAGTACGGCAAGGAAGCGTGGTATTACGTGGCGATGAACACGAAGCAGCGCCCGTTCAACCGCCCGCGCACTTCGGACCAGAGCATTCTCGTCGTTGATTTTGACCCTAAGGGCAATGTCGCTTCGCTGAACCGCGAAGGGATGGAGAAAGTCGCGCGCCTTTCGCCCGAGAGCGACAAGACCGAAACGCTGGGCCGCGACCGGTCGTTCTTCCAGGATTTGTTCGGCAACATCGGCGCGGTCGGCGCAATCCCGGGTGGGCAGGGTCAGGCTCCGGGCGGTACGGGTCCGAACGGCAGCTAAGCCACACCGCTTGAAATCCATGCGCTGCCCCTCATATCGCAGAGCATGGACGATAGCAGGGCGAGCCACGGCCTTATCCAGTGGCACGGAACCACCATCATCGGGGTGAAGAAGAACGGCCGCACCGTCATTGCCGGTGACGGGCAGGTTTCCATGGGCAACACGGTGATGAAGCCCAATGCGCGTAAGGTGCGGCGCATTGGAGACGGCAAAGTCATCGCCGGGTTCGCAGGCGCCACCGCCGATGCCTTCACCTTGTTTGAACGGCTTGAGCGCAAGCTAGAGCAGCATCGCGGGCAATTGATGCGCGCAGCGGTAGAACTCGCCAAGGACTGGCGCACCGACAAGTATCTGCGCAATCTTGAAGCGCTGATGATCGTGGCCGATGCCGAAACTATGCTGATCCTGACCGGCAACGGTGACGTGCTTGAGCCTGAGGGCGGAATTGCGGCCATCGGCTCGGGCGGAAACTATGCACTCGCCGCCGCCAAGGCGCTGATCGATTATGAAGACGACGCCGAGAAAATCGCCCGCCGCGCAATGCAGGTGGCGGCAGATGTCTGCGTCTTCACGAACGACCGCGTGACGGTCGAGGAAATCTGATGACCGATACCCTTACCCCGAGAGCCATCGTTCGCGCACTGGACGAACATATCGTCGGCCAGACCGATGCCAAGAAGGCAGTGGCCGTGGCACTGCGCAACCGTTGGCGTAGGCAGCGGCTGCCTGTTGAATTGCGCGATGAAGTGACGCCTAAGAATATCCTGATGATCGGGCCGACGGGCTGCGGCAAGACTGAGATCAGCCGCCGTCTGGCCAAGCTGGCCGATGCACCGTTCATCAAGGTTGAGGCGACCAAGTTCACCGAGGTCGGCTACGTCGGCCGCGATGTGGAGCAGATTGCCCGCGATCTGGTGGAAGAGGCGATCCGGCTGGAGAAGGAACGTCGCCGCGAAGCCGTGCGCGAAGCTGCCAGCAAGGCGGCGATGGATCGGCTGCTCAAAGCGCTGGTCGGCGATGGGGCCAGTGAGGCGACGCGCGAGAGTTTCAAGGCGCGGCTGGCCGATGGGTCGATGAACGAGGTCGAAGTTGAGATCGAGGTGGAAGATGCGCCCTCGGCCCCGATGGAGATCCCCGGCATGCCCGGTGGCATCGGGATGATCAACCTATCGGACATGATGGGCAAGGCCTTTGGCAAACAGAACCTGAAGCGCCGAAAGATGCGCGTGGCCGATGCCTGGGACAAGCTGGTCGAGGAAGAAGCCGAAAAGCGCATGGATCAGGACGATGTCCAGCGCGAGGCGATCCGCAATGCCGAAACGAACGGTATCGTGTTTCTGGACGAGATCGACAAGATTGCGGTTTCGGACGTGCGCGGTGGATCGGTTTCGCGCGAAGGTGTGCAGCGCGATCTGCTACCGCTGATTGAGGGCACGACGGTTGCGACCAAATATGGTCCGATGAAAACCGACCACGTGCTGTTCATCGCCAGCGGCGCGTTTCATGTTGCTAAGCCGAGCGATATGCTGCCCGAATTGCAGGGCCGCCTGCCAATCAGGGTGGAACTGCAGGCGCTTAGCGAGGACGATTTCGTGCGCATCCTTTCGGTAACGCGCGCGAATCTGGTCGAACAATACCGCGCGCTGATCGCTACCGAGAATGTCACGCTCGACTTCACGCCCGAGGCAATCCGCGCGATTGCTCGCACGGCGGCGCAAGTGAACGAAAGTGTCGAGAACATAGGCGCGCGGCGTTTGCAGACGGTGATGGAAAAGCTGCTTGAGGAAGTGAGCTTCGAGGCCGAGGACCGCGTAGGCGAGACGGTGACGGTGGACGAGGCCTATGTCGCAAGCAAGCTGACCGCATTGGCGGGCAATGCCGACCTTTCGAAGTATATCTTGTGAGCGCAACTTTGTTCCATTAATGTTCTTTCCATCGACTCGGTGGGACAGCAATGATGGAACTGGCTGGCGGGTGCCAATGCGGCACGGTGCGCTACAAGGTGCATGGGGCTCCGATGCATGTGGCAATCTGTCACTGCATCGATTGCCGCAAGAGTGCGGGCGCACCGATGGTTTCGTGGGCCATGTTCAAGGCAGAGCAGTTCGCGCTGACGCAAGGGACGGTGAAGACGTTCAATTCGTCAGGCGCTTCGATGCGCAGTTTTTGTCCCGAGTGCGGAACCGGGCTGTTCTTCACCAATACGGAGAACCTGCCGGGTGTCGTCGACGTGCAATCTGCGACGTTCGATGATCCCGATCAGCTGCCAGCGCAGGTTCAGATCCAGACGGCGGAACGCCTAGGCTGGATGGCAGAAGCGCATACGCTGCCGGAGTTCGCCCGGTTTCCCGGAGAGGAATAGGAAGGAGTTGAACATCCTGCCTCAGGCTGGCGCATTCGTCGGTTGCAGGGGGGCGTCGGTCTGAATCGCAGTATCACCCACGATCCAGCGGACCAGACCATGCCGCACGATCAGCAATGCAATGCCTGCCGCCCCTGCGATTGAAGCGCTGACCATCCAGAACACGGGCGGCGAGACGGATTGATACCATCCGCCCATAAGGCCGCTGATCAGGCTGGCTCCGGTTACCGAGAGGGATTCGAGGCCAATCACGGTGCCTCTGATGGATTCCGGCGCTTGCTCTGCAAAGAACGATCGGATGACTGGGGCAAAGCTGATGGCCCCGAAATTCGAAATCATGTGGAACAGGACAACGAGCCACAACGGCCCACGTCCATCGGCACCTGCGAAAAGCGGCGCAAGAGCCAACAGGAGCGTTGAGCCTGCCATGATCAGGCATCCGAAAGCGGCCTTGGTCAAGGTTGCAGGCTCGGTGCCGCGGGACGCCTGCCAGCGCCACAGCACGATCAGGATCGGCGCGGCAATGGCGGGAGCCAGCCCATCAAGCGACTGGAGCCAAGGGATGGGGACGGCGAAACCGCCGAATTCCATGCGAATGTGGTCCCGCACCCAGATGCTGTAGACATTCCAGACTTGGGCTTGCGTCGTCCAGAACGCGAGGCTCACGGGCCACACCATGGCCAAGCCGATCAGGCCTCGCCGCTCTCTTGGCGTAAAGGCTGCGCGCGGCCCTTTGCGTTGTGCGCGGGTGGGCTGCAGCGGCAAATGTCGCGATCCGGCCAGATACCAGATAAGCCCGACCAGCATGCCAAACCCCGCGACCGCAAACCCGGCGTGCCATCCATAGACTTTTGCGACAACCCCGCTGGCCAGCGGGGCCAGGAATGCGCCGATGTTGATGCAGAAGCTGTAGGCCTGAAACGCATCGGCCAGCCGCCGGTCCCCATCAGCGTAGAGTGCGCGGATCTGTGGCATCAGATTGCCGCGCAGCAAGCCCGCACCGAACACCAGCAGCAGTAGCGCCAGAAGAAAGGTGGCATCGTACGCCATGCAGAAATGCCCGGCGGTCATCAAAAGGGCACCAGCCGCAACGGCAAAACGACGCGGTATTACCCTGTCTCCGAGCCAGCCGCCGACCAACGGCAAGAAGGTTACCCCGGCAAAATAGAACGCAAATGTCTGCGTGGCGATTGCCGTGGGGGTCATGTCCACGCCAAGGCTTTGCAGAAAGCCTCGATAGGTCGCGAATCCGGCAATAGAGTCTGCGCGCGATCCTACAAGGAGATCGCCGGTCATATAGAGCACCAGCATCGAGACCATGCCGTGGAACGACACCCGATCCCAAAACTCGGTACCCGCAAGAGTCCACAGGCCCTTTGGCTGGCCAAACAGTTCGGTATTGTCGCTGCTTTTCGTCATGAGCGTTTCGTGACCTGCGGCGAGCCTGCGCGCAAGCCAAGAATTGCCACCGTGCTGAAGGATGCTATTATCGAGACGATGCACAAGACACCCGAAGACCGCCCCGTTTATCGCCTGCTGACCGGCAAGGATGATCGCGCTTTTTGCGAGCGCGTGTCCGAGGCGCTGGCGCAAGGCTGGCGGCTCTATGGCTCGCCATCAATGACTTATGACGGCGGCATGGACTGCATCAAGGTGGCGCAGGCCGTGGTTTGGCATGAAGCGGATGTGGTGAAATAGGCTCTGCTGATCTGGAACCACTCGTCATTGCGAGGAGCGCAGCGACGAAGCAACTCAGAGCCAAGCAGCGCTACTCCGCCGCCTCGCTGACCTCAGCACTTTCCTGCGCCTGCCGCGCCCACATCTCGGCATAGAGCCCATCACGACGCAGCAGTTCCGTATGGCTGCCCTGTTCCGCAAGCCGCCCCTGATCAAGCACGAGAATCGTGTCGGAGTCCGCAATGGTGGAAAGGCGGTGCGCGATCGAGATTGTGGTACGCTGGCTGGCAACATCGCGCATCGTTGTCAGGATATCCTGCTCGGTACGGCTGTCCAGTGCGCTGGTTGCTTCGTCGAACAGCACGATTGGCGGGTTCTTCACCAGTGTGCGGGCGATGGCGACTCGCTGTTTTTCGCCGCCCGACAGCTTCAGCCCGCGTTCGCCCACTTCGGTGTCATAACCCTTGGGCAGCCGCGCGATGAATTCGCCAATAGCAGCGCCCCGTGCAGCGGCTTCCACTTCGGCCATGCCAGCGCTATCGCGGCCATAGGCGATGTTGTAGCCGATGGTGTCATTGAACAGCACCGAATCTTGCGGCACGATTCCCAAGGCGGCGCGCAAGCTGGCCTGCGTGACGCCTTTGATATCCTGCCCGTCAATCAGGATGCGGCCTTCCCACGGATCGTAGAAACGGAACAGCAGACGGGCTATGGTTGATTTGCCTGCGCCCGATGGGCCAACAATGGCCACGCGGCTGCCAGCGGGAACTTCGAACGACAGGCCATGGAGGATTTCACGGTCGCGGTCGTAGCCGAACACGACGTTTTCGAACGTTACGCCGGGGCGCTGGATTACCAGTGCGGGCGCATTCGGCGCATCGGCCACTTCGACCGGAGTATCGATCAGGCGGAACATTTCGGCCATGTCGATCAGGCCTTGCCTGATCGTGCGATAGACCATGCCGAGCATGTCGAGCGGACGGAAAAGCTGGGTCAGGTACGTGTTGACGAATACAAGATCACCAACTGTAAGCTTCCCCTGCGACCATCCCCACACCGTCCAAGCCATTGCGCCTGCCATCAGCAGGTTCACAATCACGGCTTGCGCGATGTTCAGCAGGCCAAGGCTGTTCTCGCTCTTCACCGCCGCATCGGCATAGGCCCGCGCGGCCGAGGCATAGCGGGCCTCTTCGCGCGATTCGGCGCCGAAATACTTTACCGTCTCGTAATTCAGCAGCGAATCGACGGCGCGCGAAAGCGCCTGACCATCAAGCCGGTTCATCTTTTCGCGCAGTGCAGAGCGCCATTCAGTGATTGTGCGTGTGACATAGACATAGGCGATGACCGCAAGGATCGTGGCGGTGACCAGCCCCAGCCCGAAGTTGATCCAGAAGATCACGATCACCGCGGTCAGTTCGATCACCGTCGGCGCAATGTTGAACAGCAGGAAGTAGAGCATCGTGTCGATGCTCTTGGTCCCACGCTCGATCACCTTGGTCACCTCGCCGGTGCGGCGGGCGAGGTGGAAGCGCAAGGATAGCTTATGTAGGCGGGCAAAGACATTTTCGGCTAGATGCCGCGTGGCATCCTGCCCCACGCGCTCAAACACGATGTTGCGCAAGTTGTCGAACAAAACGCCCGCAAAGCGCCCGAGCGCATAGGCCAGCACGAAGGCCATCGCCACCGTTAGCGCGGGCTGCGCGCCTTCCGGCCCAAGACCAGCCGGAAGCGTCATCGCGTCGACCGCCTTCTTGTACGCGAAGGGCAGGGCCAGCGTCGTCGCCTTGCCCAGCAGCACCATCAGCAGCGCACCCAGCACCCGGCGGCGCAGCACCGAGTTGTCGGCAGGCCAGAGATAGGGCAGGAAGCGCTTGAGCGTGGCCCAGCCATCGTGGCGGGCGTCTTTGGAATTGGTATGGTTATCGGGTGGCATGGCCTCTCACATAAGGCCGATGCGCAACTATACCAGAGCTTTGGGCCAGAGCTTTGGCCCAGATCAGTAATTCAGGCTCCGGCGATCAGCGCGGGCAATACCGGTCGGCAGGTCAAACAGGATCCGCCTTGTCGAAAAATCAATCGCCACGCGCTTGAACATGCGCAATTGCGCCATGCCCATCAACATGGCCGGACGTTTTACCAGTCCGAGCCGGTGAAACGCAGGCGAATCGGCAAAGGCGAGGAAGGTGTTGTGCATTTTCAGCCCCGTCACCTCGATAGTGGAGGCCATGATCAGGTCCGCGCTCAATTGCTGGCCGGTGACCGAATAGAGCACGGTCTGTTCGGCCTTGCGCCGCCGGGTGAGGGCATTACGCAGCGCCATGTTGCCGATGGAACTGTCAGACCCGGTATCGATCACGATGTCGGTGCGCACGCCATCGACCACCGCGTTGGTCATGATCAGCTGGCCTGAACGTCGCCGTGCATTGACCACGATCTCGAACCCCTTCGATCCGCCAAGCGATGCGGCATCGCCGATAGCAATTGTGTCTTGGGGGAAATCGATCAGGACCCGTTGGTCCTGCAGGCTGTCGAGGCCCACGATCCCGTCTGCACCGATATGCTGTTGCTCCAGCAAAGGCGCAGTCAGCGTGTAATACGTGCGTTTGCCAAGGCTGATTTCGTCCACATCGACCAGTTCGACCGCCTGTGATCCGGCCACGCCCACGACAACGCCATTGCCGGTCACTGGCAGTCCCATATCTGTTGCAATCTGGCGCGAGAGCACGGTGCGCTCAGAGCCGGTATCGATCAGAAAGCGGTAGGGGCCGTGCGACCCGATCTGTACCGGCACGGTCATCCGGTCGTGCCTGTCGTCGGTGATCTTGACGAGTTCGGTCGTGCCCGGCGGAAGTAGGGGATCATCGGCAGCTTGTGCCGAAACACCAGCCAGTATCGCAATTGCAGCCAGACCAGCAAAACCCGAGCGCATTGTACCTCTCCCAGACCAAACTTTACGCCTGTTTTGACGAAGTCTCCAGCCTGTTCGATCGGGTGCTTAACGCCATGGCAATCCCCTGCCGCTATTGGGGCAGGATGAGCATGGATTCGGCATCACCCAACTGGCGCGCCCGCGCCATCGGCCTGGCAGAGATAGCTGCGCGCGCCATTGGCTATGACAAGACGCATATCACGCGCGTCGTTGCCTATCGCGAGATCGATGCCTGGCTTGATCGGCGGGGCACGCAGAACCTTGATGCCTTGGAGATTTCAGCAGGCTGGAAATGGCGGCAACGCCAGTGGGGCAGCTATACCGAGATGAACTGGCCCGAGCACGATATCTGTAAAGACGTGCTCGACCGCAAGTTTGACGTGATCATCGCCGACAATGTGTGGGAGCATCTGCTCTATCCGTATCGTGCGGCAAAGAACGTGCGAGCCATGCTGAAGCCGGGTGGCCTATTCATCAACATCACGCCGTTCCTGATCCGATATCACCCGATTCCCACCGACTGTTCGCGCTGGACCCAGCTGGGCATGGTTCACTTCCTTGAAGAATGTGGTTTCGACCCGGCAAAAATCCAGACCGGTGGGTGGGGCAATGCTTCTGCCGTGCGCGGCAACCTGTTCCGCTGGGCGCGTGCGGGCTGGCAGAAACGGTTTGCCAACGACGAGCGCTTTCCGGTGACGATCTGGGCTTTCGCCGAAGCATGAGCGCAGCAGGCAAGGGGTCTGCAGCGGTTGCAGTGGTCGTCCTTGCCCACAACGAGGAGCGGCGCATCGCCCGCTGCCTCGCCACGCTGCCGCTGTCTGAAGCAGGCTATGCCATTCATGTGGTGGTCAATGGGTCTTCCGATCGGACAGCGGCGATCGTTGCCAGCGTGGCTGCGCAGCATGAAAATCTGACGCTGCATGATTGGCCCGAGCCGGGCAAGGCCCGCAGCTGGAACCGCATCGTGCTTGATACCTTGCCTTATGGCTTGGATGCGGTGGTGATGGTTGATGGCGATGCTGAAGTCGGCGCCGGATCGATCCCTGCGCTGTTGGCCAAGTTCGGCAAGCATCCGGAAGCGAATCTCGCCTCAGCTCCACCACTCAACGGTCGCCGTGCGGATCATTATCGCCGTCTGATGGCGCGGTCGCATGGCGTCTTTGGCGATCTTTATGCGCTGCGTGGCACCTTTGTGGACGCTTTTCGCACCAGCGGTATCCGCTTGCCGTTGGACCTGGTCGGCGACGATGGTCTCGTCGGTGCCTTGGCGAAAACCGATCTCGGTCCGCTATCACAATGGCGGGAAGAGCGGGTGCGCCCGGTCATGGCCGCAGGCTTTCGATGTGAACCTTTTGCTCCGCTCGACGTGCGCAGTTGGAAAATGCAACATGGCCGGATGATCAATTACGCGGTGCGCCACTTTCAGGACCGGATCATCACGCAGGTCTTGCGCGATCGCGGTCCTCAGGGCCTGCCAGAACAGCTTGGCAGTCTTTATGTGCAGCACCTGCCTCAGTTCAAACCGCGCGGCGGGGTATGGTCATGGTTTGACCGGCGCGCCCTTGCCCGGATGCGAACGAGAGCGCTCTAAGCCGTCGCGGCTTCGGGCTTTCGGCGGATCATCGCCCAAATCTGGCCAATCGCCTTGCGGTCTGTCGCTTGGATGACTGCTGCATAGGCGGCGACCCCAACCCCAACGAGCAAGCCAAGATGCAGCAAGGGCAGGGCGTCGAGCCTGGATGACACTCCCCAACGATCAAACAACCAGACAATGCCGCCCATCGCCACGCTGCTGCCCACCGGCAGGGCGAGCGGTGCCCACATATCCGTCAGTCCGATACCGAGGGCTGGACGTGACAGCAGGATTGTCGCGAAAAGCAAAAGCGGTGCTGCCAGGCACCAGATCGCTGCCACGGCCATGATCCCGAATTGTGCCGCACCAATGAAGGATGCGGCGAAAATTAAGGCTCCGGCAACGGCCGTGCGCACTGGCACACCTGGTCTTCCGATAGCATTGAGCGCAGGCGCAAACAGGATCTGCAGCGTCATGAAGGGCATGGCCAAAGCCATGAATTCGATCAGCGGCGGCAATTCGCTCCATGTAGGCCCGAACAGGGTTGCAACCAGCGGTTTCGCGGTGACGGCCATGCCGACATAAAGTGGTGCAGCAATCAGCATGATCAGACGGGCTGATCGCAGGAAGGACCAGCGCAGCGCGGGTAGATCGTCCTGTAACCGCGAATAGGCTGGAAACGCCACTTCATTAAGCGGAGGCACGAATCGCGAATAGAAGATTGTCGCGAGGAACACGGCTTGCGAATAGATTCCCACCTCGTGGGGTGTCAGCTTGCGCCCAATCACGAAGATGTCGCTCTGCGTCTGTATCAGCCAAAACAGCTGCGTGAGCAGGATGGCAAGACCGAATCGGAAGATGTTGCCGCACCCGCGAAAGTTGAAACTCGGCCAGACCAGCGATCGTGCAAGAACCGTAAGACCTATCGCGCGCACCCAGAACATTACGATCGGCGCATAGACTAGGGTCCACACGCCGAACTCTGCCCAAGCCATGATCAACGAGATCACCGCGCCCGTCATCGCCGACGTCAGATTGACCACGGCCTGACTGCGGAAATCCAGTCGTCGTCCCATCAGCACTTCCGGGATCGCGATGAAGGGTGTCGAGATATAGATCAGCGTCTGGACGCGCAGCATGTCGGCGACGACGGGTTGGCCGTAATAGGCTGCGACCGACGGAGCCGAGAACCATTGCACTGCGGCAATCAAGGTATTGGCCGACAGCAGCAAACCGAATGCCTGCCGGATGCGGAACTGATCGAGATCGCGTTCCTGTATCAGGGCGCTGGCAAAGCCATAGCCATTGAGGAACGTGAGAAAGCTCAGCATGACGAGCGACATGGCAAACAGGCCGTAGTCTGCCGGCGAAAGCAGCCGCATGACGATCAGGGTGGACGACCAGCTGACGATCTGTGCCGCAATCTGGCTACCTGATCGCCAGATGATCGCTTTCTTTACGTCACTTGCGAGCGACTCCTGCCCTGCAAGCGGTGCAGGCTTAAACGGCTCACGTGGAACCGTCGCCGTTGTTACAGGTGTCGATATCTTGTTCATGCCACACCGGCCTTACAGCCTGGGCCGTTAACCCGGTGTTACGGATCAAGGCCACGGCTCGCACTTGCTGGTCCAAAAAGGAGCGGATTGGTGGTTTGCCGAGAAATTTCAGAAAAAAGTCAAATCGACTGTTGACCCGAATCGTTGATGCACTTAGAGGGCCTCTCACCGCAGCGGAGTTGCTGAGCAGCTAGGCAGCGGTCGCCGACATAGACGGACACTCAGTCCCCCGGATAGAAACGGGGATGATTGGTT
>JBEQBV010000117.1:0-11212 GCA_041639635.1 Novosphingobium sp.
GTTCGGCAAGCTCAAACAACAGCGCCGTATCGCCACCCGCTACGACAAGACCAGCCTGTCGTTCGAGAGCTTCCTCAACCTCGCAGCCACCCGCCTATGGCTGAAGTCTTTTGTCAACACAGCCTAAGGCTATGTAGCGTTCCAACCAGCAGCCGACGGTTTAGCCATGCATATTTGCCTTCTGGTGATGCTATGCGCACGACCGAGCGCGCATATCGCGCTCCTTTTGCATTGGTATCGGAAATTACCTGATTGTGGACCATTAGTACTACACCATCGGCGGTGCGCAATTCATAGGTTGCGTCAAGTTCGCGCACCCCGTCGGCGCGAAGTCTCTGCCGGTCTGCGCCGCCGGGCAGGACGATACCTTTCAGCCCGCCCTCGCCTACAAACGTCCCGCCTGTGATAGGTACGATGCGGCGAGCACCATCGGGTCCGGTTCCCGCGTCAAAGGCTTCGCCGGTCTGGGCGACGATGCTCATAATCAAGCGACCTCGCAGTGGCTCTTCGGGAAAGCGGGCAGCCATGTCCGCTGGCGTCGGCCCTGCCAGTGATGCGTCTGCCTGAGCATATGCGACGTGCGGTTGCGCGATCATCGCAATCAGGGCCAAAATTGACCCAAGTGCCACGCGCGCCCGCGCTGCGGCGATCATTTCCGCAGCCGGGAAAGCAGAAATTGGACTGATGGCACCGTTTCCGCTTCAAAGCCCGGCCCGCCATGTTGACCTTGGGGAACATCGCGCAATTGGGCAATTGTGCCCGGACGGGCTTTCAGTGCCTGATAGAGGCGCTGTGACTGGAGCGGCGAGACTGCCGGGTCAGCCGTGCCATGCACCAGCAGGATCGGGGGCAGCGGAACCTGTGCGGGCAGAGCAGCCAGTCTATGAGCAGGACTTGCCGCGAGCGCCAGATCCGTGGCCGACGCGACTGGCGCGCCAATCAAAAGGCTTTCAGGGGTTGGTTCCTGCTCCGCCTCATTCGCACCTGGTACATTGTCGTCAATCCGGTCTTGCCGCAGACGTAAGAGGTCTGAAGGTGGAAACCAAGCCACGACAGCCCGCAGAGACGGGTCGTTGCCACCGGCCAGATATGCTGCTGTCATCAAGGCCATGTGCGCTCCCGATGACTGACCCCACAAAGCGAGCCGTTCAGTATCAAGGCGGAATTCGCGGTGTCGGGACCGGAGCCAGTTGATTGCGGCCAGCACATCGTCCTGTTGCGCAGGCCAGATTGCCGTGGTCGAATAGCGATAGTTGATCGTCGCCACGGCAAAACCAGCCGCTATCATAGCCTTGATCCGGCCATATTCCTCGGCTTGTTCCTTACCACCCCGAAACCATCGTCCGCCGTGGATGAAGATGACGAGGGGAACAGGGCTTGCGCTATCTGGCAGGTAGAGGTCCAGCACTTGACGGGGGTCGGTTCCATAAGCCTGATCACGCAGAACGTGCGCGGGATTGGGCTGCAGGCCATTAGGTGATCGGGCGCTCTCCGGTGACATTGCCACGGCATCAGCGCCGCTCGGCTTCACCGGTATGGCAACCGATCCGGCCCGGCGCATTTCCGCGCCGCATCCTGTTAGCAAGGCGATTACACAACACGATGCTGTCAAAGTCCGGCAAAACGATGCCATCGTAATTGGCCTTCCCTAGTCGATCGGGAACCTGCCCCCTATGCAGGTAAAAGGGAGCAACCGTCACGTGCGGTTGCTCCCGAGGGATGTTAGAACTTCGCCTTGAGGCCAACGAACATCGTGCGACCGATAATGTCATAGATGCCCGGATTGGTAACAGACGGTGCGCCGCCGATCACCGGTGGGCCCTTGTCGGCGATGTTGGTCAGGCCACCGATCACCTCGAAATCGTCATTCACATCAAGCGTGACGGCCATATCGAAATAGCTGTAGGCGGGCGGCCCGGCAATGGTTGTAGCCGGATCAAGCACGGATGCGCGATCCCGCATCGCCGAAACGTAGCGCCAGGTGCCAGTCAGGCTGAAGGGGCCGGTCTTGACTGTCAGGCTGGTGACCGCGCGCCAATCCGGGAAAGCTTCGGTTGCAACGCTGCTCAGGGTCCCGGCGTAATCGAGCGTTGGCGCATTGGCGAAGTTGCGGATCTTGTAGGTCAGCAGATTGTTCACATTGCTGCGCAACGAAATGCTGCCATCGCGGCCCGCCCATGAAAGCCATTCCGCCGGGACTTCAAGATTGGCGGCGAAATCAAGGCCCGATGTAGACAACACCCCGAGATTGCGGGTGGGCTGATCAATCGGCAGGAGTTCGCCGATGCCGGAACGTCCGAAGTTCTGGCAGAAGAAGTTGCCTGCCCGATAGGCCGCCGGGTTGAAGCCAGCAGTCGTTCCCTGCAGGTTATAGCATTGTTGCAAACTATCTGCCGCCGGGATTGCACCGATCGCATTGTTGATGCGGATCGAATAGAAATCCCCCGAAAGCTGCAGACGGGCACCGCCGAGAGGGAAATCAAGCACGGCACCTGCGGTGAAGCTGTTGGCCGTTTCAGGCGAGAGATTGCGGTTGCCGCGATTGATGGCAGGCGAGGAAGCGCTTGATGCCGTATAGTTCGCGGCCACACCTTCGAACTGGCACAGCGCCAGCCGGTCACCCGTTGGTCGGTTGCGTGAATCGCATGGGTCGCCCCCCGAGGGCGGAGCCCCGATGCCGACAACGCGGGATTCGCCGGCCAGAAAGAATTCGCCGACGTTCGGCGCGCGCAAGGCCCGCTGATAACCGCCACGCAACAGCAGGTTGCGGTTGATCCGGGCATCGATTTCCGCCTTCCAAGTATGGCCAGACCCGGCAAGGTTGTAGTTGGCAAAACGATATCCGGCCGTCAGGTTTATCGCTTCGGCGAATGGAGCATCCTTGATCAGCGGAAGGAAGAGTTCGCCACCGGCTTCGAACGCTTCGATCACGC
Source organism: Novosphingobium sp. (assembly GCA_041639635.1). Lineage (GTDB taxonomy): Bacteria > Pseudomonadota > Alphaproteobacteria > Sphingomonadales > Sphingomonadaceae > Novosphingobium. Next base: position 2,934 of record JBEQBV010000117.1, read on the forward strand.
CTTGGGTGGGCAACGCCACATTGAGGTTGGCCAGATCGCCGCGGGCGATGTCGGCATCAGGCACGAAGTTGTAGGAATTGCGGCGATACTGCGATGCAATCGAAAAGCGCGCGTCTCCGGCAGGCAGTGTAAAAGCGGCCCCTTCAAGAGCGCCTTCGACGACCCACTGCTTGAGCGTGGTCCGGTTGACCGGTGCACGCTGGATATAGCTCACGCAGGCAGGCGAGAACGGATCGGTGCCGCCAAAGGGGTTGTATCCCCCGGCACACAGTGAATTGCCGCCATCCGCAGCGTTGAGCAGGCGCTGTATCGCACTGACACTGGCCGCCCCCGAAATCGTGCGGTCGACGTTTACCGAGCTGCCATACGAGGCATGAATATCCCAGTTCAGATCGCGCTCGCCGATCTTGCCTTTCAGCCCGGCCTTGAGATGAAGATTGTCATTCTCGGTCCGGTAGATGCGCGGCCCCGCCTGCGTGATGCGGGCTTGAAAGATATTGATCGGGCCAGACCCGAACTGCCCCGGTCGGGCCGCCCGCAAGGCGACAAGGGAAGGGTTGCTGGCGGGTATGGTGACAAGCCAAGGCGCACCGGCAACGTTGGGTGGCGCGCCGATGTTACGGGCGGTGCTAGTGGTAAAGATGCCTTGGGCATAAGCGCTGATGCTCTCGCCCAACTCATGATTTGCCTTGCCATAGAGCGCTGTGCGCGAAAGCGGAACCTGCAGCAGGTTGTCGATCGAGCCGTGCCAGCCCACAGCGCCCGTCGCTGTTCCGGGATTGCCGCGAAGATAGGGCAGCGCGTTGGAGCCAGTATAACCAGCACCGGTGCCTTGGTTAAAGATGGTGCCATCGTCATTCACGCTGAGGAAAGCATTGCCGATGCGCGAGCGCCCCTGCGTGATAAAGCTGCTGAGTGCCGGGTTCAGAAAGAATTCGCGCTCATTGACGGCGACGGCGGTACGATTGAGGTGTTCGACCGACAGTAGCAGGTAACCGCGCCCGCCCGACAGTTCCCGTCCATAGGCTGCCCCAATCTGCGAAGTCGGTCCGGCGCGCTGATCCGTGGCAGAAAGCTGGGCCATAACCTGCAAACCGCGCAAATCGGTGCGGCTGCGGAAGTTGACCACGCCTGAAAGGGCATCTGAGCCGTAAGTCGCCGAAGCGCCACCGCTGATCACTTCGATGCCACCAATGGCCAGCGAAGGGATGGTGTTGATGTCAATCGCACCATCGGTGCCGGAGGACATCAACCGCTGACCGTCCATCAGCACAAGATTGCGCTGCGGCCCAAGCCCGCGAAGGTTGAGCGTGGCGCGTCCAGCCGTGCCGCCGTTGCTGTCGTTGCTGAAGCTGCCGGTCCCGGGGTTGAACTGCGGCAGATCGCGCAGATAATCATCGACTGACGTGCGGCCAGATGTCGTGACGCTGTCCAGGCTGACGGTAACGATGGGACTTGCCGCGACGAAATCCTTGCGCTGAATGCGCGAACCGGTGACGATGATCGCTTCGTTCGTTTCAGCGTCTGTGGTTTGCGCTGTTTCGAGCGCTCCAGCTTGTGCAGCGCTGGCTTCCTGAGACATGGCTGGCGCTGCTACAAGAACGATAGGCAGTACGGCGGCTGTGCTGATCAGGCTGGAAACTAAAGATAATCTCACTGACAATCCTCCCGGTTCTTTGCCTTCCGCCGAAGATCGGAGGAAAGCTTGCCGCGTGCTGGCGGCGCAAACTGGGAGCGGGTGAGTTGGATACGGGAGCGACGGGCGCTACTGATTTAATGCGCTGCCATCGTGTTCCGAACAACTTTCCCTACGGCTCTCCCTTACCGGAATGGCTTTGCGCACCAATGCCGTTTCATGGCGGCCGGGCTTGCGCCATCTCTTGTGCGATCAGTAGGGTGGAGTACCGAGGAAAGTGTAGCCGTCAGAAGATTATACAAAATTATCGTCTAATTATTTTAAGAGCAGTAACGTTCCAGATTGGCCATCACCATCTCGACCAGTTCGTCACGCCACGGATCGCTGGTGCCCCGCACCCACGCCGCGGCAAGGGGCAGTTCGCGGATCGGTTTGCCCTGCGCACCAACAAGCGGGCGGTAGACGACGCCGCCCACGGCAATGCGACTGGTCCAATGTGGGACCAGTGCAGCGCCAATCTCAGCCCCGACAAGATTGACGATAGTCTGCTTTTCCTCCGCCTGCTGCACGATGCGCGGCTCAAGCCCTGCCTGAAGGAACAGGCGCATCGTCAGATTGTAGCTGTGCGGACGATTGCGCGGCGAAGGGACGATGAGCGGAACATCGGCAAGGTCGGCAATGGTCAAGTGCGCATGCCTCGCCAGCCTGTGTCCCGCAGGCAAGGCCACCACTGTCGGCTCGTCCAGCAAAAAGCGGAATTCGATCTCGGGTTTCAGCGCCGGTGGCGGTCGTACGAAAGCGATGTCCAGCGCGCCGGATGACAGTTTTGGCAAAAGCTTGGCGGTCTTGTCCTCTACCAGCACCAGCTCAAGATCGGGCCATATCGCTTTGAAATCATGAACCAGAGCGGGGATCAGCCCGGTCGATGCACTGTCTATCGCACCAATGCGGAATACGCGTTCCTCGACCGTGGAAACCTCGCGCACCCTTGCAACTGCGCTGTCAGCTTGGGCAAGCAATGCCCGTGCCTCGTGCAGCAGGGCATGTCCAACCCGGGTCAGTGCGACATTGCGGGTGGAGCGTGCGAACAGGCGGACACCGAGATACTCCTCCATGAGCCTGACGTTGCGACCAAGCGCCGATGGCAGCATATCAAGCCGCTGTGCCGCGCGGCCAAAATGCAGTTCTTCTGCGACTGCCACGAAGCAGCCCAGCAGCTTCAGGTCCATGTGCCTCTCCAATTGTTCAATATTTTTGTATAAACCTACAAGCCATTGCGGTTCAAGTCTGCTCCACGCAGTTTCCAGAGCCGGAGGGGCGCCAAGCCATGGCCGCCACGATCAAACGGCCAGAAACGAAGTATGAATCAGGAAAGCGAAAATACGGTGATCGGGAAAGTGCGCAGGCGTCTGCTGCCATTCCTGATGCTGCTCTATTTCGTCGCCTATCTTGACCGGGTGAACATCGGCTTTGCCGCGTTGGAAATGAATGCGGACATTGGTTTGTCCAGCGCATCCTTCGGCTTTGGCGCGGGGATTTTCTTCCTCGGCTATTTCCTGTTCGAAGTGCCATCGAATCTGGCATTGCACCGTGTCGGTGCACGGATCTGGATCGCGCGCATCATGGGAACGTGGGGGGTGCTGTCGATGGCCATGGCCTTTGTCCAGGGCCCGCTGAGCTTCCATGCCTTGCGCTTTTGCCTTGGCGCAGCCGAAGCGGGGTTTTTCCCCGGCGTGATCTATCTGCTGTCGCGCTGGTTTCCGGCAGAGCACCGGGCGCAAGTGATAGCCATGTTCATGGCCGCGGTGCCGGTTTCGACAGCCATCGGATCACCCCTTTCCGGCGCAATCATGCTGCTCGATGGCGCATGGGGCCTGCACGGCTGGCAATGGTTGTTCCTGCTTGAGGGCTTGCCTGCCCTGCTGCTGGCACCCGTGGTCCTGAGCTATCTGGATGATGGGCCGGAAACGGCTACCTGGCTTTCGGAAGAGGAGCGTCTCTTGCTTCTCGCTCGCCTTGCGGAAGAAGGCCCAAGGAAATCACACGGTTCGGTTCTGGCCACTCTGACAGACTGGCGCGTACTGCTGCTTGGCCTTGTCTATTTCGGCACGTCCGCCGGGCTCTATGCCTTGGGGATCTGGTCCCCGCAGGTGATTGCACGCTTCGGGCTTGATCCGCTTGAGACCGGATTGGCAAACGCGGTGCCTGCCATCATTGCGGTGTTTGCGATGATCTGGTGGGCGCGCCATTCCGATCTTTCGGGCGAGCGCGAAATGCACGTGCTTGCAGCATGCGTTGTCGCAGCGGTCGGGCTGGTCCTGGCAGGACAGGCCACCGGCATCGTGACCTGCGTTGCCGCGCTGATCCTTGTCAGCGCTGGCATCAGCGCCGCCAAACCGCCACTCTGGGGCATTCCCACCCGGTTTCTGAGCGGCGCGAGCGCGGCGGCGGGCATTGCCGCGATCAACTCCGTTGGCAACCTTGGAGGCTTTGCCGGACCTGCCTTGATTGGCTGGCTTGAACAGCGGTCTGGCTCCTTTGCCTCAAGCCTTGCCGCAGTGGCAGCCATGCTTGTCGTTTCAGGCGCTGTCGTCGCCTTGCTGCCCCGGCTGTCACCCCCTCAATCCGATGCGTCCGAAACGGCGCATGACCCTATCAGACTGCACAAGTGACTGGACTGCCCATGCGCGAATATTCGATTGCCGCAATTCCTGCCGATGGCATCGGCCCCGAAGTCATCGACGCTTCGCTTGAAGTGCTTGAAGCACTTCAAAGGCGTGTTGATGACGTGCGCTTCAATGTTTCCCAGTTCGATTGGGGAACCGATTACTACCGGAAGAACGGCATAATGATGCCGGCTGACGGGCTGGAACAACTCAAGCCATTCGACGCGATCCTGTTCGGCGCGGTCGGCGCGCCTGACGTGCCGGACGACATTACCCTGTGGGGCCTGCGCCTGAAGATCTGCCAGGGCTTCGATCAATATGCCAATGTCCGGCCAACCCGCATCCTTCCCGGAATCAGCAGCCCATTGCGCGATTGCGGCCCCGGCCAGCTGGATTGGGTAATCGTGCGTGAAAACAGCGAAGGCGAATACTCCGGCCATGGCGGCCGCGCGCATCGTGGGCACCCCGAGGAAGTGGGCACCGAAGTTGCCATCTTTACCCGCGTAGGCGTTACCCGGATCATGCGTTATGCCTTTGCCCTTGCCAATGCACGGCCGCGCAAGCTGTTGACGGTCGTCACCAAATCGAATGCCCAGCGCCACGGTATGGTCATGTGGGACGAAATTGCTGCCGAGGTTGCCGCCGAGTTCCCGGACGTGACGTGGGACAAGATGCTGGTCGATGCTATGACCGTGCGCATGGTGCTTCACCCCGAAAGCCTCGATACTGTCGTCGCCACCAATCTCCACGCCGATATCCTCTCGGATTTGGCAGGGGCACTGGCGGGCAGCCTTGGCGTTGCCCCTACGGGTAACATCGATCCGCAACGCCGCTTTCCCTCGATGTTCGAACCGATCCACGGCTCGGCCTTCGACATCACTGGCAAGGGCATCGCCAATCCGGTTGCAAGCTTCTGGTCGACCGCGCAGTTGCTCGAACATCTGGGCGAAGGACAAAGCGCGGCCCGGCTCATGGCGGCGGTCGAGCGCGCTTGTGCTGCAGGTGTGCTCACGCCGGATGTTGGCGGCAAGGCAACAACCAAGGAGGTGACACGCGCGGTGGTTGACGCCATCCATGGCAGCAATGTCTGAACCCCTGCCCGATACCACACAGCCCGATCCTCGCCGCATCTTGCGGCAGACATTTGACGCGGCGCTCGGCGCGGCACTGGCAGGCCCTGCAGTGCTACGCCATTTGCCGCCAAGGCCGGCCGGGCGATGCATCGTTGTCGGTGCTGGCAAGGCGAGCGCCGCCATGGCTGCCGCAGTCGATGAAGCCTGGGCAGACGTCGATCTGCGGGGCATTGTCTCGACCCGTTACGGTCATGCCGTTCCCACCGGACGGATACGCGTGATCGAGGCCGGCCACCCCATTCCTGATGAGAACAGCGTGAAAGCCGCGCGGGCAATGCTTGACGCGGTATCCGGCCTTGGCCCTGAAGATCTGGTGTTGGCGTTGATTTCGGGGGGTGGTTCGGCGTGTCTTGCCCTGCCCGTTGCCGAAATCACGCTGCAGGAGAAGCAGGCCCTGACACGAGCCCTTCTGCATTCGGGCGCACCGATCGGGGCGATGAACACCGTACGTCGGCACGTGTCAGCCATCAAGGGCGGAAGGCTTGCCGCCGCCGCTTATCCCGCACAGGTCGTCACCCTGCTTATCAGCGACGTGCCGGGGGACGATCCGGCTGCCATCGCTTCGGGCCCCACCCTTGCCGATTGCACTACACCTGTTGATGCGCTGGCCATCATCGACCATTACCGCATCGCCATTCCCGCTTGGCTGCGTGAACGACTGACAGTGGCAGGGGATGCACCCTTGGCCACGGCCAATGGCCCCAGTGTCCTTGTGGCGACACCCGGCCAGGCGCTTGATGCCGCCGCTGCACAGGCACGCAAGCTTGGTATCCTGCCTGTAATTCTGGGTGATGCCATTGAAGGGGAAAGTGCCGCAGTCGGCCGTGCGATGGCAGCCGAAGCCCTTGGCCGAAAAGCGCGCGGTAAAGGCCCGGTCGTGCTGCTTTCCGGTGGTGAGACGACGGTTACGATCGGCCCGGAAGGGGGCGGACGTGGCGGGCGCAACTGCGAGTTCCTGCTGGCCCTTGCAACGGCACTGGACGGGGCCACGGGCATCCATGCCCTTGCCGCCGACACTGACGGTATCGACGGGACCGAAGATGCCGCCGGGGCAATCATTTCACCCGACACGCTGCCTCGTGCAAAGGCCGCCGGGCTTGATCCCGATGCAATGCTTGCCCGGCATGATAGCTACAGCCTGTTTGCTGCAACCGGTGACCTGCTGTTCACCGGGCCGACCCACACCAACGTCAACGATTTTCGGGCGGTGCTGATCCTGCCTTGATGGCAAGCTATTTCCAGAACAGCTCCAGGCGGCCGATGCCCCTGCGCCGGAGGTACATCTGCAGATAGAGGACAAGGCCTGTCACCGAGAGGACGAGCAACACCACCCCTGCCAACAGGATCAAGATCAGTCCTGGCACGCCGTAATACTTACCGCTGTGCAGCAAGACAAAGATCGTGCGCAAGGTGCGTGGCGGCCTTTCAACGTAAGTCGCCTTACCACTGGCCAGATCGACAGTCACACTCGGCCCAATACGCTGGCCGGTTGCCAGCTTGAGTTCGGCACCTCTGGCACCGTAAGTCACTTCAAGCTTCTGTGCCGGAAATCCGGGACGAGTTTGCTCTGCCTGATCCAGCGCTCTGCCGATTTCGGCCAGCAGGGCCTCTCTTTCCGGCAAGGTTCGCGCAGGGGCCTGCCGCAGCGTTGGTTCGTTCACAGCGCCCAAGGCTTCGACGATCTGAAGGTACAATCCGGTGCCGGTGACCAGCAACAGAAAAAGGATCAAAGGAAAGCTGATCCGGCGGTGATAACGACGCATCATGGCGGCCTTGCCGGACGGCCTCAGGACTTCTTCCTCGACCAGATCGCCATTGCGACACGCGACATGAGCACTGCCTGGGCGCTGGGCATCGTGGCGGTCCACAATTATCAGGTCGCGCTGATGGCGCCTGAGGCGCAGGCGACGATCTTTGCCGATGGCCCCGATGCGATGATCTCCAGCTCCTACAACCCGGTGGGTGCCAGGGCCGAAAAGGTCGAGGGCGGGGTGATGCTCTCGGGCCGCTGGGGCTGGTCGAGCGGTTCGGCGCACTGCAACTGGGTGCTGCTGGGCGGGGTCATCCCCGGCGAGGGCTATCGCACACTTCTCGTGCCCGACACGCAGTACCGCATCGACGATACCTGGTTCACCATGGGCCTTCAGGGCACCGGATCGAACGACATCGTGATCGACGAGCCGGTCTTCGTGCCCGATTATATGACCCACAGGCAGATGGACGGGTTCAACTGCGTCCACGGGCAGGGGCCGGGCGTCTATGACCTGCCCTGGGCGCAGGTCTTCGTGCGCGTGGTCAACACCAGCGCGATCGGCGCGGTGCGCCATGCCATTGCGATGATGCGCGATCGCGTGGGCCTTTCATCGACCGACATGGCCAAGAGCAGCACCGATCCCGACGTGCTGGGCCGCATTGCCCGCGCGGCCAACCTTGCCGACGAGGCCGCTGCGGTGATGGTGCGCGCCTATGACGAGATGGAAGCGGCGAACTGGCGCCCGACCATGATCGACCGCGCCCGCTATCGCTTTCAGGCAAGCCTTGTCGGCGATCGCTGCATCGAGGCGATGAACCTGCTGATGGACATTGCCGGGGGCCGTTCGGTCTATACCGGCAGCGCCTTCCAGGACCTGTGGCATGACGTGCGCATGGCCCGCGCTCACGTGGCGAACAACCCCGTCGGCTTTGCCCGCAACTATGCCAACATGCTGATGGGCGCCGAAAACACCGATTACTTCATCTGATTCACTAAGACCATGATTCAGAAGTTTCTCAATTCCAGCAATATCTTGCGGTTCTGCGCGTGAGCATGCGGATTGAAGCGATCAGTGCCCAGGCGGTTGAAGA
>JBEQBV010000118.1:0-11142 GCA_041639635.1 Novosphingobium sp.
TGCCGGTGAACGGCTGGGCTGGGGCACTGCGCACCCAGCCATCATCGATATGCTCAACCGCATTCGCGGGCCGTTCAACCTGTCGAACACCGCCCAAGCGGCGGGTCTTGCTGCCGTGCAGGACCAAACTTTCGTGGAAAGTTCACGCCTGCACAACGCGGCTGAACGTGCGCGCTTTGTTGAAAAGCTTGAGGCACTTGGCAACTATGGCCTGCGCCCGCTGCCCAGCCAGGCCAATTTCGTGCTGATCCTGTTCGAAGGCGCGTTGAGCGCAGAGGCGGTTTATAATGGCCTGATGGACCATGGCTACATTACGCGCTGGTTGCCGGGGCAGGGCCTGCCGCAGGCCCTGCGCATCACGATCGGCACCGCCGCACAGATGGACGAGATTGCGCAAGCCATCCGGCAGATGTGCGAGAACGCAAAATGAGCGCCGCGCCGTTCGCCCAGATCACCATTGTCGGCCTCGGCCTGCTGGGCGGATCGATTGGCCATGCGGTGCAGGCCTATCTGCCCGGCACGACCGTCGTCGGTTATGACGCCGACGCGCAAGTCCGCAGCGTTGCGCGCAGCCTGAACCTTGCGCACCGCATTGCCGAGACGGCCGAAGATGCTGCTACAGGGTCTGACCTCGTGATCTTCTGCGTGCCGGTGGGGGCGATGGGCGCTGCGGCCCACGCCATTGCGCCTGGCCTTTCGCCCGATGCGCTGGTCAGCGATGTCGGCTCGTCCAAGGCGACTGTTGCCGCCGCCCTCGCTGAAGCGCTGCCGGGCCACCATGTGATCCCCGCGCACCCCGTGGCGGGTACGGAACGCAGCGGCCCGGATGCCGGGTTCGCCACGCTGTTCCGCAACCGCTGGTGCATTGTCACCCCGCCCGCAGATGCCGATCCGGCGCTGTCCGCCCGCCTCGTCGCCTTCTGGGAAGCGCTCGGCGCGCGGGTGGAGACGATGGACGCCGACCATCACGACAAGGTGCTGGCCGTGACCAGCCACCTGCCGCACCTGATCGCCTATACCATCGTCGGCACCGCATCGGACCTTGAACAGGTCACGCAAAGCGAGGTCATCAAATATTCCGCCGGTGGCTTCCGTGATTTCACCCGCATCGCCGCATCAGACCCCACGATGTGGCGCGACGTGTTCCTTTCAAACAAGGATGCGGTGCTGGAAATGCTCCAGCGCTTTACCGAAGACCTGACCGAACTGCAAAAAGCCATCCGCAAGGGTGATGGCGACGTGCTGTTCGACCATTTCACCCGCACCCGTGCGATCCGGCGCGGGATTATCGAAATGGGGCAGGACGATGCGCGGCCTGACTTTGGCCGCAGTGATCACGCCGGGGAGCGGTGAGGGCGGGCTTCACGCATTCAGCGCATTAATCGCGGCCTCAACCCGCGCCTCAATCTCCTCGCGCGGCAGGCCTGCGGGGATTTCCTCGGCGAAGCGGTAGCGGATGGTGCCGGACTGCTTCCAAAGGCGGTGATAGAGCGGGCCGCTGTCGACCGCGACCGGGATGACCGGCAGGCGCAGCAGCTTGTAGATGCCGGCAAAGCCCGCCTGCAGCTTGCCCGGCGTACCGTGCGGGGTGCGGGTGCCTTCGGGGAAGATGATCAGCGGGCGGTCTTCTGCGATCAGGCGGCGCGCTTCGGACAGCATCGTGCGCAGCGCTTTTGCGCCTGCTTCGCGCTCCACCCCGATCAGGCCATAGCTGCGCCCCGCGCGGCCCCAGCCAGGGATGGCGAGCAGCTCAGCCTTGGCAAAGACCACCGGCAGCTGGAACAGCCATGGCATGTCGATCGCCTCGAAAAACGCTTCATGGCGGATGGCATAGAGCACGCCGGGTTTGAAGTTTGCGCCTTCCAGTTCCACCCGGATGCCCAGCAGCACGCGGGCGCATAGCCGGTGCCATCCGCTCCATCCGCGCACAATCGCGCGGAACAGCGGGCGATGGACTGACATCGTGAGCAGCGTGCCGATGACGAACAGCACCGAGCCGCCATAGAACGCGATATAAAACGCGATGCTGCGCGGGATGGAAAGCACTTTACGGATCATTACCAGCCAACCATCCACGCGATCAAACGTGCCACCAGCTTGTTGTATTCGATGAACAGGGTGCGAAAGCTGGGCTGCGATGGCACCGCGTCGCGAATGATGATCAGGCTGCTGGGAGCCTGTTCGGCCAGATCGAAGGCGGCGCGGCGCATGTGCCAGTCGGTCGTCACCAGTCGCACGGATCGCAGCTTGTTTTCCTTGATCCAGCGCACGGTTTCCACGGCATTGCTGCGGGTATCCACCGCGTCATAGCCCAGCGTCACGCAGCAGGCCATCAATCGTGCGGGCACCTTGTATTCCACGGCAAATTCACGCGGGCGCACTTCGCGGTCTACGCCCGAGACCAGCAGGCGCTTTGCCCGGCCCTTGCGCACCACATCGAGCGCGTGGGGGATGCGACCGCCCGCGCCGGTGAGCGCGACCACGCCGTCGCTGCGCACCGGCTCTATCACCGGTTGCGGCAGGAACACTGCAAACCACACGAAGCCCAATGACCAGAGGATCACGAGCAACGAGAACAACCTCCGGAAAATGCCATGCTTGGTCACGCAGCAATGCTCACAACATGCCCTTCAGCGCCTGCAGCACTGAAAGACGGGCGGTGAGCACCGCCAGCAACACGCCGCCCACCGGGATGCAGCAGATTACCAGCCAATCAGTCCAGCCAAGGCCTCCGGCTGTCATCATGCCGGATCCCAGCGCGGCGAACTGGCGTGCCAGCAGTGCGGTCGTCACCATGCCCAGCAGCAGTCCGCCGATGCCGCCTGCCGCAGCATCGACCGCCATTGATCGCTGGAATATCTTCGCAATCTGCGCATCGGTGCCGCCCAGCATGTGCACGATCTCTATCGTGGCGCGATGGTTGCTCAGCGCGTTGCGCGATGCCAGCAGCACGGTGGCCACGGTGGCGAAGGCCAGCAGTGCGATAAGGCCACCCGCCAGCCATTGCAGCGCGCCGATGGCTTCGAACACCGGGGCAAGCCAGCTGGCCTGGGCATCAATCCGGGCGTCCTCCGCCGCAGGCTTGATCCGCCGCCGCAGGGTATCGATTGCCGCTGCATCGGCATTGCCTGACAGGCGCACATCAATCAGCGCAGGCACGGGCAGCGCGTTCACATCATCACCCGCCGTGGTGCCCAACCATGGCTCCACCAGCGCATCCAGTTCCCTTTGCGGCACCAGCCGGGCCGAGGCGACGCCGGGCGCGTCCTGCAGCGCTGCAAGCGCAGCCTGTGCCTGCCGGTCACGCTCTCGCGGGGCGCCGTTGACGATCTGCACAGTCACGCCACCTGCCACATCGGCGCTGGCAACGCGCGCGGTGTTGCGCAGCGCAAGGCCGCAGGCGCTGGCAACTACGGTCAGCCCGATCATGATCGCGATGACCCATGGCATCGGCCCTGAAAGCTTTCCCTGTGGCAGCAGCCGACGTTCGGCACTGGCACGCTCACGCCATTCCTCGCGCCGGTTGCCGGTGATGGTCGCCAGCAGGTTCATCGCAGCACTTTCATCGCAGCACCAGGTCCGGGCGCGGGGCAGCAACTGTGCGGCGCGGGGGATAGCGCAGCGCGCCGGTGGGGTCTGAAAGGCGGCCCTTGTCGAGCCGCATGATCAGCGAATCCGGCACCTTGCGCAGCAGGTGGACATCGTGCGTGGCCACCACCACGGTCGTGCCCAGCCGGTTCAGCGCCTCGAACAGGCGCAGCAGCTTGATCGCCATGTCGGGATCGACGTTTCCGGTCGGCTCGTCGGCCACCAGCATGTCGGGCCGCCCGATCACCGCGCGGGCAATGGCCACGCGCTGTTGTTCCCCGCCAGAAAGCGTGGCGGGCCGGGCATGGCTGCGGTCGCCTAGTTCCACCCAGTCGAGCATGTCGGTCACCGGCTTGATGATATCGCGCTCGGGCACGCCCGCCACGCGCAAGGGCAGGGCCACATTATCAAACGCCGAGAGGTGCGGCACCAGCCGAAAGTCCTGAAACACCACGCCCAACCGGCGACGGAAGCCGGGCAGACGGTCGCGCGGCAGAGTGATCGCATCAGTGCCAAACATGCGGATCAGCCCGCGCGAGGGGCGTTGGGCCAGATAGAGCAGCTTGAGCATGCTCGTCTTGCCCGCGCCCGATGCGCCGGTCAGAAAGTAGAAACGCCCGGAATACAACGTGAAGCTGACATCGGTCAGCACTTCCTTTTCGGTGCCATAGCGCAGCCCGACGTTGTCGAAATGGACGATCTCCGCATCTTCGTTCTGGCTCATAAGCTGGAGACTGTACCCGTTTGCTGCATGCTGATGATTACGCCAGATGGGCCATACGCGGCAATCCATGTGGAAAAAAGGCCGTTGAAGCGTTTCTTCGGCAGCGAAGCTATTGTTACAAAGGGCTTGGGCATGCTTAACCCCAAGGCATGATCATTGCGTGCCCTGCCTGTTCGACGCGCTATGTCGTTCCTGACGATGCCATCGGAGTGGATGGAAGAACTGTGCGTTGCGCACGGTGTCGCCATTCGTGGTTTCAGGAAGGACCTGATCTGCCTGAACGCGCGGCGGTAGAGGCCGGCACGACAGAGGATGGCTTCGCTTCGCCCGTTGCAGAGCCTGAACGGACTGTTGAGCCAACTCATGCTCCTGCCCCTGACGCAACGCCTCAGGTCGCACCTGCACCTCAGGCCGAGGCAGCACCAGAACCGGTAATGCCGCCGCCACTGCCGGAAGCGGCGCGTCGCGTGCCGCCGCCGGTCTATTCTGACGATGATCCGTCGCCGTTCGATCACCAGCCTCCGTTCCGCAGGCGGCGCAATCCGGCCAAGATGTGGACCATCGCCGGGGTTGCTTTCGCGCTGACCGTGGCAGCCCTTGGCGGTGCAGCATGGCAATTCGGGCTGCCGCAATGGTTGCCCGGCCCGGTGCAGACGTTCGGCGCTGATCGCCCCGATCTGGTGCTGTCCTTCCCGCCTGAAAAGCAGGACCGCCGCCAGCTGCCCAACGGCACCGAATACTTTGGCGCAAGCGGCACGGTGACCAACAACGGAAAGGACGTGCGCGCCATTCCGCAGATCCTGATCGTGTTGCGCGACTCACAGGACAAGGTCGTCAAGACCTGGGAAGTCCCCCCTCCGCAAGATGAACTGGCCCCCGGTGAAAGCGTGACGATCAACGCGGCGGTCACCGATGTGCCGAAGTCCGCCAAAGTTGCCGAAATCGGCTGGAAGCCGGACTGATCAGCCTGCGACGGCAAAAAAGTCCTTATCGTTGTTGCGCCCCGCAATGTCCTTTGCTAGGGGCGCCCTCCTACCCCCCGCGGGGTGAAGGCAACATGCCTTTGCACCCCGTCTGATTTTGCGGTCGTGGCGGAATTGGTAGACGCGCAACGTTGAGGTCGTTGTGGGCGAAAGCCCGTGGAAGTTCGAGTCTTCTCGACCGCACCAGACAATCAGGCAAGCAATACCAGCCTTGCCTGCGGGCGTCCCCAGATCCGATGCGCGCCACATGCCAGCCGCGTGCTCAGGCGCCTGACGCCTGATCGGGCATCTGAACGTGAGATCGAGCATATCTTCAAAACTCTAGGTCACCGGCTCATTATGTCGCAGGCCAGATCAGCGATCACATTGACGCGGCGGCCCTGCTCGACGACCTGCCAAAAGCGCCGTGGAAGTTGGCCGATCAGGGCAATGACACCGAATGGTTCTGGGACGCACTTGAACAAAAGGGCATCAAGCCCTGCATTCCGGGACGATAATACCGCTCTTTGCCCGTCAAATACGACAAACGCCGCACCCGCGTCGAGATCATGTTCGGCCGCCTCAAGGACTGCCGACGCGTGGCAACCCGTTACGGCCGCTGCGCAACCGTTTCCGGCCATGACCGCGTGGAATTTGTCCACGCGGCCTAGTGATGCGGCTTAGATGGCCCCTTCACGAAGCATCTTTACCGCAGCATCGCAAGCGCGTGCCGTCAGCGCCATGTAGGTCAGCGATGGGTTCTGACAGGCAGAGGACGCCATCTGTGCACCATCGGTGACGAACAGGTTGGGGATGTCGTGGGCCTGGCTCCATTTGTTCAGCACGGAAGTGCACGGATCGTGTCCCATGCGCGCGCCGCCCATTTCATGGATTGCCGATCCACCAGCACCTGGCTGGTCCATGCCCATTATCACGGTGCCGCCTGCTGCGGTCAGCATTTCCGCTGCGTCCTCCTTGGCTTGTGCCAAGGCGGCCTGTTCTTCCTTGCCGAAAGCGAAATCAATGCGAAGTTGCGGTATGCCGAAGCGGTCGGTTTTCGCGTGGTCGAGCGTCAGGCGATTGCTGTCACGCGGGATGCAATCGGCCCAGCCGACCAGCACGAAGCGCCACATACCGGGCTGGCGCAGCTTGTCCTTGAGCGCTGCGCCGACGCCAGCTTCGCGCTTTCCAGCCGTCCAGTTGCTTTGCAGTGCGCCGCCCTGAAAGGAATAGCCGCGGGTGTGACCTGCGCCATCCATGACATCCATGTTGCGATAGCGCGCGATTATCGCCCCAGTCGGGCGGTTGCCAAACGTGGTGCGGCCATTAAACTGCGGGAACAGCGCGATGGCGGACAGGGTGTTGGCGTGATCCATGATCTGCGTGCCCAGCGCTCCGCTGGAATTGGCCAAGCCATTGGGCATCGCTTCGCTGCGCGAATTGAGCAGCAGATGGACCGAATTGAACGCGCCTGCATTGAGAAATACCATCCGCGCCGTGGCGCTGCTGCGCGTGCCATCTTTCGTTTTGACATAGCGCACGCCAGTGACCCGCCTGGTGGCAGGCTCATAATCGATACCCTCGACGATGGCATCGGTCACGACGGTAAGGTTGCCGGTCGCCATGGCGGCGGGCAGCGTGCTCGATTGCGTAGAGAAATAGGCCCCGAACGAGCAGCCCCGGATGCAGATGTTGCGGTTCTGGCAATTTGAGCGGCCCTCATCTGCCTTTGCCTCGGTCAGGTTCGCCGTGCGGCCAATGGTCAGGCAGCGGCCATACTTTTCGGCCACCACCTTGCGCACGTGCTGTTCGACCACGTTCAGCGCCATCGGCGGCTGGAACTTGCCATCAGGCAACTGGGGCAGGCCTTCGGCCGCGCCGGAAACGCCGATGAACTCTTCAACCTTGTCGTACCACGGGGCCAGATCGGCATAGCGGATCGGCCAATCAGTACCATGCCCGTCACGCCGGTTTGCGTCGAAATCGTAGTCGGACCAGCGATAGGTCTGGCGCCCCCAGGTAAGCGACCGACCGCCGAGTTGGTAGGACCGGAACCACGTGAAATCGGTATCCGGGCCGGTGACGTAGGGGTTCTCCCGGTCGTTGACGAAGAGGCCTTGGGTGAACTCGTTGAAGTGCCGGTTCTTCATCTGCACCTGATGTTCGCGCACATAGTGTGCGGCATCGCCCACGCCGCGATATGGCAGTTCCCATGGTGCCTTCAGTTCAGTCTCATATTCGCCATGGACGATCTCGCGACCACGTTCGATCATCAGGACTTTCAGACCGGCCTGCGTCAATTCCTTGATGGCCCAGCCCCCGGTGATCCCTGAACCCACCACGATTGCGTCAAATTGCATGAAATCAGGTCCTGTCGTTTTGCCGGGACTTCAACCGAACTCGACCGCGGTCCAGTCGTTGGAAATGGTGCGGAAATCGGGTGTCAAAGGCAGGTCGGGGTCATAACGGGCGGGAACCGGCTCGTACCGCAGTTCCTGCGCTGCGCCTGCTTCGCTGGTGTAATAGCCCGTCAGGATCAGCGATTTGATCGCCTTCCACGGGCTTTCGCTCTCGCGCGTGGCAAAGGCCTGCGCGTCGAGCGCGGAAATCAGGCCGAGGCGCTGCGCCGGTGGCAGGGCGCTGAAGTTCCCATTGGCGCGCGCGTCCAGTTCGCTTTCCAGCCAGGCAACATGGCGGACAGAGCCATCGCGCCGCAGGAAACGCTCGTATGGCGCAACATTGTGCGGGGCCGCGCGGGCATGGTCCAAACCGTGCGCCAGCGCCAGAATGGCGAAGCCGCCCGCACCAACATCGCCCGCGCCGGGGGTTGTGGTGGCGGGGATGAGCAACTGGCTGACATCGGCCATCAGCGCTCTTTGCCCGTCGGTCGGCGCATCTTCCGGCGCGAGCGGCGTGGATTGGACAGCGGCAACAGGCAGCCCGAGCGCAAGGGCGAGCAATGCCGTTGCGCTGAAAAATTCACGGCGGTTCCAGCCAGAGGTCTGTGGTTCAGTCATGAATGCCTACCCTTGCACCGGCACGCCTGACCGGGCTTTACCGAAGATGACGGCAATCGTGGATGCAACAAGTCCTGCCACGCCAAGCGTGACAAAAGCGGTGCCGATATCTGCACCTCCCAGCCGCGTTAGGGTGACGAGAAGCGGGCTGCAGAACTGGCCGAAGAAGAAGCAGGCACTCCAGATACCCATGGCGCGCCCACGGTGCTGCGGCGCCACGCCGCGCATCGCCCATAACACCAGCGCGGGGATGAGGATGCCTGCCCCTAACTGCTGCACGGAGGCGGCAGCTGTCATGGCCTCGGCACTTTGCGCAAGACCGATGCCGACCATTCCCAGCCCCATGAGCGCGAAAAAGGCGGCAATCTGCGCGCCAGTCGAATAGCGGAGGGAGAGTGGCTTGAATGCAAGGCCGCCAAGGAATACGCCGAGCGTGGCAATGCCCACCATCATGCCGACGCGGTCAGCCTGATCCACGCCAACGCCCCTGAAGGCGAGGCCAATCTGTACGATGTACACGTAATAGAGCGAGGCCCCGAGCAGCGTCACCGCACCACAGCCCAGCACATGACGCAGGGGGAATGCAGCAGGCTTTGCGGATATGGTGGTTTCCGCCTCATGCCCGGGTTCGAACATCCACACCGTCATCGCAAGGAAGATCGGGAACGCAACGGCATAGATCAGGAAGGGCCAATGCCAGTCGACCGCAGCAAGCTGGCCCGATCCGACCACGACCGAAAAGCCGAACATCGGTCCGAACGCAGCCTGCGCCATCAACCAGTTGCGACGGCCGGATTCGGGATAGTAATCGGCGATCAGAGTGTTGGTGCCTGTAAGAATGGCCGCTTCGCATACCCCCAGCACCAGCCGGGTTGCGATGATCGCAGGCAGGCTATCCATGAAGAATGGCGCAACGCCGACAAAGCCGTAGATCAGCGTCGCCCACAGCAGCATCGGCCGGCGGCCCCAGCGATCGGCGATCCAGCCCATGA
Organism: Novosphingobium sp.; assembly: GCA_041639635.1. GTDB lineage: Bacteria > Pseudomonadota > Alphaproteobacteria > Sphingomonadales > Sphingomonadaceae > Novosphingobium. The sequence goes on from JBEQBV010000118.1 coordinate 9,284, forward strand.
AGGGCGAGAACAGCGCGATCATCAGACCCGGCGCAGTCACTGCCAGCGGAACAAGCGTCATCGCCGAAGGGCCGAAGTGCGCCACCATCGGCGACACTGCAGGGGTCAGCGCAACGATCGCAAGGATCAGGAGGAAGCCTGCCAGAATGATCAGCACGCCCTGCGGCAGGCCAGCTGTGCGGGGTTCCCCTCCGCCAAGTGCAATTGAACGAGCGGCTGGTTGAGCAGGACTCAAAGATTGTTCCTTTGCGCAATCCTGAGCGGCACCAACTCAGCGTGACCGCCTATACCTGAAAGGACCCTTCGGGCGACTAAGACCAGTCGCCCGAAGGGTATAGCAATGATCAGAAATCGAAGCCGAAGGTGACGCCAATCTGGCGCACCGAATTGAAGCCGAACAGGTGGCCGAGACCGACGCGGTTGGCATTGGCTTCTGCCGGGTCGAGGCTGATGTTGGTCGGGACCCGTTCATCCGTGCAGTTGCGGCAGAACACCGAAGCGCGCCAACCGTTCTTGCTGCTCACGCCGATGCTGCCGCCAAGCAACTGGTGGGCACCAAACTGCGTTCCAGGCACTTGATTGACCGTGAACCACTGGGAAGAGCGGTGCGTGATGGTTCCTTCTATGAACGCATCAACGGACTCTGCCAGCGACCACTCATACTTGATCTGACCGTTGGCCACCAATTCGGGCGAGACAGGCGTGCGCAGCCCACCGGCGTTGAACTGGCGACCTGTTGCAACCAGGCACGAAGGAGTCTGCTGGCCCGGATAGCATTCCGCACCCGGGAAATCATCGAACTTGGAATCGAGCAGCGTTGCCGAACCGGTCAGCGATAAGCCGGAAACCGGACGAATCACCGTGAGCACTTCGATGCCCTTGCTGGTCGCCGCTGCAGCATTCTGCACAAAGTTTGCTCCGGCCACCGCGTTGAACGAGGAGACTTGCAGGTTCTTGAACTTTGAATGGAACGCGGTGAGGTTGAACAGCAGCTTGCCGTCCAGCCAGGTCGACTTCAGACCCACTTCGATGTTGCGGTTGGTTTCGGGCTCAACCACCGGCGATGCTGCCGTGGCGGGCAACAGGTCGGCAAAGCCTGGGCCTTTGTAGCCACGTGAATAGGTTGCATAAACCATCACGTCGCGTTCAAAATTGTACTGGAAGCCAAGGCGATAGCTGAAATCGGTGTTTGACGTGGTCGCCTTCACTTCACGACGCGGTCCGCCCAACGTAACGAAATAGAAGCTGTTATTCTGGACCGAGTCGATCTTCAGTTTGTCATGCGTCACACGCGCGCCGGCAATCAGCTTGAGATTGTCGACAACTTCATAGGTGAACTGGCCGAATGCGGCGTAGCTCTTGCTGTCGAGCGAATAATCGCGGTCCTGCCCAAGGAAAAACACATTGCTGCGCGGGCAGGCAGGCGGTGGGCCGCCAATGTTGGTTGCGCCCACGCAGAATGGGAACGGTGTGAGCAGGTTATCGGGCCGCAGGCTGTTGCCGCCAAGCTGAGCGACGAGATCGGTCTGAGCGCTGAAGAAGAACAGGCCAACCTGCCCGGTGAACCGGTCACCAGCCGGAAGCGCAACGCGCAGTTCGTTGGTGAACTGGCGATAGCGGGTGTCCGAGTAGTTGCGATCGGCGCCATTGCGATTTGTATAGTCGGTGTCGAAGTTCTGTTCGCGGTCAGCCGCCTTCCAAGCCGCTGTGTTGCTGATTTCGATGCCCGAGGCGAGTTCGTAGGCCAGCGTTGCCTGGACACCGCCGCGCGAGACGTCGCGGTAGAATTCGCCGTTGCCAGCGATCAGCAGGTTGCCGGTGCTCGGCACGATGCCAAGCGCATCGTTCAGCGGCTTGGC
>JBEQBV010000119.1:0-11033 GCA_041639635.1 Novosphingobium sp.
CCTTTTCCAGCCGCGGAATGTCATCGGCCATGAACAGCTGGCCTTCCCATTCATACGTCGGGCGCTCATCAGCGAAGTAGAGCGGCACGATCGGCACGTCGTTCAGGTGGATGTACTGCCAGATGTCCAGCTCGGTCCAGTTGCTGATCGGGAACACGCGGATCGATTCGCCCTTGTTCTTGCGGGCGTTATAAAGGTTCCACAGTTCCGGGCGCTGGTTCTTGGGGTCCCAGCCGTGGCTGGCGGTGCGGAACGAGAAGATGCGCTCCTTGGCGCGGCTCTTTTCCTCGTCACGCCGCGCGCCGCCGAAAGCCGCATCAAAGCCATACTTGTCGAGCGCCTGCTTCAACCCTTCGGTCTTCCACATGTCGGTGTGGAGTGCGCCGTGATCGAAGGGGTTGATGCCCTTTTCCGCCGCTTCAGGGTTCTGATAGACCAGCAGTTCCATGCCGCTGTCCTGCGCCATCTGGTTGCGCAGTTCGTACATGGCCTGAAACTTCCACGTGGTGTCCACGTGCAGTAGCGGGAATGGCGGGGGCGAGGGGTAGAACGCCTTGCGCGCCAGATGCAGCATCACCGCGCTGTCCTTGCCCACTGAATAGAGCATAACCGGATTGGTCGCCTCGGCCACCACTTCGCGCATGATGTGGATTGCTTCGGATTCGAGCCGTTCGAGGTGAGTGAGCGTCTTGCGGTCTGGATATGTGGTCATGATCGGGGAACTTCGCTGTTGCGGCCTGATGGCGTTCAGATGAAGCCTGACCGCAACCGGCGAAGTTCCCATATGGGAGCAGGCGCTATGCTAATTGTTGAACCGCCCTAAAGCGTGGCTTTAGCGCTTGGGCGCCACGCACGCCTTCCTATCCGTCGCCGCCCAGAAAATCGCGTTTTCCAGCAGGCGCACGTGATTGGGCTCTTCATAGTTTTCGGGCCGATGGCCGATGGCGGAATAGAACATGCGGCCCTTGCCGATGCAGTTGGACCAGGCCAGCGGATGGTCCTTGCCCATCACCAGCCCCGGCGCTTGCGGATCATCGGGCCGATACGTGCTTTCATCCAGCAGCAGCACCGGCGTTGCCCCGGCAAGGCGCGGGTTGGATTTGAACGAATACCATTCCTCGGTCATCCGCCATTCGGATGGCAGCCCCTTGGCCAGCGGGTGCGCGGTGTTCACTTCGACGCGCGCTTCCTGAAACTGCGGATCGCGCGGGTGCCCGGCAAAGCGCGCGCCGATCAGCGTATCGGGATACCAGTCCCAGAAATAGACCGGATCGCCCGCCGCACCGTGAATGCCCACAAATGCGCCGCCCGCTTCAAGCCAGTTCTTGAACGCCGCGCGCTGTGACAGGGTAAGGACTTCACCCGAATTGTTGTTCCAGACAATGACGTTGAACGCTTTGAGCGTCTGTGGGTTGAACGCGCCGCCCTTATCGGTGAACTGCACGGCCCAGCCCTTGCGCGCAGCCATGGCCTGCATTGCGGCGTGGGCGGCATTGACTGATGGCGTGTCCTTGAAGCCGTTGATCTTTTCAAAGACCAGCACTTTGACCTTGCCCTTCATCGGGGTGAAGACAGGCACATCATTGTCAAACCGGGCGCAGCGCGCGGCCTTGTCCGCCTCGTTCACCGGCAGGGTGCGCAGGGCTGCGTCGGCAGCCGCAATGGCTTCGGCCTTGATGCCAAGGAATGACCCGGCATCCTTCAGCGAAAGGATGGCCGAGAAGGTGGGAGGAGTCGTCCCGGTGAAAAACGCCGGGATCTTTGCCATTTCGCCGGGCATCGTCTGTTCAAGCACGCCGCGGGCTCGGTCGCTCAACAGCACATCGATCAGTGGGGCCGATGCGGAAAAGGGTGCATCGCGGTTCGGGCAATCGGTGACCGGCGCAGCGGCAAGGGCAGGGCTTGCCGCTGCGATGGCGACCGCTGCCAAAAGGCCTGAGAGTGATTTTCCGAACATCAAAGCTTTCCTTCCTTCAGCCACAGTGCCGCGTGATGGGCGGCGCGGGCCGAGAGCGCCATGTAGGTGAGCGAAGGGTTCTGACAGGCCGACGAAGTCATGATCGCGCCATCGGTGCAGAACAGGTTTGGCGCTTCGTGGGCCTGGTTGTAGCCATTGAACACCGAGGTCATCGGATCGCGGCCCATGCGCGCAGTGCCCATTTCGTGAATGCCAAGCCCGGCCGGGGCAGGCCCGCCCGATTGCGCAATAACCTTGCCACCCGCGCCTTCGATCATCGCCCGGCCATCGGCGAGGATCTGCTTGACCATTGCTTGCTCATTCTTGCCGTGGGCCACATCCATGTGGAGCAGCGGAATGCCCCACTTGTCCTTGCGTGTGGGGTGCAGCGTGGCGCGGTTATCGGGATTGGGCAGCATTTCGCCAAAACCGAACAGCGTGGCCATCCACGGGCCGAACTTGCGCCCGCGATACTTGATATCCTGCCCGATGCCCGGCACATCGGCACCGGGTTTGCCGCCTTGCCGCGATACCCCGCCCTGGTAGCCATAGCCGCGCACGAAACCATCGGCCTCTTCGCTGAAATTGCGATAGCGCGGCACGTAGATGCCGGTGGGGCGGCGTCCGCGATAGTAGCTGTCCTCGGGGTAACCCGGCATGATCCCCATCGTGGCCAAACCATAGAGATGGTCCATGATGTTGCGGCCCACCTGATCGGACTTGTTGCACAGCCCGCGCGGATTGGCTTCTGACCGGGAATTGAGCAGGATTTGCGCAGTGCCAAAAGTAGAGGCGTTCAGGAAGAAGACCTTCGCTTCATACGTGCGGCCTTCCATTGTCTTGGCATCGATCACGCGCACTTGCGTGATGCGCCCGGTCTTTGGGTCCTGCACCAGCGAATGGACGATGGCATCGGTGATCGTGGTCAGATTGCCGGTGCGCTCTGCCGCCGGGAGGGAAGAGGACAGGCTGGTGTGGTTCGCGCCGAAGCTGCAACCGCGTTCGCAGATCGAACGGTTCTGGCAACTGGTGCGGCCCAGCTCTTCATGATGCGGCTGCGCCTGCGACAAGTTTGCATTGCGCCCGATGATGACCTTGCGCCCCGGATAGCGGCTCTCGATCGATGCCTTGAACAGCTTTTCGCCGTCATTCATTTCCCACGCAGGCAGGAATTCGCCATCGGGCAATTGCGGCAGGCCATCCTTGCTGCCGGCCACGCCGATGAACTTTTCAACGTGCGAATACCACGGTTCGATATCGGCATAGCGGATCGGCCAATCCACGCCATGCCCGTCCTTGGCATTGGCTTCAAAATCAAGCTCGGACAGGCGATAGGCCTGCCGCCCCCACATGATCGACCGCCCGCCAAGGTGATAGCCGCGAATCCACGAAAAGGGCTTGCCCTCTTCGGTGGTATAAGGGTGTTCGCTGTCCTTTACCCAGAACTGCTTGGTCGCCGCGTTCACCGCATAGCATTGCCTTTGCACCGGATAATCGGCGGCCAGCTCCTCTTCGGGAATGCGGTTGTCGTTGGGCAGCTCCCACGGTTGCTGCGTGTCGTTGTAATCGGTGACGTGTTCCACCTTGCGACCGCGTTCGAGCAGCAGCACTTTTAGGCCGCGCTCACACAGCTCCTTGGCGGAAATGCCGCCGCTCATTCCCGATCCGATAACGATTGCGTCAAACATGAAATTGTACTCGCGTTCAGCAGGGCCGGATCAAAGGAACGGGCGCGATTGCGGGGTCAGCTTGATCGAAGGTTCGTATCTGCCGGGCACATGTTCATAGACCAGCTCGGTCGCAGTGGCTTCCGGGCTGAAATAGTACAGATCGATGATCAGCTGCTTGAGCCGCCAGTATTCAGGATCGGCAAATGCCCGCCGTGATCCAAAGGGCTGGTCGACTTCGCCCGGTGCCAAAGGCGGGCGGACCAGCGCCTTGGCGTCATACGCCCGCAGCGCGGCGGCGCGGTCCTTGGCGTTCAGCTTGACGAACGGCTTGCCTGCTTCGGTTGGCGTTGACGCTGCAATCCGCAGCAAGGCCCAACCCAGCGCATCGCGCGTGGCCGGAGAAGCCCAGTTGGCTAGCATCATATTGAGCCGGACCGGAACCTTGGCATCCAGTGCGCCGGGCGTGTCGGTTTTGGGGATCATGGTGTCGGCCACGGCGGAAAGCAGCGCGAACATGTCTGTCCCGAAGTGGCCTTTGGCCGACGCCATGGGGGCGGCAAAGGCTTCAAACGGCAGCGTTGTTGCGCCCAGCAGCATGGCCATGCGGGCCATGGCACCCCGCCGGTCTACGGCACTTGCTTCGAACATTTGTTCCGCTTCTCCCACACCGCTTTTGTCAGGCTATTTGCCACAAAGCCGTTTTAGACCACGGCGCTGCGCACCTGCGCGTGTATGGCCGAGGTTCTAGCTACTTGAACGCACCGGTCAAGATAGCGCTACCCAATGCTGGTCTGTTCGCTGGTCGGTTATGCGGCTGTTCGCCTGTTTGGTGTCAGACTGTATAGGGCAGCGACCTCACACGCTTGCCGGTCAGGCTGCTGATGGCATTGGCCACGGCTGCTACTGCAGGGGGCAGGGCGGGTTCGCCAAGGCCGGTCGGCGGGAAATCGCTGCGTACCATCGAGATCTCGATGGGCGGCACCACATCGATCCGGGGCAGGGGATAGGCATCGAAGTTTGCCACTTGCACTTGTCCGCCTTCGATCGGCACTTTCAGCCCGCCGATCACGTGGCCGATGCCTTCGATCATCGAACCACGCACCTGCTGCTCGGCATTCAGCGGGTTGATGATGGTGCTGCCGATATCGCCTGCGACCCACATCTTCGTAACCTTGATCGCGCCACCTTCCTGCGCGCAATCGGCCACCACCGCGAAATAGCCCAAGTGGCTGAAGTAGAAGCCAAAGCCACGGCCCTTTACCGGCGCATCCTTCCAGCCCGAAATCTTCATCGCCTCGCGGATGACGGATGCCGCGCGGCCCGTGTGGAAGGCGGGCGGCTGCCAGATATCAGGCACGCCGGGGATCTTTGGCGGCGTCACGAGGCGGGATTCGCCCAGCACATCCAGCATGAACAGCGGCAGCGGTTTGCCCGCCGCAGCGGCCACTTCATCCATGAAGGCTTGCGTGGCAAAGGCCAGCGCGTTTGATCCCGGTGCGCGCAGCCAGCCCAGCGGGATGTTGCTTTCCAGCACGGTCAGCCCAAGGTCTGCATTGGGCACAAGGTTGGCGGGCACCATATCGGCGGGAAGTTCCCCTCCGCGCCCCGGTTCACCTTTGGCCCCGAAGCTGACGAGGTGCGTGCGGAACGCGGTCAACTTGCCATTGGCATCGAGCGCGGCGTCCAGTTTGTGGAATCCGCCCGGACGGAAGAAATCCATGCGGAAATCTTCCTCACGCTCAAGGATCAGCTTTACCGGAACGCCCGGAACCTCGCGCGCGATGGCGGCGGCGAAGATCATGAAATCGCTTTGCAGACGCCTGCCGAAACCACCGCCGATGCGGGTAAGGTTCACAGTGACGGCATCTTCAGACAGACCAAGGATCTTGGCGACCATTTCCCTGCCTTCGTTGGGCATCTGGCTGGGGGCCCACAGTTCCAGCTTACCGTCCTTGAACTGCGCAGTGCAGTTCTGCGGCTCCAGCGTTGCGTGGGACAGGAAGGGGTAGCTGTATTCGGCGGACACCACCTTTGCCGCCTTGGCCAGGGCGGCTGCAACATCGCCTTCCTTGCGGATCGTGGTGGCAGGCTTTGTGGCGAAAGCAGCCTTGGCTGATGCAGCGAATGTGGCATCGGAGTGCTTCTCACGCCCGCCATTGTCCCATTGCGCCACCAGCACCTTGCGCGCTTCGCTGGCGGTCCACCAGCTGTCGGCCACCACGGCCAGCGCATCGACGGGCGCGTCATCATGGCCAAGCTGGCGCAGAACCACGACCTTGCGCACGCCGGGCATGGCGAGAGCCTTGGCCGCATCGTGGCTCTTCAGCGTGGCCCCGCGCACTGGCGCTGTGAGCAAGGCGGCGTGGACCATGCCCGGCAGCACGGTATCCACGCCGAACAGAGGCTTTCCGGCGACAATCGCGGGAGTATCAGGGCCGGCTACGGGCTTGCCGATGATCGTGAAAGTGGCCGGGTCTTTCAGCGTCAGCGTGGCGGCATCGGGCACGGCTTCCTTCGCCGCAGCCGCGGCCAGCGCCGCATAGGGCGCTCGGCGATTGGACGCAGCGTGGATCACTTCGCCCGCCTTGGTCGTGACCTGAGCAGCAGGCACGCCCCACTGCTTGGCCGCTGCCGCCACGATCATCGCGCGCGCGGTGGCCCCTGCCTGCCGCATCGGCATCCAGTTCATCGGGGTGGACATCGATCCTCCGGCCATCTGCATGCCAAAGCGCGATTGATCGGCCACGGCCTGTTCAACCTTGACGGATTCCCAAGCCACATCAAGCTCTTCGGCAATCAGCATTGGCAGCATGGCTTTCACGCCCTGGCCGATTTCCGGGTTCTTCGATGTGATCGAAACGGTGTTGTCAGCCGCGATGGCGACATAGGCGCTGATCCGGGCCGAGGCCGCGCCATTGGGCTTTGCCGCTTGCGCTGATGCGATCTGGATATCGAAAGCCAGCGTGCCGCCTGCGGCCAGCATGGCTTTGAGGACAAGGCGGCGGTCGGTGGAGAGCATGGGGGTATCAGCGCGCATTGGTGCCTCCTGCAACTTTCTGGCCAGCGGCCTGCTTGATGGCATCGCGGATGCGGTGATAGGTGCCGCAGCGGCAGAGGTTGCCTGCCATGGCACCATCGATATCGGCATCGCTGGGTGAGGGGGTGGCTTCGAGCAGCGCCACTGCGCTCATGATCTGGCCGGCCTGGCAATACCCGCATTGCGGCACGTCAAGCGCGGCCCACGCCGCGCTCACCTTCTTGCCAACATCGCTGGCACCCACGCCTTCGATGGTGGTGATGGCCGCATCGCCAACCGAGTTGATCGGCGTGATGCAAGACCGGATCGCTTGTCCATCCAGATGCACCGTACAGGCCCCGCACAGCCCTGCGCCGCAGCCAAACTTGGGACCGAGATAGCCCAGATCCTCACGCAGCACCCAAAGCAGCGGTTTTTCGCCGGGGACATTCACCTCGCGCGGGGTTCCGTTCACTTTCAGGATGGTCGGCATCTTGCTTTCTCCGCTTGCGGTATTTTTTTACCCGGCATTCTTTTGGGCGCGTTCCGTAGCGTCACTGCCCTAAGCGCATGACAGGGCGCTGACAAATGCCTTTTTGCTGTGGTTGAAGTGCCCGAAGGGCGGTGCCAAAGAAGGGCCAAAGGAGAGAGTCATGGCCGGTATGGTTCCGTTCGATTGGGAAGACGCGCTGGGTCTGGACAGCCTGCTGAGCGACGACGAGCGGATGATCCGCGATGCCGCGCGCGCCTTTGCGCAGGACCGGCTGGCCCCGCGTGTGATCGATGCCTTTGCCAACGAACATACGGATCCTGAAATCTTCCGCGAGATGGGCGCGCAGGGGCTGCTGGGCGTAACCTTGCCCGAAGACTATGGCTGCACGGGTGCGAACTACGTATCCTACGGCCTTGTCGCGCGTGAAGTGGAGCGGGTGGATTCGGGCTACCGTTCGATGATGAGCGTGCAGTCCAGCCTCGTGATGTTCCCGATCTTTGAATACGGGAGCGAGGAGCAGCGCCGCAAGTATCTGCCTAAGCTGGCAACCGGCGAATGGATCGGCTGCTTTGGCCTGACCGAACCCGATGCTGGATCGGACCCCGGCGGGATGCGCACCCATGCGCGCAAGGTCGATGGCGGCTATATCCTCAACGGCGCAAAGACGTGGATTTCCAACGCGCCGATTGCCGATGTCTTCGTGGTCTGGGCTAAGAGCGATGCGCATGGACAGGGCATTCGCGGCTTCGTGCTGGAAAAGGGCATGAAGGGGCTGTCTGCGCCCAAGATCGAGAACAAGATCAGCTTGCGCGCATCAATCACCGGCATGATAGTGATGGACGATGTGTTCGTGCCCGATGATGCGCTCCTGCCCAATGTGCAGGGCCTTAAAGGGCCGTTCGGCTGCCTCAACCGTGCGCGCTATGGCATTTCGTGGGGCGCGCTGGGGGCGGCGGAGTTCTGCTATGCCGCTGCGCGCCAATATGGGCTGGACCGGCACCAGTTCGGACGGCCATTGGCGGGCACACAGCTGTATCAAAAGAAGCTGGCCGATATGGTCACCGAAATCACGCTGGGCCTGCACGCATCATTGCAGGTGGGCCGGTTGATGGACGCCGGGAAGTTCGCGCCCGAGATGATCTCGATCGTCAAGCGCAACAACGTGGGCAAAGCGCTGGATATCGCGCGGATGGCGCGGGACATGCACGGCGGAAACGGCATTTCGGGTGAATATCAGGTCATCCGACACATGGTGAACCTTGAAACGGTCAACACCTATGAAGGCACGCACGATGTCCACGCGCTGATCCTGGGCCGCGCGATTACCGGTATTGCGGCGTTCTGAGGGATCACGATTCCGCGTCAAAAGTTTCGTCACCCCGGACTTGATCCGGGGTCCATTTCTCGACCAGAAACGACGGTCTGATGTGCGAAATGGATCCTGAAACAAGTTCAGGATGACGAGCATTCGGAAGCCTTCACATCAGAACGAGAAGCCCACTTCCACACCATAAGTGCGGCCACGTTCATATGTGCCCGTGAACAGCAGCACCGGTGCGCCGAAGCTGATGAAGCGTTCGTTCAGCAGGTTGTCCCCGAAGGCAGAGATTGCCACGCGCGTTCCGCCCACCGGCAGATCAGCCAGCCCCAAGCGGCCATTGACTAGCCAGAATGCGGGTTGGCGGTTGCGGTCTTCCAGCACGTTCTGCCCTGCCAGATTGCGCAGTGGGGTGGAGGTGAGGAAATACTGGCTGCGATAGCGCGCTTCGAGCAGGCCGGTCACATGCCCGCCATTGCTGGTCAAATCGGGCGAAGTATAGGTCGCCGCCGCGCGCCCGGTCCAGTTCGAGAAGTAGGTGGGCCGCGCAAAGGCCGCTACTTCCTCGTTGTTCAGGATAAACGTATCGTAATCGAAGTTGGTGTAGGAAACGCTGCCAGAAAGGTTCAGGCCGCGCACCGGCACAACATCGAGTTCGGCTTCGAAGCCCTTGATCTTGGCCTTGCCCGCATTGTCAAAGAACTGCCGCCCGTTGATGAAGTTCTGGGTCTGCAGATCGTTGTAATCGTTATAATAGGCCGCAATGTTCAGGCGCACCCGGTTGTCAAGGAACTGGGTCTTGGCACCCACTTCATAGCTGGTCATGTTTTCCGGGCGATAGGGGATGCCGCTCAGAATGCCGCCCGAAACATACCCCGTTGCTATTTTGGCAAATAGCATCGTCTGTTCGGTCGGCCGCCAAGTGGCGATGCCGGTGTAAGTCAGCTTCTTGTAGGTCTGCTTGTACTTGCCCACGCCCAGCGATCCGCCTTGCGCGCCGGAAATGGCCGTGATGTCCAGTTCGCGATCATCGATCGTGCCGCGCAGGCCGCCGGTGATATCGAAATTGTCGGTGAGGTGCCAGGTCAACTGGGCATAGCCTGCCATCGAATCGTTGACCCCCACCGTGCGGGTAATGCCGCTGCCGAAGATCGCATCGAACGGGCTGGGCACGATCGTGGCATTGGGCGTGGGTGAAAGGATGCCCAGCACTTCGGTGCCCGGTGACCGTTCGTGGAAGTAGAACAGGCCTGCGGTCAGATCGAAGTTGTCATTGGTCAGCTGGAACTGCAGTTCCTGGCTGAACTGTTCCTGATTGGTGGCGCGAGCTGAAAGCAGCGGGAAGAAATAGTCATTGGGACCGGGCAGGTTGGCCGGGTTGAACAGGCCTGCCTGCACCTGCTGCGGCGTCAGCCCCGGGGTCAGCAGCACGCCCAACTGTTGCAGCGTAAAACGCATGCCACCGGCCGAGCCGAGATCGAAGATCGTCGGGTCTTGCCGGAACTTGCGATAGGCGCTGATCGACTTGATCGTGAACTTGTCACTGGCCTCCAGCGTCAGAGTCAGGCTGTGACCCTGCGTCACGATATGCTCTTCGCTGGTCGCTGCTGCGACAGAGTTCAACGGACCATTCAGCCCTTCGTTGGTGGTGCCGCCAAAGAACGGCTGCAGTGCCACGATGGGGGCAAGCAGCTGGCCAGAGGCATCGGGGATCACGCCAAGGCTTTGCATGGCACGGGCCGATGATCGCGTATCGGTGTAGTCAAAGCGGTAGTCGGCGGTCAGAGCGCCGAATTCACCGCGCACCGCCACCTGGCCGCCATCGACATTGCGATAGCCTAGCTTGTTGACGAAGCGCTGCGTGCCGAATTCGGGCGCGCGCAAGGCGATGTTGAGGCCTTTGCCGCCCATCGTGTTGGTCACGTCGCCATCGATCTGATCATGCAGATAGGACAGGCGGATCGAGAACGGGCCGATCTGTGGCAAGTCGAGCGAAACCTTGCCGCGCCAAGCGTTGTAATTGCCGTATGATCCGGTGGCTTTGACGCCCCATTCGCCCTTGGGCGCAGCCGTGACAATGCTGATCGCGCCCGATGTGGCGTTGCGGCCAAACAGCGTGCCCTGAGGCCCGCGCAGCACTTCCACGCGCTGAATGTCGGAGAAATCGAGCAATGAGCCGACCGCGCGCCCGATGTAGACACCATCGACATACATGCCGACCTTGGGATCGACCGAGTTGCTCGACGTGCCCGAGGCCACGCCGCGGATGATGATCGTGGGGTTGGATTGCTGGCCTTGGGTATTGAACTGCAAGCTGGGGGCAAGGCCCGCCAGATTGCGCACGCTGGTAACGCGCAAGGCGTTGAGCTGATCCGATCCGATGGCCGTCACGGCCACAGGCACTTTCTGCAAGCTTTCCTCGCGGCGCTGCGCGGTGACGATGATTTCCTGAATGGAGGACTGCGCCGCGCCCGAAGAGGCTTGCGGTTCAGCCGCTGCCTGATCTTCAGGGGCCTGCTCTTCAGCATGGGCAACCCCGGTCAGCGCAAGTGCCCCGGCAGCCAGTATCGAGCCGCGCA
>JBEQBV010000120.1:0-10996 GCA_041639635.1 Novosphingobium sp.
ATGCTGGTCGCCAGATCACTGGTCAGATCGTCCTTGCGGGCGAACAAGCCGATCCACAGGCTGCGATCGATGGTATCGTCAGCGTTGAACGGCCCTTGTTGCGGATCGAACGCGACGGTTTGGTATAACGCCAGGTCGTCGGTATCCAGATCACGCCCGTAGGATGCGTAGAGCAGCGCGTAATAAGCTTTCAGCTCGTCACTGGCATCACTCACTGCGCGCTTGGTGTAGAAACGCGCCTCCACCGGCAGCACGTCCAGCCCTTGCGCCGTGCGAAACGGCATCTGGCCTGCGAGCAACTCGGTGTCACTGCCCAGCGTGTGGACTGTCAGCGGCCCCTTGTCGTTGGCAAAGGTTACCAGCCCTCGAGCCTCCTGTGCGCTTCGCAAGGGGATGCCCAACAACTGCAAAAACTTCGCCCGATTGCGCTCAGGGATCTGGTTTGCTCTGAAGATCAGATTTTCTGTAAGAAACGCAAAGAGATGGACCAGCGTGACGCCCGGGTCAGACGCATTGAAATTCGTCCATTCCGGGGTGTGAACGGGGACACGGGCCAGCGTTTCTTCGACCAGGCTGCGATAATCGCGGTCGTCAATCAGGGGCGGTTGCAAGGGCATCAGGATTGTCCCAAGCGGATGGATAGGGAAACACGTTCGGCAGCGCCGGTGGCGACAAGACGGTAGCGAACCGTAGCAATGCAGGCAGTCGCGTCGGACTGATCTTCCTCGACCTCGACATTTTCAAGGACGATCCGTGGCTCCCACCTGCGCAGTGCGTCCTCGATCCGGTGAGCGATACGCGCGTGGGTGGCCGGATTGTTTGGCTCGAACAAAAACGCGCCGAGACCCGCTCCGAAATCTGGCAGAGCTATCCGCTCTCCCACCTCGGTTTGAAGGATAACAGCAATAGATTCCCGGATGTTGTCCTCGCCTTGGGACCAGCGGATGCTGCCATCCGTGCCAACACGCAACGGAAAGCTCGTGCTTTGCCCCAGGGGACTGGGACCGAGACGATTGATGCGTGCGGTCATGGCTGCTTGCCCTTCAGCTTGGGCAGCGGGAAGCAGGCTATGAACCAGGGCATCCAGCGGAAAATGAAATCGAGCAGCGAGACGATGATGATCAGCAGGATCAGAGCGCACAGCGTGATGATCGGAATGGAAAGCGAGCAGATCATGCCGATTTCTGCGCCGCCGCCCTTGCATCCTCCACCATCGCCAATGTCGATGTCCTTGTGCAGCGGCCAAGGCAGAACCTGGCGGACAAGATCGACGAAACCCAAGCCTTTAGCGCGCTGGACCTGCCCACACAGCATGTCAGACATGACGAAAGCCGCACCGCGTCCGTGCTTGCGCAGACCAGCGGGAGAGGTATCGGCGGGCAGAGTAATAGTGATTGGCCGAACAGGGGCTTCTGGATCGAAAAAGCTCGCCAGCTCAAACTCTTCGCTTTGATCCGATAACGTCGGCGGATGAAGCGGACCGCAATCGGCGTTCAGATGAACCATGCGGATTACGAAGAGCCCGTTGTCGCCTGCTGTCTTGAGGCGAATGTCGCGCACTTTCATTGCATGGGGCAGCGGTGGTGCATTGGTTTCGGGTTCGGCTACCAGTGCGCGCGCCAACGTAGCAGTGAAGCGATCCAGTTCTTCAGGATCTGGGTTGGGAAAAGCTCCTGCTCCATCTTTCGGGGGAGTTGGAGCATCGGCGGGCTCTGCAATAGGCGCACCCAATAGTTCACGCTCGTCCCCGACAGGCTCTGCCTGAGGCCCAGGCGGAACGATGGACAGGATCGGTCCGTCAACCAATCCATCCTTGGTCAGCCCGACCAGCGGGAAGTGGAAGTCTGGCCAGGTTGCAGCATTGGCCGGCCCAGAAGTCGCCAGCGTATAATGAGTGTTGGCGTTTTCCAACGTATCGGCAAAGGACCCGATCCGCTGGAGGGCTTGGCGCAGCGACGCGGCCAGCGGACGTATATCGTGGTTTTCTGTGGCCGGTTTATCATGGTCTTCAGGGCGCCACAGTCCAATACGCAGGGTGCTTGCTGTAGCCCCATCGAGCATGTCCCACGCCTTGCGGTCGCTGGACCCTGGTGCAGGTGCCTGATTATTCGTCAGCGCAGCGTTGAGACCTGGCAGCCAGTCCGCAATCCAAGCGCGAAGATCGAGCAGCAGAAGCCATGACTGCATTTGCCATTGCAGATTGAGCGCCGCGATCTGATTGGCCTTATCGCGTGGTGATGGCGCAGCTTTGTCAGCAATGTCCCACTGCGCTTTCAATGCCGAGCGAACCATCGCTTTCCATGGTTCGGCCACTTCGAGCCGCAATTGCGCTGTGCGTTGGGTCTTTGACAACTTAGGCGCGGGCGTCGGCGCTGGGCGCAATGCGTTGTGTTGCCCCTGTGCGAGTGAGACGACAGTGTCCGAAACCGGCTTGCCCAAATAGTCTTCGCGTCGGGCGGCAGGAACGAGACCGCCCCACAAGGTCCGTAAGCGGCCTTCTTCGTCATGATGACGCAAGGGAAAGAGTGAAAGGAGCTCTTCTCCTGGTGCAAGATCAGTGCCCGAGCCGACGCGTTGCCACTGGGCGTCATCGCCAGACTTCACATAAGCGTATTCGCTCTTTTCAGTATTATCATCGGCAGTCATCAGCCGCCGCATGACAAAGTGGACTGTTTCGTGGGCACCAGTGAGCGTGCGTTCGGGCAGGCCCGGCAAGGCACAGGCAAGCGAGGCTGTAACGACGTAATAACGCTGGTGTGCAGGTTGATAGAGCTTGAGGCGGCGAGGCCCGGATACAGGCAGGGGGGTAACCGGGGCGCGCAGGAAGCGCCGTCGCTTGGCCTCTTTCAAGGGGGCAGGTAGTGCAACCTGCTGAGCTCTGCCCAAAAGGTCTGAAGGTTGCGGCG
This sequence comes from Novosphingobium sp., assembly GCA_041639635.1. Taxonomy (GTDB): domain Bacteria; phylum Pseudomonadota; class Alphaproteobacteria; order Sphingomonadales; family Sphingomonadaceae; genus Novosphingobium. Next base: position 2,907 of record JBEQBV010000120.1, read on the forward strand.
GGGTGCGCCAGGTTTCAAAACGGGCGATCCGATCCGAAATGCGCGCCGGCTCGTCTTCCAGCGTGGCAACAAGCTGATCCATGAAATCATCACTGGCAAAACGCAGGATTTGTGGCCCACGCATTTCGGCCGAGATGCCACGCCACAACGGACGCGGGGCGGCCCACGCGACCTTGTGTTGCACCGCGCTCACCAGATGTTCCCCGCGCCGGGGGTATAAGTGGTGCCAATCACCGTGGTGGCGATCATTGTGTCGCATTGGACCACGCCCGAGAAGCGCGACATTCCGGCATCAACCGTAACCATGCTCGCCGACACTGCCACCTGCGGGGCATTGATCGTGACTTTCGCAGAGGCCGTGAGAGTAATTCCCGCAGTCTCGAGCTTCACCGAGTTGCCGTTTGAATCTTGAATGGTGACCGAACCCGGGCCATCCTGCAGCGTTATCTTTTGGCCGCCCGGTGTTTCCAGCTTGAGCATTTCGCGCCCGCTGGTGTCATCGAGCGTGATCTTCACCCCAGAGCGACTACACAAAACCTTCTTCGTGTTTTGGCGGTCCGCTGAGGCAGGTGGGCTATCCTGCCCGTTCCATAACCCGCCCAGAATATAAGGACGGCGTGGATCACCATGCTCAAAGGCGACGAGCACCTCGTCTCCAACATCGGGCAGGAACCAGCTGCCCCGGCTATTGCCTGCAAACAGCGTAGCCATGCGCGCCCAAGCTTCAAATCCTTGCCCGCCGCCGCTGTCAGGTGCCCAAGGGAGCTTCACACGTATGTTGCCTTGACCGTCCGGGTCCTCGATGTCGGTCACCACGGCGGGTGATACCCCGTACCAGCGGCCGCCCCAGCCATCGGCGATGCGTTCGCCAACCTGCAACGCGGTGCGATCGGCCTCGAGCAGGTGGGTCATGCTGCTCTCCCAATGCCGGGGCGTTCGCACGAGAACTCCGTGCGTAGGCCCATCGCCTGATCAAAGCGGTGGCTCACAGCCGTGGCGCGATAGCTGCCGTCAAACAGCGGACCGAGACCCGTGAGCGCTAGTTTTGCACCGACACGGATTGCACCGTTTGCTTCAGCCACCCCTTCGCCGCGTACAAAGCTGCGTGCCATGTGGCGGAAACCTGCCTCAGCAATAGCGCGGGCTTCGCTGTCGCTGCGGGCCATGCCGTGGGCTATGCAATCGACGCGCTCTCCAAGCGTGGAGGCGAGAATGGCGACGCCTGCCTCGTCACTTCCCAGCTCCTGCCCGATCGCCGAACGGTCGGCTTGGTGGCTTGCACCGCTACGCTGGCTGACGTCCCAGCCCGATGCGACCATGGCCGTGCGCTGCCCGGCGAGGTCAGCTTCTATGTGGAATTCCCGCAGCGAGCCCGCCCAGCGCAGTTCGACGCGGGTATCAGGGCGCTGGCGGGCGAGATGCAATGCCCCGTCTGCCACCCAAATGGTGGCATCTTCACGTCGGGCCAGATCACGCAGGAGAGCAAGGTCGCTCTGGTTCACCTGCGCGATTACGGCCTGCGCGGTAGCGTCGAAATCGATGCGCGATGCCAAGCCGTGATCACTGGCAATACGCTGCACAACATCTGCGAGGGAGGCCTTTTCAAAGCTGCGCGAGCGCCGTGTCATGCGCAGGTCTTGCAAACGATCTTCAGCCAGCACGCCAACAGTAGGCGGACCGCCATCAGGAAAGTCAGCTACGAGCGCGCTGATCCGCCCATCGAAAAGCAGCTTATCGCCAAGCTTGATCTTAAGGCTCTTGCCAAATTCAAGCGTACGCCGGTCAAAGTGCTGGAAGCCCGGTGTTTCTCCGCCCCAGTTGCCAAACGTCAGCTCAGCCCGCGCCATGCCTTCAACGCTTTCGCTCACTTCCATGGCCAGCAAACTTGCTTCGAGCCGGTCCTGCCGTTGCCCGTCGATGTCTATCGCAGGGCGCGATGGCCGTACTGGCAAGGGTGCTACGTTGGAGGCGGAAGAGGCCATCAGTGTGCCCTCAACCGTGCTATGCGCCGTGCCTGTTGACGCAGCGCTTGTCGTAGTGATGCAGGATCTATCTTTGAGCTGCTGGTGGAAGCCACACTGGAACTCTCATGCGCAGATGCAGGCTCGGCGGTGGCTTCGAACTCATTGATGACGACGGCCATGATGCTCGTAGTCCTTCTTCGATTAGTTCACGCTGAAGCGCAGACCCGGCAGGCGGGGGGCGATGATAGTGGGGGCGCCTGCTGGCGATGGTGCCACCGACAATGAAGGAGCGCGGGCCTGAAGATCGATCAGCTGTCCTGGCTGCAGGCGCAGCGGGTCTTCGATACCATTGGCCGAAGCCACGCTCTTCCAGTCTGATATGCCCTTTGCGGCTGCCATCGACTGCACTGAGTCACCCGATTTTGCAGGCGAAAGTGGCTTCTGCCCCGGGGATGAAGGTACGCGGCCATCCCCTTGGAATTCTGAAACGAGGATCTTCTGCTGGCCTAGTGTGAGGCTAACGCTGGCGCGTAGCGGCTTGCCATCAGCACCAAAGAATTCGAGCGATTCCTCCAGCCCTTCGACGATGCCATCAAACAGGAACGATCCCCAAACGAACCGCACGGCAGGAGCGACCAGTTTCTTCGGATCTTTTGCATCCTTTGTAGGGGTCATGAAGAAAATGACCTGCTGGGTCAGGCGGCGCACGTCATCTACGGCGTTTTCGGTCATTGCGGTCACATCGAACCAGAGCTGCAGCGCCAGCTTGGTGGTGCCTGCGCCAACGAACTGGCGACCGCTGTTACCCGCCGCCTGGTCACCGCCTTGGGGCTGGACTAGCTGGTTAGCAAAAGTGACTTTCAACGTTTCGGGATTGAACTGCACGTCTACCGCGTGACCGCCAGACTTCTCCTTTTTGAAGTCCTGCTCCAGTTCGATCAGGCGCGCTTTTACGAGTTCGGTCATGTTGACTTCCCCGCTTTGAATTTCAGCGTTTCGTAGGCGATCTGCAGTTCCTCGATCGCAATGCCCGACGCAGTGGCCGACAGCGCAGGTGCGCGCAGCTTTATCGGTATGCAGCGTGAAAGCTGGAAACGGGCGCGTTCGCCACTGCCGTCAGGAGCCAGCATTACCACTTCTGCATCGGCACGCAGGCGAGGGTTGCGCTGGCTATCTTCGAACCAGGTCCACAGCGCGAAATCTTCCGTCATTCCGCGCTTGAGGGTGAGGTTGGCGTAGGACACAGCGCCGCTCAGGCGGATCGCACGCATGGGGTTACCACCTTCACGGATGGTTTTGACGTCCATCGTCATTTCCAGCCCGTCGCACTCGGAAAAGGCAGCGCCGACGAGTGGACCACCTTGGCCATCACGGTGAATCTCAACTGAGAAGTTGAAGGCTATGAAGGGATAGGGGCGGGGCTGTGCGTCGGGCATGTCAGCGCTCCATCACCACAGAGAGCCGCTCACCTGTCTGACGCAGTACGATGGTAAGAAAGCGCAGCGCGCGCGCTGGAGCGACAGCCAGCTCAATTGCAATGCGGCCAGCCATGCGATCAGTGTCACTGGTGTCGATCGTGAGCCGATAGCTGTCTTCTGCACCTTTTCCGGCAAAGGCTCCGCGCCGCACCATGTCATCGAGCAGATGACCGAAGGTACGCTCAAGCGCGCGGCGCAGGACATCGCCGTTCGGTTCGAACACAAAGCGCGTGCCGATACGAACGGCAGTGCGGCGCAGCAGCGAGACGAGGCGGCGAACGTTGATCTCGCGCCAGTCGCTTTCATCCGACAGCGTCATCGCATCGGTCATCATGAACCCTTGCGGGTCCTGCGAGATGACGTTGACCAGTGCAGTGGCGAGCGCTTCGCGATCGACCTGTGTCACAGGCGCTGCCAAGGCAAGAACATCGACAAGCGGCACCCGCGCCGGCGCTATCCAGGCACCGCGATCGCGTGCGCGCCGTGCAATAACGCCGGCCGCTGCACCTTCAGGTGGGACCGGGACCAATTGCCCCGAAGAACTGTCGGTGCCCAAAGGCCACGGGTGGTAAAGTGCGGCATAGCGCAGCGCCGACTGTTCACTGAAAGAGAGCCCGGAGAGCAGGCGATTGCGATGCGCAGCGGCTTGTGCCGAACGATAATGGCGTGGCAGTGAGAGCAGCGCAAACTGGTCCCCCAAGGCGAGGCACAGACGCAGCAGTGCCTGCTGGCCAATGACCAGCGTGTCATCACGATAATTGGTGATGTGTGGCGTCCAGTCCGATGCGGTGATTTGCGCAACGGCAAGGCCTGCACGACTTATATTGCCATCATGCTCGGCCCGCACGGCGTAGTAATATGCACCGGGATGCGGGACCTCGATGATGTGTTCGAGCCCTACGCCCCGCCAGATTTCCATTGCATCGGCCATGTCGGCGCGAGCAGATTCAAACAGCACATATGTTACTTCCGGGAGACTGGCAGTCCATTGCAGGTGTAGCGGCCCGGGAGGCTGGGGGGCGATGGGTAAGAATGCGGGAGCAAGCAGGAGCCGTGTGCCGCAATCAAGAAAGCGGCTTTCATCGGGCCCGGACAGCGGTGCGAGATCAGATGGAAGGCAGGCACCTGCGTGATCACGCCAACTGGCAGGGGTGACAAAGGGAGCAACCGGTAAGGCGGCAGCGGGCGGCGTGACCGTGCGTTCCCAGCCCGGCTGCGAGAGGTCGGGTACGGCAATGAGGCTGGGTTCGGCAAAGTCCGAGCCACCGGGCAAGGCCAATGCGCCATGTATGCCATACAACACCCCACCGTCGCGCTGACGGACGAATTCAGCCTGTGTCAGCAAGCCTGCCTCACGATTATCGGCAAGGCGGGGGTCCATGAACAGCTCGGCAGAGAAACGGGAAAGGCCGTCGCGTTCCAACGCGGTGGCCCCAGAGTGCTCTGGCAGGGTCAGTGGCGACCAATCATGTCCACTCCCGGTAGGCAGCCAAGCGCGAGGCAAGGTTGTAGCTGCGGGCGCTATCGGCGCACGCTTTGCCGCAATGGCCTCAGGCATGTTGTAAAAGGCGTCATCGCTCAACTGCGCCCACCAGCTGTCCGGGGCGCGGGGCGTAAGGCCAAAAGGGCCGATGGTAGCAAAATTACCCTGCGTGCTCGTGCCAAGGTGAAGTTGCAGGCGTTCAAGACTTACCGGTAAATTGGCAGGAGCGGCAGCGCCCAGCAAATCTATGTGCAGGGCACCGACAGTTCGATGAACTTCGCCATATGCGTGGGTTTCGTCAGCCCAGTGGAGTTCGACCAGCTCGCCGTGCTGAAGTGTAGTGGTGAGGGGAAGAGCAAGGCCGGCGTCGGTCCATATGGGATTACGCAGGGCAATGGCGGTGCGTTCGATCCGTGCGCAAACGAGCAGGTCATCGGACCATGAACCACAGCTAGCAGCGCAAACGATAGCGGGGTGAAGGGTGCCGTCTGGGGCGAGGGCAGTGAGACCGGAGAGCGTATAGTAACCGGTCAGGGCAATGCCGCCGCTTTCCTCAGCCGGAGTAATCCTGCGCCATGCAGCCTCAAGATCTTCAGTACGGCAGGTGCGCTGCACATATGCTCGTGTGCCCCCGTTGGCAAAGAAGGCGCGAACGGCAGGACCAAGCGCAGCGCGGTGCCCTTCGACAAGCGGCAGATCATCGCCAAACACCACAGCAAAAGCTGCCGCGCTTTCAATCAGAATTGGGCGATGGACAGGTCCCCTTGCCGCAAAGCCGACGAAGAACGCCACGTCCATGCGCGGTAGTGCGTCGAGGCTTGCTGAAGAGCGCGCCTCGATCGCGATACCGGGCAGGAGATGGCGCCGGTCCATACCGATCATTCCATCTCAAGTCGTTCGTAGGCGAGGACCATTTCCTCCATCGCCACGTCTGTGCCCTTGGCATTGAAGGGACCGAACGTACTTTTGATGATGCGAGCGCGCAGCAGCTTCCATGTCATCACTGCGGCAGTATGATCCTCGTTTTGCAGGGTCACAGTCACAGTTCGCAGCGCGTTCTGGTCACCGTTGCGGATCTGATCGAGCCACTGGTAGAGATTGAGCGAGCCGATGACGCCACGCTTCATCGTCACGTCGGTCGACTTATTCATGCCAGTGATTTTCATGACGGAGTTTTCGCGGCTGTTGCCAGTGCGATATTCCGAAACAGTCACTTCCATGCCGATGCCAGAAAGCTCCTGGAAACCGGCCACCGGACCTTCGGTATTGCCATCGCCAATATCGACGAGGAAGTTGAACTGGACGTAGGGTCTGTCACGCAGGACGGCCATGACGTGTCTCCTCAGATCTTGCGGTCGGCCGTCCACTGGCCGATGCGGAAGATGACGAATTCGGCGGGACGAAGCGGTGCGACACCGACGAGGCAGACGAGCCGCCCGTTATCGAGATCGTTCTGGGACATGGTTGACCGGTCGCACTTCACGAAGAACGACTTCTCTGGCTTGTCGCCCAAGAGCGCGCCGTTCTGCCATTCGTTCAAAAGGAAATCCGAGATGGTTGAGCGCACGTTGGCCCAAAGTCTCTCGCCGTTGGGCTCGAACACCGCCCACTGCGTGCCTTTGTCGATCGAGCGTTCGAGATAGGCGAAGTAGCGCCGCAGGTTGACGTACTTCCATTCGGGGTCGCTCGACATTGTACGCGCGCCCCACAGCCGCATGCCGCGCCCTTCGAAGTAGCGGAAGCAATTAATGCCTTCGGGATTGAGCACTTCCTGATGTGATTTGTTGAGCAGGCTTTCAAAGCCGATCGACAGGTTCACGACCTCGTTGGCAGGGGCTTTCCATACCGCTCGCTCCACATCGTTGCGGGCATAAATGCCAGCGACGAAGCCCGAGGGCGGATAGTGGTTCTCCTGTCCTGTGACCGGATCGAGAATGCGCACCCACGGATAGTAGAAGGCGGCGTGGCTGCTGTCGTAGAGTGCTCGAAGCGCGCGTACTTCCGCAATAGACTGGCTCTTCACACTGTCGATGACCGCAATGCGATAGCGCATCCGTTCGCAATGGCTGATCAGGTGGCCAATCACGGTACGTGAATCCGCTGTAAGGCGCCGGGTGGAACCGGGTGCGGCGACGATAGAAATGTCCTCCAGCGCCTCGAATGCGACCAGGCCGCTTGAGCGGTTGCGATCGTCGGTCCGGCCCTCATAAGCGGCGGCAAGCGGCTCCAACCCATCGTTACCACCGGCAAGCCGCACCACCACACTACGTTGCGCCGGGCCACTGTCGCGATCGAGCAGCGATGGCGTAAACAGAGGGCTGGGCGGGGATGGCGGAGAGGTGAGGCCGAAATCGTGCAGGTCGGTGAAATCGTTCATCACCGTCAGTCCGGTGCTGCCGTCAGGCGCCGCGATCACCAGTGGAATGGTGCGTGCGCGCGAAAGGCTAGCCGGTTCTTCAGCGAAATAGGCAAATAGCGAATCTGGGGCGCCACCGCTCTCATGCAGTGGATCGAGCGGAAGGTCTGCGACTACGAAAGTTGGCAGGTCTCCGGCTTCGGATTCGAAAGTCACGGTAACCGTCAGCGTCCGCACTTCGACATTGTTCGTGCCAGAGAAGGCGGCCTGCAATTCTTCGGCGGGTCCGGACTGGGGGGTAAGCTGCCAGGTCTTGTTTGCCTCGTCGCGCCTTAACAGGCGAAAGCCTGCTACGGGTCCGCTGACATAGACAACGTCCCGATCGAGGGCGCCGCGCAGCGCTACGGTGCCATCGGGATTGTAAGCAAGCCGATTAGGGCCAAGCTGGAAAGTGAAAGTCGCCCGGCCATTGCCTGCACGCCCCGGAAACCGGGCTCGCACGTTCAGTTCCAGGCTGTTCGGAGGTGAAGCACCCAGGCCATAGTCTGCTTGTGCGCAGCCATCGTCACTGTCGCTAATCGGCGTAAAGGCGCGCGACACATAGAGACGCTTGCCCCCTTCCTCAAAGAAGGCGCGAGCTGCGTTCCACATGTAGTTGTCGACAACGCCGACGCCGGCATCAAACTCTAGCCGGGTCTTGCCGCCGTAGACCCTTTCAAATTCAACGAGGCTGGTGATGATCTCCGGTTCAATGTCGATGGGTCCATACCGCGTAGCGCCAACCATGCCGGTCGTCGTGGTGGAGACGC
>JBEQBV010000121.1:0-10987 GCA_041639635.1 Novosphingobium sp.
ACAGCTTCGCGCGCGATGGCTCGCAGTTTGACCGGCTGATGGGCGATGGTGAGGCTTTTGCGCTGGGCAGCATTCCTGCCGTGGCGCTGCATGTGCCCGGACACACGCCTGCCTGCATGGCCTATGTCATTGGCGATGCGGTGTTTGTGGGCGATACGCTGTTCATGCCGGACTATGGCACCGCCCGCGCCGATTTCCCCGGAGGCGATGCGCGCACGCTGTTCCGCTCGATCCGCCGCCTGATGCAACTGCCTGATGAAACGCGCGTATTCCTGTGCCACGATTACAAGGCGGCGGGCCGCGATACCTTTGTGTGGGAAACCACCATCGGGGCCGAGCGGACCGCCAATGTCCATGTGCACGCCGATGTGACCGAGGACGATTTCGTAACAATGCGCGAGGCGCGCGACGCCACTTTGGGCATGCCGCGCCTGATCCTCCCCTCGATCCAGATCAACATCCGCGCGGGGCACATGCCCGAACCGGAAGGCAACGGCACCCGCTATCTGAAGCTTCCGATCAACATTCTCTGAAGTGCACCTAGATGCACCTAGATGCACCTAAGCGCCCCTGACCCTCACCGGAACCCTGCAAATGTACAGCGAAATCCAGTATTTGCTTGGGGGCCTCAGCGGGGTTCTGATCGGCTTCACTTTGGGCCTTGTCGGCGGCGGAGGATCGATCCTGGCGGTGCCGCTGATGGTCTATGTCGTCGGCGTGAAAAGCCCCCACCTTGCCATCGGCACCAGCGCGCTGGCGGTTGCCGCCAATGCGCTGGCGAGCCTTGCCAACCATGCGCGAACGCAAAACGTGAACTGGCGCTGCGGCGGATCGTTTGCACTCGCGGGCGTAATGGGCGCGCTGGGCGGATCGACGCTGGGCAAGGCGTTTGATGGCGAAAAACTGTTGTTTCTCTTTGCCTTGCTGATGCTCGTCGTGGCCGTCCAGATGTATCGCGGACGCGGCGATACCGGGATCGAGGGCGTGCAGTGCAACCGCGAGAATCTGCCGAGAGTGGTACTGTTCGGGGTGGGCACCGGCATGCTTTCGGGCTTTTTCGGCATTGGCGGCGGTTTCCTGATCGTCCCCGCGCTCGTCGCCTCTACCGCCATGCCGATCTACCGCGCCATCGGCACCTCGCTGATCGCGGTGGCCGCCTTCGGCCTGACGACCGCCGCCAACTACGCCGCCTCGGGCCTGCTGGACTTTGCGCTCGCCGGAAGCTTCATCGCGGGCGGGGTTGTCGGCTCGGTCCTTGGCGCGATGGCGGCAACGCGGCTCGCGGCGGCCAAAGGGTTGCTCAATACCGTGTTTGCCGCGCTGATCGTGGTGGTCGCTCTCTACATGCTTTATCGCACCTGGGTTTCGTTCACCGCGTAGACCCGCTGCGCCAGCCAATCGAGGCCGGAGCGGTGGTTGACCAGTACGAGGCCGGTGCCGGTTTCGCGCAGCCAAGCATCCAGACCCAGCGCAACGGCATTTTTCGTTTTCAGATCAAGCCCTTCGCTCGGCTCATCCAGCACCAGCCAGGGCTTGCCTGCCAGCATGGCGCGAGCCAGTGAAAGACGCTTGCGCTGGCCGCCCGAAAGCCGTGCGCCATCTGGGCCAAGCCATGTTTCCAGCGCGGCAGGCATGGCGCGCACCGTATCGGCAAGGCAAGCCACGTCCAGCGCAGCCCACATTTCAGCCTCGGTCACACCGGGCCGGGCAAGCCGCAAGTTGTCGGCAATCGTGCCTGCGAGCAGTGGGGCATCCTGCGCCGAGAGGGCGAAGAGATCCCTCTGCAATCCACACAGAGCCTGTACCAGCCGCGTCTTGCCGCTGCCCGACGGCCCGGAAATGCGAACGCGCTCGCCCGGGGTAAGCGTGATGGCATTTTCGCCTTCGCCCAGTGTGATCGCAGTGTCTTCCGGCAGACGCTCCTGATCTGCCGCGCGCACTGGCATCTGCGCAATCTGCGAAAGCCGCGCCAGCGCCGCATCCACGCGGGCGCGCTGCAGCAGCGAGTGGCTGATCCCGCCCAACGCTTCAAAAGCGGCGGCACCTGCAAGCGCGGCCAAGGCCTGCAGGGCTGCGGGCGCGCTGGCGGTGGCGGTGGCGAGCATCGCGGCGACCGTGCATGAGGCGATGGTCAATTGCACCAACTGCAGCCGCCCTTCAGCCCGGACGATGGCGGAGCGGGCCTGATCGACCTGCACGGCCTCAGCCTCCAAAAGGGCACTGATGACAAGACCGCTGCCGAGCAGCACGGCGGCGAGCGGTCCGGCCAGCATGGCGGCAACCACCCCAGCAAGCGCGCCAGCCAAGGCCGAGATGACCGAGACGCGGCGGATCGCCAAGTCCTCCAACGCTTCCACATCGCTGCCCAGATTTGCCGCGATGGTGCCGCTGCCCCGCTGCATCATCTGCCCCATATCCGCCGCCGCCAGCCGAGCAAACAGGCGCGGGCGCAAATCGGCAAGGCTGTGCAGCGCATCGCGGTGGCCAAGCAGGCGTTCGAAATAACGGGCCAGCGTGCGGGTGATGGCAAGGGCGCGAATGCCCGCGCTGGGCAGCAGATAATTGAAGGCCTGCACCGCGGCCACACCCCCCGCCCCGGCCAGCGCAGCCAGGGCCCCTGCAAGGCCTACGGCAAAACCGGCTCTGCCAGCGGCCAGTTGCGCGACGGGAAGATCGGCGCGGAAATCTGCAGGAAAATCGGCACTCATGCGCAAGCCACTGTGCTGTGCGCCGCCGCAATCAGCAGCGGATCGTACGTGGCGACGATGACCAAGCGGGTGCGGGCAACGTCCTGCAGCGCGGTGGTAATCTGCGCAGCAAGGGCGGCATCAAGATCGGCTGTGGGTTCATCAAGCAGCAGCACCGGACGGCCTGAAAGGATCGCACGGGCCAGCCCGATGCGGCGGCGCTCTCCGCCGGAAAGGCCCGAACCGACCGGAACGATCACCAGAGCGCCCCCGCGATGTTCAATCAGCGGATCAAGCCCCAGCCTGAGCGCCAAATCGCGGCAGTCGGAAGCGTCGGCACTGCCCAGCATGATGTTTTCCGCCAGCGTTCCGGGCAGCAGCAAAGGCCGCTGCCCGTTCCACCCGATGTGGGGATTGAGCGCGCCGGGGGCGACCTCTGCCGCCTGAGTGAGCAGGTGGCCAGATGCAACAAGGACCATGCCGACGATGGCGTGAAGCAACGTGGATTTTCCCGATCCGGTGGGGCCGGTAATAGCGTGCAGCCCGGTTTGCGGCCAGTGCGCGGTGATCGGCCCGATGGTGGAACCATCATCATAGCGCACAAGCAGCGATTCCAGCGCAAGGCCCCTTGGCGCGGTGATGCAGGGCGCGGATTGCGCGATCATCGCTTCGGCGCGCGCCAGCTCTGGTGCCAACGCTGCCATTGCCGCTTCGCCCTGCTGCTTTTCATGATAGGCGGCGGCCATGCGGCGCATGCCGGCCCAATAAGGAGCAAGAGCGATGGGTATTCCTCTTGATTACGAAACCCTGCGGATCATCTGGTGGGCGCTGATAGGCGTGCTGCTGATCGGATTCGCTCTGGCGGATGGTTATGACCTTGGTGTGGCGACGCTCCTGCCGTTCGTGGCCAAAGACGATGCCGAGCGGCGGCTGGTGATCAATTCAGTGGCTGCCCACTGGGAGGGTCATCAGGTGTGGCTGATCCTGGGGGCCGGAGCGATCTTTGCGGCCTGGCCGTTTGTCTATGGGGTGAACTTTTCGGGCTTTTTCATCGCGATGTTTCTGGTGCTGGCGGCGCTGATCCTGCGACCGGTAGCGTTCAAGTACCGGTCAAAGCATAGCGATCCGGTATGGCGCAATCGCTGGGACATGGCGCTCTTCGTCTCGGGACTCGTGCCCGCGCTGGTGTTCGGTGTGGCCGTGGGCAACGTGCTGCTGGGCTTGCCGTTCCGGCTAGATAGCGATCTGCGCAGCACGTATGAGGGTACGCTGCTTGGCCTGTTCACCCCATTTGCGCTGCTCAGCGGATTGCTTTCTGTAGCCATGCTGGTGCTGCATGGCGCGGGCTGGCTGGCAATGAAGATCGAAGAAGGCGCGGTGCTGGAACGTGCGCGGCGGATCGGCAGCTTTGCCGCCACGGCAGCGCTTGCGCTGTTCGTGATTGGCGGTGTGATGGTTGCGCAGGGCGGGCTTGGCTTCCGGCTGGAAGGCGCGGTCGATACCGCAGGGCCATCGAACCCGCACTATCTGACCATCGTATCGGCTTCGGGCGCATGGCTTGATAACTATGCTGCGCAGTCGTGGACGCTGTTCGCCCCGGTGCTGGGCCTGCTGGGACCCGTGCTGGCACTTGTCGGCATCCGCAGCCGCAATCACCTGCTCAACTTCGGCGGATCGTCGCTGGCAACGGTGGGGATCCTCGCCACGGTGGGCATGTCGATGTTCCCGTTCATCCTGCCCAGTTCGATCGATCCGGGATCGAGCCTGACGGTGCGGACGTCTTCGTCGAGCCATCTGACACTGTGGATCATGCTGATGGTAACGCTGATCTTCCTGCCGATCGTGCTGACCTATACCGCATGGGCGATGAAGGTGCTGTTTGGCCGGCTGACCATCCGCGAAATCCAGAACAGCCCAGATTTTTACTAGGCCAGACTTCTACTGAGGAAACAAGACGATGTGGTACTTCACTTGGGTACTTGGCCTTGGCCTTGCGGTTTCGTTCGGGATCATCAACGGCATGTGGAACGAGTTCCGCATGGGTGATGCGGGCATGGAGGAAGAGTGACCGATGATCAGTCCTTGCCAATAGGCGCACATGGCGGGCTGATGATTGATGGTGTGCGGCGCATTTGGCTGGAAGCTGTCGATTGGCGGGAACAGGTTCTTAGAAGTGTTCGTCTGGAAGCCATTGTTGCCTCTGCCATGAACAGTGACGTCAGCAGCAGAACCAAGACTTGGAACAGATCGTAACGAAAGAATATATCGAGCCCGTTTGCTATCATGGATGAGCCTTCGGGCAAACGGCTATGCCCAGGTAGCGAGATTGTGAAATCATGGACAAGTTGGACGCTATCGATTTCAAAATCCTGGCGCACCTGCAAGATAATGGTCGGGCCACAAATCTTGCGCTTGCCGATGCCGTTGGCCTGACCGCCAGTCCCTGTCTGCAACGGGTCAAACGACTGGAGGGCATCGGCCTGATCCGATCCTACGGTGCCCGGCTGTCGCTTGCCATACTGGGAGAACATGTCGTGGTGTTCACCGAAGTGACACTGACCAGCCACCGCAGTTCCAGCTTCGAGAAGTTCCTTGCTCGCGCCCGCCAGATTCCCGAAGTGATGGAATGCCACCACGTGACTGGTGGGCATGACTATCTCCTGCGCATCCTTGCTCGCAGCGTTGCTCATTACAGCAAAATCCTTGAGCGGCTTTCCGAAGGCGATGTCGGCGTTGGCAGGATGTCGAGCTATATCGTGCTCGGTTCTCCTATCGACCGGGATACCCTCCCCCTCAGGGAACTGTTTGATGCCGCGCCGGAAGAGGGAGGATGATCGGAACGGCACAAGCGGCGGCAAGTTTCGCGGCTTATTCTAGCGACTTTCAGGATTCGGCTGATTCATCTTGCTGGCACTATTCCAAAGTTCGGCACATCCCTCTGCACTGCGCTCCGTATGTAATTCGGGAGAATTCGCGGAGGTTTGCAAATGGCTTTGTTTCGCCCGAAGTATGTGACTTTCGATTGCCACGGCACACTGATCAATTTTCAGATGGCCGACGTCGCGCGAGAGCTTTACGCCGAACAGCTGACGGAACCGCGCATGGTCGAGTTCGTCAGGAACTTTCAGGCCTACCGGATCGACGAAGTCTCTCAAGACTGGAAGCCCTACGCAGATGTTGTTCATAACGCTCTTGAACGCACCTGTCGCCGCAACGCTGTGCCGTTCAGGCCGGAAGATGCCGAACTGATCTACAACAGAATCCCGACGTGGGGGCCGCACCCGGACGTCCCCGAGGGCCTTGCCCGGCTGGCCAAGCACATCCCGCTCGTCATTCTGACAAACTCGATGGTGTCGCAGATTTCCTCAAACGTTGCACGGCTTGGCGCGCCATTCCATTCGGTCATAACTGCAGAGGAAGCCGGGTCCTACAAGCCTCATCTGCGTGCGTTCGAATACATGTTCGACGTGCTTGGCTGCGGGCCAGAGGATATCACGCACGTGTCCTCGTCTTTCCGCCACGATCTCATGTCGGCCTATGACATTGGTATCAAGAGCAAAGTCTGGGTCAATCGCGGTCACGAGCCTGCCAACCCGTACTACGAATACACCGAGATTCCCGACATTTCCAAACTGCCTGAAGTCTTCGGGTTCTGAGCGGTATCGGAAAGATGGATCGAACACGCATTCCTGTGGCATCGCCGAGCAGGGCAAAAAGCGAGGACGAATATCGGGCCGCTTCGGCGCTGCTCGCCCTCTCGCCGTATGTGCCTGCGCACGATCTTCCGTCCGAACTGCTGCGCCGTCACTATGGGGTTGCAGGTTCGGTTTCGGTCCTCGCCTCGGAGTTCGAGCGCACCCTTGGCGTCGAGGCGGCGGATGGCAAACAGCTGATTCTCAAGCTCTCCGATCGGCCCGAGGCATGGGGCAGCTTCCGTTTCCAGAGCACTGTGCTGCGCCAACTAGAAAAGACTTCAGATTTGCAGCTTCCTCGCGTTCTCGCAACCTTGGACGGCAAAGGCATGTTCGGCGACGCAGAGGTCAGCGGCTACCTGCAGACCCGGATCACAGGCATGCCGCTCCACGCACTTGAGCCGACAGCACATTTGATGTGGCAAGTCGGTGCCACGCTGGCGCGGCTTGGACAAGCCCTATGTGGTGTGGACGCGCCAGCGTCTGACCGACCAGTTCTCTGGCAGATCGGAACATGGCCGTGGTTGAAGGAACTCCGGCCAAGTCTCCCGTCTGGCCCCACGGCAGACCTGATAGAAGCCGCTTTGGCAGACTATCTGTTCCGCATCGAACCATGCATCGGTGAATTGGACTGGCAGATCACGCACAACGATCCCAGCCCTTTCAACATGTTTCAAACCGATAGTGGCATAGCTTTCATCGATTTTGGCGACGGGGGCTGGAATCCGCGCATTCAGGATCTGGCGATCGCAGCTGGTCACTTCGTAACTGACTCTCGCCAGCCTCTGGGCGGTGCGGCACCGATCATCGCTGGCTTTCATGCCGTCCAACCGATGACGCAGCTTGAAATGAGGCTGCTGGTTGGCCTGATCCGGGCGAGGCAATCCGCCCTGATCCTGATCAATCACTGGCGCGCGGAGATCTTTCCGCATGATGCCCACTACATCAAGAAGAACGTCAGGCGCGCCGAGACAGGCTTGATGATCCTGTCTGCACTTGATGCCGAAGCAGGCGAACAGGCGGTACTCTCCGCGACAACGTATGCAGCCTGACCACGCACTACCGTCAACTTGATTGTCCGAATGGGAAGCAAGCTATGTCGACCGACCTGATGCCCAACCGCTACCACCCCGGCGAGGTCCCGATCTCGGAACGCGAAGCGGCACTGATTGCCCGGCGCGATGCTGTTCTGGGGGCCTCATACCGGCTCCAGTATCGCAAGCCGGTGCACTTCGTGCGCGGCGAGGGCATGTGGCTTTACGACCCCGACGGCAAGCCATACCTCGACTTCTACAACAACGTGCCCTCATTGGGTCATTGCAACGCCGAAGTAAACGCGGCCATGGCGGCGCAGGCAGCCTGCCTAAGCGCCAACACGCGCTATCTCGAACCGCGTCTGGTAGACTACGCAGAGCGCCTAATCGACACGTTTCCGGCAGAACTCGATCGAGTCGTATTCACTTGCACCGGCAGTGAATCCAACGATCTGGCGCTGCGGATCGCGCGCCTCACCACCGGCAACGAGGGCGTGATCGTTTCAGCCTACGCCTATCACGGCACCACCGCGTCCGTTGCTGCGGTATCTCCAAACCTGGGTGCCGCGGTAAACCTCAGCCCCTCTGTGCGGACCGTCAACCTGCCGGGGCCGAGCGGAGTATCCGAGGATGAGGCGGCTGACTTTTTCGAAGCCGAAGTACGCGCCGCGATTCACGACTTGCGCCGTCGCGGCATCGGCGTTGCCGCGTTTCTGTTCGACAGTATCTTTTCAAGCGATGGAGTCTGGGTCGATCCCCCCGGCTTCCTCAAGGGAGCGGTCGCCGCAGTGCGAGATGCGGGGGGCCTCGTGATCGCTGATGAGGTGCAGCCCGGCTTCGGTCGTACCGGTGCCCATTTCTGGGGGTTCGAGCGTCACGGATGCGTTCCCGACTTGGTAACCCTTGGCAAGCCGATGGGCAACGGCTTCCCGATCGGCGCAGTGGTCGGCCGCTGCGGTCCGGTTGAGCGATTTGGCGTCACGGCTCGCTATTCCAACACATTCGCTGGCAACACAGTGGGCATTGCAACGGCAGACGCGGTTCTGACGATCCTTCAGCGCGATAACATCCTCGCCAATGTCAGCGCAGTCAGCAAAGACTTGCGGACTGGCCTTGAGGAGATTGCCGGACGGACGTGCGGCATTCTCGGCATCCGCAACGCCGGCTTGTTCTTCGGCATCGATATCGGCCTCGAAGAAAGCGCCCCCGCCGAATGCCGCGCCATGGCGCTCAACCTTGTCAATGCCATGCGCAACAATGGCGTGCTGATCAGCACAACTGGCGCGAACGAAGATGTGCTTAAGGTGCGCCCCCCGTTGGTGTGCCAGGCAGAGCACGTCGAGTTGTTTCTCCGGTCGTTTGAAGACGCCTTGCTGACCACCACAGGCAGCTATCACGCGGCTGGAGATTGACTTCCGAAATCTTGAAAAAGGTTGGCCTTTTGCCAAGCCTGCAGGCTGACACCTTTACAGGCGCGTTTTCATGCTTCTTTCATGGAAACAGGCACCATCTTTTCCAAGCCATTGAAAAGATGGTGGGCGCGACAGGGATTGAACCTGTGACCCCACCCGTGTGAAGGGTGTGCTCTACCGCTGAGCTACGCGCCCGCCGGGGGTGGCCGATGGCGCACCCGTTGGACAGGGGCGGGCCATTACGACGAAGCCGTTTGATTGACAAGTGGGGCAATCAAGATAATTGCGCAGACCATGACCGACGAAATCAACCAGCCCGAATCCGATGCCGCAGCGCCTGTCGCCACATCTGGTCCCGACGTTCCGCCGGACCGCTTGGCCATCAATCCGCGCAGCCCACACTTTGATGCAGACAAATTGCGCCGTGGCGTTGGCATCCGGTTCAAGGATGTGGTGCGCAACAATGTGGAGGAATACTGCATTTCCGAAGGCTGGGTGCGCGTGCAAGCGGGCAAGAGCATGGACCGCAAGGGCAACCCGCTGACGATCAAGCTCAATGGCCCGGTCGAGGCATGGTACGAAGATTTGGGTGAAGGCGCGCCAGTAGCGAAAGCCTGATTTCCGGATACCCAATGCGTCCCCGCGAAGGCGGGGACCTCGGTGGTGTTACGAGAAGTCCGCTGCAAAGGCCTGAGGCCCCCGCCTTCGCGGGGGGAGCAAGGGTTTGGTGCAGTTCAGCGCGGCAGCAGCCGCCCGCGCTCTCGGCCAACCAGCGCTGTCAGCCAATCCTTGAATGCCCGCACGCGCGCCAGATTGTGGGTATCCTTGTGCGTGACCAGCCAGAATGAGCGCGTGATGCGCTGATCTGGCAAAACGGGGACGAGCCATTTATCCGCATCGCCGATAAAGCATGGCAGCACGCCAATCCCTGCCCCGGCTGCAATCATGCGGTGCTGGGCATTGATCGAAGATGATCGCACCGTAGCGGAAAGATCAGCTTCGATTTCCGCCAGATAGCGCAGTTCCGGCGCATAGAGCAGATCGGGGATATAACCGACAAGCCGATGGCCTTGCGCCAATTCCTGCGCTTTTGTTGGCAATCCGCGCTGCGCCAGATAGCCGCGCGTGGCATAGAGCCGCAGGGTATAGTCCGAAAGCTTTCCCGCAATCACCGGCCCGGCGCGCGGGCGAGAAAGCGTGACGGCAAGATCGGCTTCACGTTTTGACGGGCTGAGAAATCCCGATGAGGCCACAAGATCCACCACCAGCCGGGGATTGGCTTCAACAAAACTGCGCAGAGCAGGCGCGACGATCCAGCTGGCAAAGCCTTCGGAAAGGCTGATACGCAACAAGCCTGCAGGTCCGCTACCGCTGGCAGCATGCTCTGCAATCCGGCTGGCAGCCTGCGCCATCGCTTCCACTTCGGCCAGCATGGCTTCACCCGCTTCAGTCAGCACCTGCCCTTCGCGCGTCTGTTCAAACAGAGTGACGCCAGTGCGGGTTTCCAGCCGTCGCAAGCGGCGGCCAACGGTAGTCGCATCTACTCCCAACGTGCTGGCAGCGCGGGCCATCTGTCCGGCGCGGGCAACGGCGAGAAAGGCCTGAAAATCGTTCCAATCACTGGACTGCATGGAGGCACCTGCAAATTTGCAGGTCTATCTCGCATATTCACCTGTTGCCTGCAATCATGTGGTGGCGCATGCGGTTGCCCAAGCATTATTGAACAAAGGATTTGCGATGCGCCAGGTAGACCATTTCATCGTCGGCGGCTCGGGCGGCGCCCCCGCTCGCAAGGGTGACATCTTCGATCCCAACAACGGCGGCGTGCAGGCGCAGGTCGCGCTTGGCACCGCCGAAACGCTCGAACGCGCGGTGCAGGCCGCATTGAAGGCGCAGCCTGCATGGGCCGCCACCAACCCGCAGCGCCGCGCCCGCGTGATGTTCCGCTTCAAGGAACTGGTCGAGGCGAACATGGATGCCCTCGCCCACATCCTGTCGTCCGAACACGGCAAGGTGATCGCGGATTCGAAGGGCGACATCCAGCGCGGGCTGGAAGTGGTGGAGTTCGCCTGCGGCATTCCGCACGTGCTGAAGGGTGAGTATACGCAGGGCGCAGGCCCGGGCATCGATGTCTATTCGATGCGCCAGCCCATCGGCATCGG
>JBEQBV010000122.1:0-10937 GCA_041639635.1 Novosphingobium sp.
GGCGGATAATCCCAGATTGCGCGCAATCAGCCTAAGGAGCGTTTCAGGCTCGCTCTAACCCGAACCAGCGGAACCATTCACCATAGGGATGGCAATGTGCGGCTATCACGGTTTTGCCGCCAGTCGTCGTCCCGTTCCATTGCGTCACGCATAGCTCCACTGCGCTGCGATCTGCGTTCCATTCCATGCCGATGCGGGCAAGCGCGCGATCAGGTGTGGCCGCCGCTGATGCGAGGGCAATAGCCGCATCGACCGCTGCGCGCTCCTCTCTGGACATATATTGCACGACCATCGAATGGATGATCACACGGCGCGTGCCTTCACGCTGCGGGCTCGCCAGTTCCCTCGCGAGCCACCGGCTTGCCAATCCAGTCGTCACTTTCGGGGGATGCACCCGTGCAAGGACAATGGCCGCGCGCAACCGTTCGGTCCGCTCCTGCTCCCCTGGCCAGATATAGGCGTGGAGCCGCTCGCAATCGGCGTCGCTGCGGATGTCTGGCGGGCTGAGATCGACCCCGGCGGTTCGTTCGATTGCCAGCGGCGCAACAGGTGGTGAGTATCCTTCCCAGCGCGGTGCAATCTGCACGGCGCTGCAGGCAGGGCCGCTGACGGTAGACCCGAGGCGGCAGGAATAGTGCGCAAAATTTAGGTTCAGCCCCGCGCTGCTGCCAAACTCCAACACTTCGCAAGGCAATGAGTCTGGTGCAGAAAGTTCAAGCAGAGCGCCGACAAAGCCCGCCACACGCGCTACCTCGTTAGTCTGCGTTGGCCCCGCCATCCATTGCATCAGATCTTGCAGTTGAAAGGCCAGTGCTTCGCGCATGGCCGCATCGAAAATTGCGGGCGTAGCAATCCGTCCTGCCTGTCCATCTTCATAAATGGCCTGCAGCGCAGCGTTTCTGCCGGAACGGGCCAGAGCATGCAGGCCGGCATTAAGCCGGAATATCACCCCTGCACCGGCAAGATCACCCGGCCAGCTCTCGATCAGCGCCCGCATCCGTGGAGCGTACGGCAGTATCCGCGCGACACTTTCCAGCACCGCAGCCACCATATCCTTGCCAAAGCCGCGCGCTTTTTCGGCCTCGACGTGCAGCTGTGCTTCGGCCCGGCCCTCGTTCGATAAGGTTGCGTTGGCAAGAATGCCCGCAGGCACGAGAGCGGTGGAAAGGGCCAAGTGACAGGTCTTTCATGGAAATGGGCAGTCCCCGAGCCATTAGGCAGACATGACCAATTCCGTGCCAACGCACGGATAGGGGAAAGTCCCTATGTCTCCCGAAAACCATGTTGCGTGAAGATGTTGAGCGCGCGCCGTAGAAATACATAACTGCCCAAAGGCCGCCGATTAAGACGGTCAATCTAGAGGTGACACTCGAATTTCACGCACGACGCACAGCCGTCAGACGAGGTTGCCCTATGCATAAAGTATCAGTTCTTGTTGCCGCTCTGCTTGCCACGACGATGCACCAGCCCGTCTGGGCCGCTGAGGAAGGCGCATCTTCAGAGGCAAATCAGCCGCAGCAAGGCACCCCCAACGATGCGCCAGCGCCAGCGCGCAAGGCATTCAGCACTGGCGTGGCCAAGGGGCGCGACCTGCTCGATACCGCCATTTCGGCAAGCGTCATCGACGAAGCTGATCTCTCCAAGCTTTCGGTCAGCTCGATCGCAGGCATCATGCAGAACATCCCCGGCATCCGCGCCGAAACATCCGATATTGATGGCTTTTCCGCCATTACCGTGCGCGGGCTGCCGCTTTCGGCAGACGGATCAAAGTTCCTGCAGCTGCAGGAAGACGGTTTGCCGGTGCTGGAGTTTGGCGACCTCCACTTTGCCTCTGCCGACCAGTTCCTGCGCGCTGACCTTACGCTTTCGCAGGTTCAGGCCATCCGCGGCGGATCGGCATCGACATTCGCTTCAAATTCACCCGGTGGCGTGGTCAATCTGATTTCACGCACCGGGGAAACCTCAGGCGGTGTGATGCAGGTTTCAAGCGGGGTTGGCCATGATCTCAAGCGCATGGACTTTGCCTATGGTAGTCCGCTGGGCGATGGCTGGCGTTTCCACGTCGGCGGCTTCTTCCGTCAGGGGGAGGGCCCGCGCGATCTTGGCTATGACGGGTTCCGCGGTGGTCAGATCAAGGCCAACGTGACCAAACAGTTCGCCAATGGCTATGTCCGCTTTTACGGCAAGTATCTGGATGACCGGCAGCCCAACTATGCGCTGTTTCCGGTGGTAGTGTCTGGCACCAACGAAGCTCCGAAGATTGCCGACCTGCCGGGCAACAGTGTGCGCGGCGATGCCTATGAGTCCCGCTTTAGCGCTCGCTACCTTGGCGTGGATCAGAACAACAACCCAACCACCTTCGATGCTTCAAACGGCTTGCGCGGCGTCAGTAAGGCGATTGGCCTTGAGGCGCAGTTTGATGTTTCAGGCTGGACGGTTAGCAATCGCTTCCGCTTCGCGAGTAACAGCGGCGAATACAACGAGAGCATCGCGATGGTTACGGCGCCCGGCCCGATCCTGGCCGCAATCGTCGGTGCACCCGGCAGTTCATTGAGCTACGCAGGTGGTCCGTCAGCAGGTCAGGCCATCACCGATAGCCGTTTGCTCGCCTATTCAATCCGGATCAACGCCCGGCTCAACGATATCAGCAACCTTACCAACGATCTGCGTGCCAGCCGAGTGTGGAACCTGGGCGAGGGGCGCCTGACGACGACAGCAGGTCTCTACAAGTCCAGCCAGTCGGTTGACATGTACTGGAATTTCCAGAACTCCTTCAATGACCTCGCAGGGGATGGGCGCAATGCTCCAGTCAATCTGACCAGCCCTGCCGGGGTGCCGCTGACCGATAATGGCGTCCATGCCTATGGCTTTGGATTTGCCATTCCGGTGTCGACCTATCACACCCGCTATGACCTGAATTACAACATTCTGGCACCCTATGGATCGGTGAACTACCAAATCGGCAAGTTGGCAATCGGTGCCAGTCTGCGCTGGGACCGTGGCAGCGTGACGGGCAATGTGCTTGATGCCGGTTTCGGCGGCGGCCGCATTGGCGAGACGGCGCTGGACATCAACCGCAATGGATCGATCTCGGTGGCAGAAACCAAAGTGGCGATCCTGCCGCTGGGTCAGCCTGCGGTTGTCGATTATGACTACGATTACCTGTCCTATTCGGCTGGTGTAAACTACCGTATTGCCGAACCGCTTTCCGTGTTCGCCCGCTACAGCCGTGGTGGCCGCGCCAATGCCGAGCGCATTCTTGGCCCCACGGGGCTGAACCCCAACTCGGGCAGCCTGCTCGACCCTTCGCTGGCCTACAGCGTAGTGAAGCAGGCCGAAGCCGGCGTCAAATTCCGCAAGGATGATGTTACCCTTTACATAACCGGCTTTTGGGCTTCGACCGGTGAGCGCAATTATCAGATCGGTGCGGATGCCGATGGGCGTGTTGTCGTGATCCAGGTGGATCGCACCTACAGCGCCAAGGGTGTCGAGGTCGAAGGTGATCTGCGCAAGGGGCCGTTTTCGCTGACGCTAGGCGGAACCTGGACCAATGCCCACATCGATAACGACCGGTCCAACCCGGCACTCAACGGCAACCGTCCACGCCACTTGCCATCTTTCGCGTTCCAGGCCCGGCCGCAGGTGGAATTGGGCAAGGTCACTTTCGGCACGGTGGTTAATGGCACGACCGGCAGCTTCGCGCAGGATAGCAACATTCTGCGTCAGCCGGGCTATGTTCTGGTCAGCCCCTATCTGCAACTGCGTCCGGCAGAGCGCGTCCAGATCGGCATCAATGCCTTTAACGTATTCAACAAGCTTGCCGTCGTTCAACTCGCCTCGGCGGTGATCCCGGCTGGCGGCCTGATCAACGCGCAGGCGATGAACGGCCGGACTGTCACCGCCGCACTACGCTATTCATTCTGATCCCTTTGCGGCTCGCCACGCCCCCCGGTGGCGGGCCGCAGCCCTGCAATTCAAGGATACCCCCCACCGTGCTCTCCAAATCTGCTCTTGAGCGCATGAACATTCCCCGCCGCCTCGGCTTTGCCTTCGTGGCGCTAAATGTCACTGCGGCCGTGATGATGATCATTTTCGGCATCAGCCTTGCGATGATCTCCAGTGTGACTGCGCGCAATACCGAAAGTCAGGCAGTGCTGGCCGATACGCTGACGCTGGAAACGGCGCTGCTGCGGCAGAACAGCCAGATGCGCGGGTATCTGGTCACGGGCGATGCAACATATCTGAAGTCCTACTACGAAGGGCGTGATGATTACGACAAAACGTCTGCTGCGTTGGAAAAGCGGCTGACCGATCCGGCGCTGCAGGAACTTGTTCGCACCTCGCGCGCAGAAACGCTCAAATGGCGGGAAAACTGGGGCGACAAATATGTCGCGGTGGTCAAGTCTGGCCAGCGGGACGCCGCTCAACAGGCGATCCGTGATGCTGGCAAGGCGGTGCTGGTCAGCGATGCGGTCGTGCCGTTGCGGACAGTACGCGATGCGCAGCACGCGGCCATCTGGGCAGAGACCGAACGTCAGGCAAGTGCAATGATCTTTGCCTGGGCCGGACTCGTGATCGGGGGCGCGCTGCTCATCGGCCTCACGTTGATGCTATCTCGCAAGCTTTCCAAATCCATCGCAACCCCGATCGTGAACCTGACGCAGACGATGTCGGTGCTGGCCCGCGGCCAGAGCGATGTCATGATCCCGGGCAGCGATCGCAGCGACGAACTCGGTGCCATGGCGCAAGCCGTCATGGTCTTCCGCGATGCCGCCATCGAGCGTGATCGTGCGGTCAAGGAGCGCGAGGAGGCCATGGCCAAGATCGGTGCCAATCTTGCTGCGGTTGCCCAGGCCAACCTTTCCGTGCGCCTTTCCAACGTGCCGCCTGCTTTCCAGACCGTTGCCGACGATTTCAACGAGGCGATGGCGCGGCTGTGCAATGCGATGGAACTGGTGCAGGACAGCATTCAGGCGATCAACCTGACCTCGAGCGAAATCCAGCAGGCGACTACCGATCTTGCCATGCGCAGCGAACAGCAGGCCGCCAGCTTGCAGTCCTCGTCCTCATCAATGGATCACCTTACCACGCAGATCGAAGCTTATGCCAAGATTGCATCGGACGTCAGCGGCTCGATGGTCGAGGCGCGCGGCGAGGCTGAAAACGGTGGCAAGATCGTGAGCAGAGCGATCGAGGCCATGGACAATGTCGAGCGCGCCAGCGCCGAAATCTCGGAAATCACGACGATGATTGATGGGATTGCCTTCCAGACCAACCTTCTCGCACTCAACGCAGGCGTCGAGGCCGCCCGTGCGGGTGAAGCAGGCAAGGGCTTTGCAGTCGTCGCATCCGAAGTTCGTGCGCTTGCACAACGTGCCACCGAAGCCGCAAACGCCATCAAGCAGCGGGTTGAAGCCGTGACCGGTCATGTCCGCTCAGGCGTGTCGCTTGTGAATGAGACAGGCTCGGCGCTCGAGACGATCATCACTCGTGTCAGCACAGTTACCGCCTCGATCTCGACCATTGCCGAAACGGCTGGCGAACAGAGCGTGGCCCTGCGCAAGATCAATCAGGCGATCAGCACAATGGATCAGATGACGCAGCAGAACGCCGCCATGGTCGAAGAAACCAACGCTGCGACCAAAAATCTAACGCAGGAAGCCGCTCAACTCGCCAATGCCTTCTCCAGCTTCAAGATTTCGAGTGAGCGGGGCGGACAAGGCAACAACTTACCCTCTCCTGCAACCAATGGCCTATCCCGCCAGCCAGCCCGAGTTGCATCGCCTGTGCGGAAAATCTCTGCTCCAGTGGCTAAAGTACTGACGCCGCTTCCCACCGTGAACGGCAATCTTGCCATGGACAACGATTGGTCAGAATTTTGATTTCTGAATAGCCCATAGATTTCTGGACGCCTTTCGCTCTCAAATGCTGCTGTTGTTCGAACTCGATGGGCGACAGATTGTGAGCCCGGATGATCGCAGCCCGGTGCATGCTGGTGAACTGCGAACCCTGGTGCGAATGGATGAGTCGGGGCGGCGAAACCACACCGAGCCAACATTAGATTAATGACGAAATGGGGCTTGGTGTGAAGATCGACAGGGCCGGGAAACGGGTGGAAATAGCTTTGGAAACGTCCTCGCTCGCTCTAGCCGGCGCTGCTCGGCCGAGGACGACGACGCGAGGTGGCGTAGCACCTCGCTTCATCCATGCAGAACCAACGCTCCGAACGCGGGAAGCCTCTGGGCATCGGCGCCATTGGCGTGCATCAACACGTTGCCGCCACGGGCATGGGCAGGCACCACGATAGGGGCTTTGCCCAAATTGAACAGGCAGCGCATTGTATCGCCAGGCAAGGTCCGCTCGATCAATAGAAAGTCTCCTTCGGCTTCACATCGTGACACCTCGCCGATGGCCAACGCCGCATGCGCCTTCCGCAAGGCAATGCACTGGCGCGTGAAAGACAGCAACGATTGTGGATTGGCGTCCTGCACATCGACTGCCCGGGCCAGATTGTCCTGCCCCACTGGCAGCCACGGGCTGTCCGAACCGAACCCGACATCGCACGCACTTGCCACCCATGGCATCGGGGTGCGCGCCCCGTCGCGTGAAAGCGTGAGCGGCCAGTTGGCGATGGCTTCGGGATCCTGCAATTGCGCAAAGGGAATATCGACCTGCTCCAGCCCCAGTTCTTCGCCCTGATAGATGATCGCATTGCCGCGCAGGCACACCAGCAACAGCGCCTTGAGCCGCGCGAAGGCATCACGATGTTCGGGCGACACCCAGCGCGACAGGGCGCGGGGTGCATCGTGGTTTTCGAAGGCCCAGCTTGGCCAGCCGGTATCGGGCGTGGCGGGCCAAGCTGAAAGTGCAGCCTTGACCAGCCCCGGCGTCAGGCGATCAGCATAGAGAAAATCAAACCCATACGCCGAATTGAGGTGTTTTTCGGCGTGGGTGTAAGCTTTCATCTGGGCGTCGGCCTCATCCCCGCCCACCTCTGCCACGGTGAAGATGCCGTCGTACTGATCGGTCAGCGCGCGAATGCGTTCGATGAAGGTCTCGATATCCGCATGCGACTGGTTGAAGCGCTTGAGCTGAAAATCGAACGGGCGCGTGCGTGGCCTGTCGGTGGCTGGGGCTGGCGGATTGTCGCGCAGGTCCGGGTCGTGCATCGCAAAGTTCAGCGCATCGATACGGAAGCCATCGACGCCGCGATCCAGCCAGAACCGCGCCACGCCGAGCAACGCGTCCTGCACCGCCGGGTTGTGGCCATTGAGCTGCGGCTGGCTATCGAGGAAATTGTGCATGTAATACTGCCCGCGCCGGGCATCCCAGCGCCAGGCAGGCCCGCCGAACACCGACTGCCAGTTCGATGGCGGTGAGCCATCGGGCTTGGCATCGGCCCAGACGTACCAATCGGCCTTGGCATTGTGCCGGGATGACCGGCTTTCAACGAACCACGCGTGTTCATCGGAGGTGTGGGCATAGACCTGATCGATCAGCACGCGCAGGCCCAGATCGTGGGCGCGGGCAATCAGCGCATCGAAATCGGCCAGCGTGCCGAAGATCGGATCGACATCGCAATAGTCCGAAACGTCATAGCCGAAGTCCTTCATCGGCGAGGTGAAGAAGGGCGAAATCCAGATGGCGTCGACGCCAAGCCGCGCCACATGATCGAGCCGCGCGGTAATGCCGGGCAGATCGCCAATGCCATCGCCGTTCGCGTCCATGAAACTGCGGGGATAGATCTGATAAATCACTGCGCCTTGCCACCAGCGGTGCTGCAATGTGGTGGTCTTTGGATCAAGCAGGGTATGCGTATTCATGGCTTCGAGGTTCCTGTGGCGCGGCACACCATCCAGCCGAATGCGGGCAGCGTAACGCGCACGCTGCCGGGTGCTGAAACTGCAGCAGGGCATGGGCCGGATAAGGCTTCGAGGTGGGTCACGGTTGCGCCGATGGTGCTGTTTACGGTGATCGGGTGGTCGGCGGTGTTGAAGGCGATGAAGATCTCGGCCTGTGTTTCGGGATCGATACGTGAGACCGAAAACAGACCCGGCGTTTGCGCATAATCGCGCACGATCTGCTGACCGCTTGTTAACGCAGGATGGGCCCTTCGGATGGCGCTGAGGCTCGCGATAGTGCGGAACAGCGGGTGCGTTTCATCGAAATTGCTGCTGGCGGTGCGGGCAGCAGTGCCGATCAGGATGTTGTCGTTGTAGGAGGCGACGCGCGAGGGGAACATGTCTTCGCGCGCGGCCTGATCGCCGCCATCGCCAACGAAGCCTTGCTCATCGCCATAGTAGATAACCGGCGCACCGCGCAGGGTGAGCAACATGGCGTGGCCAAGCTGGACGCGGGCCAGCAGTTCGTCAGACGAAATGCCGGGTCGGTCTTCTTTCACCAGCGTGGAAAACCGGCCCATATCGTGATTGCCAAGGAATGTGGGCAGACGCCGCGCCGCAGCTTCGCCCCCTTCGTAGAGCACATCGCCATCGAACAGCTCTGCCAGCACGACGGTGCCTTTGCCCTTACCGAGGACATCGCGGGCAGCGGCCTGAAAGGCGAAATCGAGCACGGCTGGCAACTGATCGCGCCGGGTATATTGTGCAATGTAACCGCTATCGGGCGTGCTGCGGTAAACTTCTGCAAACAAGGCAAAGTTTGGCAATTTCTGCGCGGTGGCGGCGCTTTTTATCGCAGGGATGAAGGCCTGCCAGAAGCTGGGGTCGACATGGCGCGCGGTATCGATGCGGTAGCCGTCGATCTGGTATCGCTCGATCCAGTCCTTGTAGATCGCGATCATCCCTTCGCGCACGCGCGGGTGTTCGGTGAAAAGATCATCAAGGCCGGAAAAATCGCCGAAGCGGGCATCTTCGCCGGTAAAGGTGGAATCGCCGCGGTTGTGATAGAACAGCGGATCGTTGAGCCATGCGGGCACTTTTACCCCGCGCTCGGCCGGCGGGACATAGGGCGTGTAGGCAAAGGCCGGGTCGGTCAATCTGGCGAAGTTTGCAGGGCTGCTGTCCTGATCCCCCGCAAAGCCGGGATTGATCGGCGCTCCGGTCAGCCCGCCCTTGCGTGAGTAGGGGTAATCGGCGCGGGAGCGATAGGCGTAGCCTGCGACCTCGCCTTCTTTGTAGCGGATCACATCGGCGGTGTGATTGGTGATGATGTCGATATAGACTTTCATCCCTAAACCATGCGCGGCGGCAACCAACGCCTGAAATTCGGCCTCAGTGCCCAGATGCGGATCGGGCTGGGTAAAGTCGGTCACCCAATAGCCGTGGTAGCCTGCACTCTCCTGTCCCTTTGGCCCCTGCACCGGCTTGTTCTTGAAGATGGGCGCGACCCAGAGCGCGGTGATGCCGAGCTTCTGCAGATAGGGGAGCCGCGCCTGCAAGCCCTTGAAATCGCCGCCGTGGTAAAAGCCCTTGTCCGCCGGATCGAACCCGGTTGTCAGGCGGTCCCCCTTAAGGCCGCCTTGGTCATTCGACGGATTGCCGTTTTCGAACCGGTCCGGCAGGACGAAATAGATGACTTCGTGAGCAGCATCGCGAGCGCGGTAATCGGTCGCTGGTTGCGCCGTTGCCGCACTGGCGCACTGCAGTGCTGCGCAAAGCCCGGAGATGAGGCTTTTCATGCCGCTACCCCGCGCATGATCTGTTCCAGCGCTTCGATATGGCGGGGCATCTGCCGCACTTCTTCCACCAGTTCCGCCTCGGTCAGGCCCAGCAAGTCGCGCAAGTCAGCCGCACTCAGCGCATCGGCCATCGGGTTATAGCCGCTCGCTTCCACGCCTTGCCCGGCGAGCACCTGAAACCAGCCCACTTCGGTGAACAGCTCTTCGTGTTCGCGGTGGATGAAGCCGCTGGCGCGCCACAGCGCCAGTTTGCGCTGTAGCGTTTCGGGCAGATCCATCGCGCGCATCGCATCCCAGAAGGGTTCGCCCACCCGCTCGTTCGCCCAATAATGCAGAACGATGAAATCGCGGATGCGGGTCCATTCGAACTGCGCCTGCGCATTGAAATGATCGATCATGGCCGGATCGGATTTGCCCGCAGGCAGCATGGCGAGGAACCGGCTGATCGCGCTTTGCACCAGATGGATGCTGGTGGATTCAAGCGGTTCCATGAACCCGGCTGCAAGACCAATGGCCAGGCAATTGCGGTTCCAATGCTTGCGCCGCATGCCGGTGGTAAAGCGTATCGGGCGCGGATCGGCGAGCGGCTCCCCATCAAGGTTGGCGAGCAAGGTGGCCGCCGCCTCGTCATCCGACATCAGCGCGCTGGAATAGACATGACCGTTGCCGATGCGGTGCTGCAGCGGGATGCGCCATTGCCATCCGGCCTTGCGCGCAGTCGACCGAGTGTAGGGCGTGAAATCACCGCCGCCTGCACAGGGCACTGCCACGGCCCGGTCACATGGCAGATACTGCGTCCAGTCATCAAACCCGGTTGCCAGCGCGCCTTCGATCAGGAGGCCGCGAAAACCGGTGCAATCGATGAAGAAATCCCCGGCGATCCGACGGTCGCCATCAAGGACCAGGGCGGCAATATCGCCGCTCTCACCATCGCACTCAACCGACTGGATCAGCCCTTCGGTGCGAACAACGCCGCGCGCCTGCGCATGGCGGCGCAAGTAGGCGGCATAGAGCCCGGCATCGAAGTGATAGGCATAGGCCAGTTCCGGCGATTGTGGCGTCCGGCGGCCCCGCTGCATCCGCATTGTGCGCGCGGCGAGTTCGTTCAGCGAATAGCGCTGGAGCGTTTTGGCAAATCCCAGTTGCTTGGCGCGCAGCCAATAGTGCTGAAAGGGCAGGAGCCCCACCGGACGGCCGATGTTGCCAAAGGCATGCATGTAGCTGTGGCCTTCGTGCCGCCAGCCTGCAAATTCGATGCCCAGTTTGAACGAGCCGTTCGTCTCGCGCAGAAACTCTG